>NZ_QTNF01000046.1:0-42577 GCF_003603455.1 Bacteroides sp. AM37-9 | reverse complement strand
TCTTTAGACTGGCTAAGATTTATGCATACCCCCAATGATTATCGGGTGAGCCAGAATATGTAGTAAAAGATTTGGGAATCTTTCACTCTAAGGTTTGTGATTGGTGGCAGAATGAGCACTACACCTGGTGGAGCACAGTACAGTTACCATCATATTCGGCGGAAACTGTGATTTGGTTAGAAGGAGATGCTTCAGCTCCTTTGTCACAACAGTTATTGGATTTACAGGCCTTGTTGGAGGATTGGAAATCAGTGATTGCCCGAGTGGAAAGTTTATTACCTAATGAAAGCCGATTGGCACATAAAGAAGAAGCATATATTTCGTGGCAGAATAGATTTTATCCGGAAGAAATAAAAGCATCCGTCAAGTACAACGATAGCTGGGAAATCACATTTACCACAGACGATTTGGATTATTGTTTCAGCTTTATTTGGAAAAATAACACTGTGCGAGATTTAGCCCTATATTAACTAAATGATAGCAAACTGTCTAAAATCAGTTAGCAACTTAACACTAGCAATAATAATTAAATAATAGAAAGTTATGAAAATAATTAATGAAGAAAAGCTGAAGCCAGTTATAACTTCAAAGCAAGTTATGATTGAAAATAAACCAATAACTAATGTTATATACGATGATGATGGTGATTGGCTATGTTTTCATGCATATACAATTAAAGAAGATGATGCTTATATTGTTTCAATAGAACAAATTATCGAACATGATAAAACTCTACTTTCTTTGCCTGATTTGAGAGAAGGAGAAAAAGTCAGACGTTCCAATATCAATGAATTGTGGGAAAAGTATTAGGTTCTGCATTGCAAACATTCATAATGTATTGCTAACAAACAGCACACCTCCAAAAGCATACGCTGCCGAACATTATCACCCGCAAAATAAGACAGAAAATGAACACTGAATACAAAGGCTTAAAAATAGCGGAAGATGCAAAATTTGAGAATATGGATTTTGTGGATTATGATTTCACAAAGTCGGATATCACCGAAGTCGTTTTTAAGAACGTGAACTTCCGTAATTGCATCTTCAATAAAACAATTTGCGGACATACCAGATTTTGGTGCTGTTTCTTTGAAAACTGCACATTTACAAGAGTCAATTTGTCTGCTACCTACCTCGGAGCTTGGGGCGGTGGGCAGAATAATTGCACTTTTGTCAAATGTAAATTAGGTAAAATCACAAACGCTTCATATATAACAAATACCGTATTTGAGAACTGCAAGATAAAAAGTTACATAATATATTGTCTTTATATGGAAAATGTTCGCTTTGTAGGTTTGATAGATGATTTTATGATACAGAGAATGAGAAAAGAGGAAATCACACAGTATCAAACTTCAGATAAAGCAGAACAAGTTATCTTCCGGATTAAGAAACATACAAAAATGGAGAATATCCTTGATGCTTCTAAAGTAATCATGAAGAATATCGATTTTTCATTGGCAACGATGCAATTCATCAATTTCAAAGAATGTGAATTAGAGCATATCATCCCACCTATAGATGATAAACATCTATTAATCGGTAAGAATTTGGATAAAATTACCGCAAGAGTATCAGAAGAGATTGAAAAAGACTGGTATAATGCAGATAATAAAAGTTGGGCTTTGAATTGCATAAAAAACGTACTAGAAGAAGCACCGATAACGATTGTTTGCTGGCATGAATTCAAACATTTTGAGAATGAGGAGTTTGCTGATAGGTTAATGGAGCTATTTATAAAAGCAAAAAGGGAATTGGACGATAGCAAACAGCTAACAACATAATGCTGCACACTACCGGATATTATTAACCAAGTAAACAAAAAATATGGAACTAGAAAAATGTCTCTTATATAAAGCAATCCTTGCCCCAACTGACCAACCGTCTTTGGGTTGGATTGGAGGATGTCCACCTGCTTATTGTGGTGAAGAGGATACTTCTTTTACAGGTTATCTCTTTTATATGACTTTAATATTACCTAATAAGCAAAGACAAATATCTATTTTTCTACCTGAAGATTGGGAGATCTATCTATGCAAGAATAGGTACCCCGATTGTGCAATCAAGGTTATTGAACATGATATTTCTTCGGAAGGTACAAAAACAGAGCTACAACATCCGGCAATTATAAAACATGATATTATCCTTTATAAAGAATGTTGTGATACTGAAACGGGAAATGAGCCTTTCCTGGTAAAGCTGGGTGGTATCCCCCGCTTAGTACAAAATAAAAAATTCTATTATGATCAGCTAGAAAAAGATGGATATTCTTTTTATATGCAAATAGATGAAGACGGCTATCCTCTTGATGGACTACTGAAAGGTAATTATCCTTTCTGTTATGGCGCATTATATTTGTATGCCAAACAGGATAATAACATTGTGGAAAATATCATTGCCGGTTATTGGCAATCGACATAACAGAAAAAAGATTAATGACACATGGCATAATAATAGTAAACAAACAGCAGAATAGGTAAGAAAGAAATACCGCCGGACACTATAATAAAATAAATAAAAGAATTATGGCAAGATATGAATTAGGAGCAATCTATAAAATTGATGGCAAAAATAAGGGAACTTATTATGCAAGACTTCTAACAAAAGATTGTTATGGAGTTTTTGCCCCATTGAAAGGTGAATTAAACGAAGAAACATTCTCTCAAACTCCTTATCATCTCTATCTTATTTGCAATTCTTTTCCTGTGAAACGAGGCATATGGGAAAAAGTAATCCCTTCTCCTGATAAAACAGACATTAAACGCTGGCAACGTCCTGACTTGGCACATTTTGCTAATTTTAATAGGATTTTTTTTCTTAATCAATGCATTATCTCTCAAGATGGGCTGATACATGAATGCAATAAGAAGAATTTCATAAATTTGGTCAAGGCTGGAATGATTTCACATATTTTCAATAGACATGAAAATATTCCAGCATTTTTAATGGAATATTATGAAGAATATCCTAAAAGCTATATTATAAACAAGAAAATGATTCACACAGGAACTCCTGAATATCAAAAGGAACAATTAGAAGTCTTAGATGAATTGGGTTTTGATACGAAAAACTTATTATAATGCACACCTCAATAGTCCAAAATGGTAATTAGTTACCCACTATTAAGCAACCAATAAAAAATAAAACATATGGAAAATTACTACACAGTACTTTATGAAGGATGGCAGATGCAATGTTGCGGTCAGCCATTCAGTATAAACGATATGGTTAGATGGGATGTTTTTACTTTCAATAAAACACTAACTGACGTCAACCAAACAATAGAATACATATACAATGCACATTATGAAACGAGTGATGGATTACATATTTTACAAGGAACAGTCCATCAAATAAATGCGATTTATACAAAATATAAGCCATCTGCAGCCAATCCTCAATTTCTAATTCCTGTTTCAAGCCTTCTTAGAAGTGTGGTTGATGCTAACGGATATGAAGAAGAAATTAATGGAATGACTTTTGACTCTTATATTGTAGTATTGAGAAACGTTAGCATTAAAAAAGTTACTAACCAAACAGTACGTGGTTTAAAGTAGCACACTGCTAAACATTGTTAGTTAAACAATAAAACTAAAATAACAAACATGGAAAAAGAACAAGATTTTTTTAGCAACCTGACACCAACAAGTGGCGGTTTAATCCTCGTCGCTTTGGGAGCTTTAGTTCTTATCGGGGCTATTCGCCGATGGGAATGGATATTTGACATGACGGGACAACGCAACGGAAGATTCAATTTTCTCCTGTGGCTATATGACGTATTCGGTGAAAAAGGATTGAGAGTCGGAATGATTATCAATGCTATCATCATCATGCTTGGTGGGATCGGGATAATGATATTTATGAAATCATGAAATACCGTGGGCAGGAGAAATCACATTTCGGAAATAAATAAAAGAGAAGAATATAGAACAAGACATTATTGATAATGAGTTGGCTATTCAACTTTGATCTCCTCCTCATGTTAAAGACCTCTTTCTACAGAAGTATTTTCTCCAAATCATCAGGTACATACGCCATTCCGGAAAACTCCCGGGATGCTTCTTCTGTATAAGACTTCTTGCGAGTTTCCAACGTCTTATCCTCCGTGTGATATAACAATAAATTCTTTACTCCCAATTGTTGTGCCAGCCTGCCTGCATCCTGTGCCGTACTATGATGTTTTTCATAAGGTTTAAAACGTTCACGGTCCGCATATAAACAGAATGCTTCACACAATAACCAGTCTACTCCTTCAGCATACGCACGGTTTTGCTCATTATATGGTTCATCTCCCAAACAAGCCAGAGACTTTCCATCAGGCAATAATGCCCGGAAGCCAAATTGTTTTTCTTTAGTGGAGGCAATATCGAAAAATTGTACATTCAAGTCTCCGAGCCGGAGAGTATCACCATGTTTGACGTCACAGAACTCAACATACTTATTGATAGCTCCTATAACCGAAACAGGAAGCGTCATGCGGCATATTTGATCCAACACCATCAATACTTTATCGTGTCCATACACACGAAACCTACCGGAATAGTGTCCATTGGATGCCCACTGCGCAATGATACGTATCATCCAGACAGCTCCCAGTATATGATCGGTATGAGCATGCGTCACAAACATATCATGTATACTGTCAATAGGCACATCCACTTTTTCCAACTGATTTAAAATTCCATTTCCCCCCCCTGCATCAACCAACAGCACTGTCTCTTTCGTTTTAAGGATAAAACAAGTATTATAGCATTTGGTTACAGTAGCATTACCCGTTCCGAGCATAATCAGTTCAGTCTCTATCTCATTCATTTCTTTCGTTGTCATTAATGTTGCTGATTCATTTGTCTATGGTCCAAAATAGTACTCATATTCTCCAAGGCCCATCCCACCAGTCCTTCAATATGAGGAATCAATGTACCGCCTGTATCTGTCAGGCAATACTCCACACGGGGAGGTACTTCAGCATACACTTTCCGTTCAACTAATCCATCTGATTCCAAAGTACGCAATGTAACAGTCAACATTCTTTGAGAGACATCTTCTATCGTTTTATGGATATCACTAAAACGCATAGTTCCATTTGCGTTCAGCGTAATAAGCACCAGCATCGACCACTTATCTCCCAAGCGGCTAAGCACATCTCTTATCGGACAATTCCCCGTCGGATGAAAGTTTTTCATTCTTTAACGTTTTGTATTTTATTGAGCTTCAGCAATAGTTACCTCTATGTAACTTCCTTATTTTCAAGTACGTTATTGCATTTCTCAAATAAGAAAGATACATTTGCATCACAAAAGTAATAAACTTACTAATAATAACTATTGTTTCATTTAAATAATTATGATTATGGCAAAGAAAGTTGCAGTTTTAGCAGTGAATCCGGTAAATGGTTGTGGACTATTCCAATATTTGGAAGCATTTTTCGAGAATGGCATTTCATATAAAGTATTTGCCGTATCGGATACGAAGGAGATTAAAACAAATTCAGGAATCAGCCTGACAGTGGATGATGTGATTGCTAATTTGAAGGGACACGAAGATGAGTTTGACGCACTCGTTTTCTCTTGTGGCGATGCAGTGCCTGTATTTCAGCAGAATGCCGATAAGCCTTATAATGTAGATTTGATGCAAGTCATTAAAACGTTCGGGGATAAAGGGAAAATTATGATTGGACATTGTGCCGGTGCAATGATGTTTGACTTTACCGGTATAACCAAAGGGAAAAAAGTAGCAGTTCACCCATTAGCCAAGCCAGCTATTCAAAACGGAACAGCTACCGATGAGAAATCAGAGATAGATGGTAACTTCTTCACCGCTCAAGATGAAAATACCATTTGGACAATGTTACCACATATAATTGAAGCATTAAAATAATGCCTACAGTGTAGATACAAAACAATAAATATAAACATTATAACATAAATCTACACATCCCAAGATGGAAAGGTATGTTCCTTTAAATAAAAGAAACGATGCGTTTCTCGGTGTGCAACAAGTCGTTTCTTTTAAAGGAACGACTTGTTGGTTTAAAAGGAAAAATGATAAACATACCACACTAGTAATCAAACATTTACAAATCATCAAAACAACAACACAACTACACGCCCAACTTTAATAATTTTCAACAAACATACAACATCCATACACCCATAAAAAATATATCCTCTCTATCCTATTCTCTTTCCGTACTATAATAAAGAAAAACGGAACATTATGAAAAAACAAAAACAGTATTCTTCATTCTTAAAAAGTCCGTATATTAGCAGCTTGAAGATTTGAAAGAGATGAACAGCATACTCATTTTGAGTTTATCTAACTAAAGATGCCTAAAACAATATGACCAGAGAGAAAGAAAATTACAATGCATTTTTACTTCATTTTTTAGAAAGGTTGAATGGCTGTGAATCTATTGAAAACAAAATCACAGAATCACTGACAGATATTTGCGAATACTACGGTTTTAAAAGAGGATTCATTTACCAAACTGATGGATTTCGCTACTTTTATCTAAAGGAAACTGTCGGAAATAGCGACAACATCCTGCGACAACGTTTTGAAATCAGCGAAATGACCAATCAACATGCTGCGCGTATAAATGGAAAGAACAAACCTTTTTATGCTTGCAGAAACCAAAATACTTCATGGAATGATGTAGACATCGTGGATTTTTATAAAGTCGACTCATTACTAATCCGGCAAATTCAAGACTCCGAAGGGAAAATTATCGGATTTATCGGATTTGGAGACAGAGAACATGCAATATCCTTCACCGACGAAGAACTTCAAGTGATTCATCTCATTTTAGGCTCCCTCTCCAAAGAAATAGCAGTGCGGGAATATAAAGAAAGAGAAGTGCGGGCAAGCAAGACATTAAGCAGCATCATGAATAATATGGGAGTTGACATTTATGTGAACTCTTTTGATTCTCATGATATGCTATATGTCAATGAATCTATGGCCGCTCCTTATGGAGGCATCGAACATTTTGAAGGAAAAAAATGCTGGCAGGCTCTTTATAAAGATAAAACCGGAGAATGTGAATTTTGTCCTAAAAAACATTTGATTGACGAAAACGGGCAACCTACCAAAGTCTACTCCTGGGACTACCAACGCCCGTTTGACAAATGTTGGTTCCGGGTATTCAGCGCAGCATTTGCCTGGATTGACGGACAAATAGCACATGTTATAACCAGTGTCGATATCAACCATCAAAAAACGATTGAAGAAGAACTAAGAGTAGCCAAAGAAAAAGCAGAAAATCTGGACCGCTTAAAATCAGCCTTTCTCGCTAACATGAGTCACGAAATCCGCACTCCGCTAAATGCGATTGTTGGTTTTGCAAGTCTGTTGGTTGAATCGGACGACAAAAAAGAACGTCAGGATTATGTTGACATTATGCAGGAAAACACAGAACTTCTTTTGCAGTTGATTTCCGATATTCTCGATTTATCGAAAATAGAAGCCGGAACACTCGACTTCACCATGGATCACCTGGATATCAAGAGCTTCTGCGAAGATATAATGCGCAATTATGATATAAAAGAAGATAAACCCGTACCCGTTTTGCTGGCTCCGGATTTACCTGAATATTATATTTACACAGACAAAAAGCGTTTAATGCAGGTTATTACCAATTTCATAAATAATGCTCTCAAATTTACGAATGAAGGGCAGATTATATTGGAATATCGCCATAAAGCAGAAAGTAACGAGATAGAATTCGCTGTCACAGACACAGGTATGGGGATTGCGCCCGATAAAGTAGATCAGGTGTTCGACCGATTTGTAAAACTCAACTCTTTTTCAAAAGGCACGGGCTTAGGTCTATCTATTTGCAGAAGTATCATCGAACATCTTGGCGGCACTATCGGTGCCGAATCCGAAATAGGAGTCGGCAGCCGTTTCTGGTTCACACATCCCTTGCGCTTAAATCAATAAGAAATAATAAAAAGAACCTGCCCTACTTATCAATAGTAGGAACAGGTTATACTTTTTTTCTATGGAGTGTCTCCCTCATCTATAGAAAGATCAATGAAATAATGCCTTCTTTCGACTTCCTTTTTGCCACTTCCTGTGAAAAACACTACTTTTGCATCGCTATTTTGATTTTAGAATAAAACAAATACCCAACGTTCATTTATGACTGAAGAAAAAATACATAAAGACCGTCCCGGAAACTGGTGGGCATTAAGCCCGTTACTCGTATTCCTTTGCCTCTATCTGGTAACTTCCATCCTCGTCAACGACTTTTATAAAGTACCTATCACAGTGGCTTTCCTCGTCTCTTCCTGTTATGCCATCGCCATTACACGCGGCTTGAAACTGGACCAGCGTATCTATCAATTCTCGGTAGGAGCTGCCAATAAGAATATCCTCCTGATGATATGGATATTCATCCTTGCCGGAGCTTTTGCCCAAAGCGCAAAGCAAATGGGTGCAATCGATGCCACCGTCAATCTGACGCTGCATATTCTTCCTGACAATTTATTGCTGGCAGGTATCTTTATTGCCGCCTGTTTCATCTCTTTATCCATCGGAACCAGTGTGGGAACTATTGTCGCCCTTACTCCCGTTGCCGTAGGACTGGCAGAAAAAACTGAAATAGCTCTCCCCTTTATGGTAGCCGTCGTAGTAGGCGGTTCTTTTTTCGGAGACAACTTATCTTTTATCTCCGACACCACCATCGCTTCGACAAAAACCCAGGAATGTGTAATGCGTGATAAATTCCGTGTAAATTCTATGATTGTCGTCCCGGCAGCCATCATTGTGTTGGGAATTTACATATTTCAGGGACTATCCATTACAGCTCCCACCCAAACACAGACCATTGAATGGATCAAAGTTATACCTTATATAATAGTATTAGGAACAGCCATTGCCGGAATGAACGTGATGCTCGTACTCATAATAGGTATATTGACAAGTGGCATCATTGGCATTGCGACCGGCAGCTTCGGGATCTTCGACTGGTTTGGTGCCATGGGAACAGGAATTACAGGAATGGGAGAACTGATTATTATCACTCTGCTGGCCGGAGGGATGCTCGAAACAATCCGTTATAACGGTGGTATCGATTTCATTATCCAGAAACTCACCCGCCACGTCAATGGTAAAAGAGGAGCCGAATTAAGCATCGCAGCCCTGGTAAGTATCGCCAACTTATGTACTGCCAACAACACGATTGCCATTATCACAACAGGACCGATTGCCAAAGATATTGCCGTGAAATTCCATCTCGACCGAAGAAAAACAGCCAGTATCCTCGATACTTTCTCCTGCCTGATACAAGGGATTATTCCATACGGAGCGCAGATGCTGATTGCAGCGGGACTTGCCAGTATCTCCCCCATCAGTATCATCGGCAATCTCTATTATCCGTTTACAATGGGAGCATGCGCCCTGCTCGCGATTTTGTTCCGCTATCCAAAACGGTATTCGTAAAAAAGATACGAAATGTTTGTCAATCAAAAGAAAAGCCGTATCTTTGTGCCCGCTATTACGAGATAATAGCATAATTCAAATCAATCATTAAAAACAATTATTTAAAATGGCAACTAGAATCAGATTGCAGAGACACGGACGTAAAAGTTACGCGTTCTATTCAATTGTAATTGCAGACAGCAGAGCACCACGTGATGGTAAATTTATTGAGAAGATTGGTACTTACAACCCTAACACCAATCCTGCTACAGTAGATTTGAATTTCGACGCTGCATTGGCATGGGTACTGAAAGGTGCACAACCAAGTGACACTGTACGTAACATCCTTTCTCGTGAAGGAGTTTACATGAAGAAACATCTTCTGGGCGGTGTAGCAAAAGGCGCATTCGGAGAAGCAGAAGCAGAAGCTAAATTCGAAGCTTGGAAAAACAACAAACAGTCAGGTTTGGCTACTTTGAAAGCTAAACAAGACGAAGCTAAGAAAGCTGAAGCTAAAGCACGTCTGGAAGCAGAAAAGAAAATCAACGAAGTGAAAGCAAAAGCACTCGCTGAAAAGAAAGCTGCTGAAGCTGCTGAAAAAGCTGCTGCTGAAGCACCTGCAGAAGAAGCTGCCGCAGCTCCGGCTGAAGAAGCTCCTGCAACAGAAGCTGCTGCTGAATAATTTTCAGCAGATTCCGAACAAGAAATTAGGAAAAAGCAATAAATCCTCTCCGGTCCGCCGGAGGGGATTTTTTTATTACTTTATGCTATAAAACATATCAAATTATTTATTCCGTTCAGAATAAAATGCCTTTCTTTGCATCAGCATAGTTCAGCACAGTATTACTTATTTTTCGAATATGAAACGAACTGATAAAAAGGCAACATTCGGACAACAGGCAAGCAAGGTTACGCAACTAGCGGACGCACTTAGCCAGGCGATTTCCAGGAAAGAATTTCTTGAAGGAGATTCTTTGCCTTCCATCAATCAGTTAAGCGCTCAATACGGAGTATCACGTGATACAGTTTTCAAGGCTTTCCTTGATTTACGCGAACGAGGCTTGATTGACTCCACTCCCGGCAAGGGTTATTATGTGACGAGCCAGGTGACCAATGTCTTATTGCTGCTCGACCAATATACTCCTTTCAAAGAAGCCTTATATAACAGTTTCGTCAGACATCTGCCTATCAACTATAAGGTAGACTTATTGTTTCATCAATACAACGAACGGTTGTTCAATACGATCCTCCGGGAATCCATCGGAAAATACAACAAATACATCGTGATGAATTTCGATAACGAGAAATTCAGCACTGTTCTCAATAAAATTAATCCTTCAAGATTATTACTTCTCGATTTCGGCAAATTTGAAAAAGAAAAGTATTCATATATCTGCCAGGATTTTGATGATTCTTTCTATCAGGCATTGAATCTGCTCAAGGAAAGGTTAAGGAACTATCACCAGCTCGTTTTTCTGTTTCCCAAAAGCCTGAAACACCCTCAAAGCAGTAAGGTATATTTTACCCGTTTCTGCCAGGAACAGGGATTTCTCTGTGAAATACAGGAGGATATTGAGAACCTGATTGTACGTAAGGGAGTTGCCTATATCGCTATCAAACAACAAGACGTAGTAAAGGTGGTGAAACAAGGAAGATTGGAAGGGCTGAAATGCGGAAAAGATTTTGGCCTATTGGCTTACAATGATATTCCTTCCTATGAAGTGATTGACGAAGGAATAACCTCATTGAGTATTGATTGGGAAATGATGGGAAATGAAGCGGCCAATTTTGTTCTCAATAATGTACCGGTGCAGAAGTTCTTGCCGACGGAAGTAAGACTTCGAAAGTCGCTTTAATTTTTTTTGCGAAAGAATCAGCACAGTTCAGCACAGATATTAATTAATCCTTTAATAGATAGAAACCATGAAAAAGTATCCAAAAATCGGGATTCGTCCCACAATCGATGGTCGCCAGGGTGGCGTTCGCGAAAGCCTTGAAGAGAAAACAATGAATTTGGCAAAAGCAGTAGCCGAGTTAATCAGCAGCAACCTGAAAAACGGTGATGGCAGTCCGGTGGAATGTGTTATAGCCGATAGCACGATCGGACGCGTAGCCGAAAGTGCCGCTTGTGCGGAAAAGTTTGAAAGAGAAGGGGTCGGCTCTACCATTACCGTCACTTCTTGCTGGTGCTACGGTGCTGAAACGATGGATATGAACCCGCATTATCCGAAAGCTGTCTGGGGATTCAACGGCACAGAACGTCCGGGAGCTGTATACCTTGCTGCTGTACTTGCCGGACACGCACAAAAAGGCCTTCCCGCATTCGGTATCTACGGACGCGACGTTCAAGATTTGAACGACAACACAATCCCTGAAGATGTATCGGAAAAGATTCTTCGCTTTGCACGTGCCGCACAGGCAGTAGCTACGATGAGAGGCAAATCTTACCTGTCAATGGGTAGTGTATCTATGGGTATCGCCGGTTCCATCGTTAATCCTGATTTCTTCCAAGAGTATCTGGGAATGCGTAATGAGTCAATAGACCTCACAGAAATCATCCGTCGAATGGACGAAGGCATCTATGACCACGAAGAATACGCCAAAGCCATGGCCTGGACTGAAAAAAATTGCAAGACAAACGAAGGTGAAGACTTCAAGAACCGTCCTGAAAAACGTAAAACCCGTGAACAGAAAGATGCTGATTGGGAATTCATTGTAAAGATGACGATTATCATGCGCGACTTGATGACCGGAAATCCCAAATTGAAAGAAATGGGATTCAAGGAAGAAGCCTTGGGACACAATGCCATTGCAGCCGGTTTCCAAGGACAACGCCAATGGACAGACTTCTATCCTAACGGTGACTATCCGGAAGCTCTGCTCAACACTTCTTTTGACTGGAACGGTATTCGTGAAGCATTTGTCGTAGCTACCGAGAACGATGCCTGCAACGGCGTAGCTATGCTGTTCGGACATTTATTGACCAACCGCGCCCAAATATTCTCCGACGTACGTACTTACTGGAGTCCTGAAGCCGTGAAACGTGTAACCGGCAAAGAATTGAGCGGATTGGCAGCAAATGGTATCATTCATCTTATCAATTCCGGCGCAACGACTCTCGACGGTTCCGGCCAATCATTAGACGCGGCAGGCAGTCCGGTTATGAAAGAACCATGGAACCTGACGGACGCTGACGTAGAAAACTGCCTGAAAGCAACTACCTGGTATCCGGCAGACCGTGACTACTTCCGTGGCGGCGGTTTCTCTTCCAACTTCCTGTCAAAAGGTGGCATGCCCGTAACCATGATGCGCCTCAACCTGATTAAAGGCTTAGGCCCTGTCCTGCAAATCGCAGAAGGATGGACAGTAGAAATAGATCCGGAAATCCACCAAAAACTGAATATGCGTACAGATCCTACATGGCCTACCACCTGGTTTGTACCGCGTCTATGTGAAAAACCTGCTTTCAAAGATGTATATTCAGTAATGAATAACTGGGGAGCCAATCATGGAGCCATCAGTTATGGACACATCGGTCAGGACTTAATCACTCTTGCTTCCATGCTCCGCATCCCGGTATGCATGCACAATGTAGAAGACAACGAAATATTCCGTCCGGCAGCTTGGAACGCCTTCGGCATGGATAAGGAAGGAGCGGACTACAGAGCTTGTACCACTTACGGTCCTATCTACAAATAATTTTAATTCAGACAAAAGAACATAAGGACAAAAGATAAAACAACTTCAATAAACAGCTATAAATAATTCTATTAGCGCAGACCTTATGTTCTTTTGTTCTTATGTCTAAATAAAAGCAATTTCGACTCACTTAATTCTAATTTTTTTATCTTTGCAATTATGATTACCAACGAACATATCGAACAGTTCATCCAACAAGCACACCGTTACGGGGATGCAAAGTTAATGCTTTGCAGCAGCGGTAACCTTTCCTGGAGAATCGGTGAAGAAGCATTGATTTCCGGTACGGGTTCCTGGGTTCCCACACTTGGCAAAGAAAAAGTATCTATCTGCCATATTGCCAGCGGCACTCCTACCAATGGTGTAAAACCTTCTATGGAAAGTACATTCCATTTAGGGATTCTCCGCGAACGTCCGGACGTCAATGTCGTTCTCCACTTCCAATCGGAATATGCCACGGCTGTCTCCTGCATGAAGAACAAACCGACAAATTTCAATGTAACAGCAGAAATTCCCTGTCATGTAGGTTCGGAAATACCTGTGATTCCGTATTATCGTCCCGGCTCACCGGAACTAGCAAAAGCTGTGGTAGAAGCCATGTTAAAGCATAACTCGGTTTTACTAACCAACCACGGACAAGTGGTATGCGGAAAAGACTTCGATCAAGTATACGAACGGGCTACCTTCTTTGAAATGGCTTGCCGCATCATCATTCAATCCGGCGGTGATTATTCAGTACTCACACCGGCAGAAATTGAAGACCTGGAAATCTACGTATTAGGAAAGAAAACCAACTAATATCCGGGCAATATACCATGAAAGATACCATCAAACACACTTATTTAGCAGCAGACTTCGGAGGCGGAAGTGGACGAATTATCGCCGGCTTCCTTCACCATGGCAAACTGGAGTTGGAAGAAGTATACCGCTTTTGCAATCGACAGGTCAAACTAGGAAATCATATCTACTGGGATTTCCCGGCACTGTTCGAAGATATGAAGACCGGACTGAAACTGGCTGCACAAAAAGGATATGCCGTAAAAAGTATTGGTATTGACACCTGGGGAGTGGATTTCGGACTGATTGACAAACATGGAAACCTGTTAGGAAATCCAGTCTGTTATCGGGACGCAAGAACAGAAGGAATACCGGAAGAAGTATTCAAGCTACTGGATGAACGCCAACACTATGCCGACACCGGTATTCAGGTAATGGCTATCAATACGCTGTTTCAACTTTACAGCATGAAACAGCATCAAGATGCGCAGTTGGAAATTGCCCGGCAACTGTTATTCATGCCCGACCTCTTCAGCTATTTCCTGACAGGAGTAGCCAATAATGAATATTGCATTGCCTCCACCTCCGAACTACTCGATGCCCAATCGCGGAACTGGTCAGTGGATACCATACGCGCCTTAGGTATTCCCGAACATCTGTTCGGTGAGATTATTCTCCCCGGAACAATCAGAGGGACTCTGAAAGAGGATATTGCCCGCGAAACAGGACTGGGTACCGTAGACGTTATTGCCGTCGGCTCACACGACACAGCCAGTGCCGTCGCCGCTGTTCCTGCCGTAGAAAATCCTATCGCTTTCCTTAGTTCCGGCACTTGGTCGCTACTGGGAGTGGAAGTGGATGAACCCATATTGACGGAAGAAGCAAGAAAAGCTCAATTCACCAATGAAGGAGGCGTAGACGGCAAAATCCGTTTCCTACAGAATATAACAGGATTATGGATTTTGCAACGCTTGATGAGTGAATGGAAAGCATGTGGCGAAGAACAAAATTATGATATAATCATCCCGCAAGCTGCCGAAGCACAGATTGCGACCATTATCCCTGTGGATGACGCAACATTCATGAATCCGGAAAATATGGAAAACGCTCTTATTCATTATTGTCGGCATCATGCTTTGCAAGTGCCGAAAAACAAAGCAGAAACCGTGCGATGTGTACTCCAGTCATTAGCTTTCAAATATCGGCAGGCGGTGGAACAGCTCAACCATTGTCTCCCCTCTCCGATCCGTCAGCTAAACATCATCGGCGGAGGATCACAAAACCAATTACTCAACCAACTGACAGCTGACGAACTCGGTATTCCCGTTTATGCAGGTCCGGTAGAAGCTACTGCAATGGGAAACATTCTGACACAGGCTATGGCAAAAGGAGAAATAGCCGATCTCCGTGAATTGAGAGAGATTGTAACTCGTAGCGTTACCCCACAAGTATATTACCCTAAAAAATAAAAGTATATGGAAACACCCAAAACCGGTTATCAGGTTCAATCTTATGACGTTCCCGTCAAACGATATTGCCAAACCCTCGATTTACACGATTCTCCGGAACTGATCGCTGAATATCGGAAAAGACATAGCCAAACGGAAGCATGGCCCGAAATCCTAGCCGGGATCCGGGAAGTCGGTATTCTGGAAATGGAAATTTATATCTTGGGAACACGACTGTTTATGATTGTCGAAACTCCCCTTGATTTTGACTGGGACACAGCAATGGAACGCCTGAACACGCTTCCCCGCCAACAGGAGTGGGAAGAATATATGGCCATCTTCCAACAAGCCGCTCCCGGAATGAGTTCCGCAGAGAAATGGAAACCGATGGAGAGAATGTTCCATTTGTATAACACTTAAAAAATACTAGAAACAACCATGAAACACCCCAAACAGTCCATCCTCTCGAAAGATGGCATCAGTTATCTTATACCTTTTGTTCTCA
Organism: Bacteroides sp. AM37-9; assembly: GCF_003603455.1. Lineage (NCBI taxonomy): Bacteria > Pseudomonadati > Bacteroidota > Bacteroidia > Bacteroidales > Bacteroidaceae > Bacteroides > Bacteroides sp. AM37-9. Next base: position 26,725 of record NZ_QTNF01000046.1, on the reverse strand, counting down.
TTACCTCATGTTTTGCATTATGGGGATTTGCCAATGATATTACCAATCCGATGGTAAAGGCATTCTCCAAGATTTTCCGGATGAGTGCTACCGACGGAGCATTAGTACAGGTTGCCTTCTATGGAGGGTACTTTGCAATGGCTTTCCCGGCTGCCATATTCATCCGCAAATATTCCTACAAAGCCGGTGTTTTGTTAGGACTGGGAATGTATGCTTTCGGAGCATTTTTATTCTTCCCCGCCAAAATGACGGGAGAATATTATCCGTTTTTGATTGCCTATTTCATCCTGACCTGCGGATTGTCCTTCCTCGAGACAAGCTGTAACCCGTATATTCTTTCTATGGGCACGGAAGAAACAGCTACCCGGCGTTTGAACCTTGCACAGTCTTTCAATCCGATGGGGTCACTTCTCGGAATGTATGTAGCCATGCAGTTCATTCAAGCGAAGTTACATCCGATGTGTACCGAAGACCGTGCATTGCTTAACGACAGTGAATTTCAAGCAATTAAAGAAAGTGATCTTAGCGTTCTGATTGCTCCTTATCTCATTATCGGACTTATCATTGTGGCTATGTTACTTCTGATACGATTCGTCAAGATGCCGAAAAATGGAGATCAGAATCATAGAATAGATTTCTTTCCTACACTGAAACGCATTTTCACCCAAACGCGTTATCGTGAAGGGGTAATTGCTCAATTCTTCTATGTAGGCGCGCAAATTATGTGCTGGACTTTCATCATTCAGTATGGAACACGCTTGTTCATGTCACAAGGTATGGACGAGAAAAGTGCGGAAGTGCTATCACAACAATATAATATCATAGCAATGGTGATATTTTGTATCAGCCGTTTCATCTGTACATTCATTCTGCGCTATCTCAATGCTGGTAAATTGCTGATGATCCTCGCTATCTTCGGAGGTATTTTCACTTTAGGCGTAATCTTCCTTCAAAATATCTTCGGAATGTATTGCCTTGTAGCAGTATCGGCTTGCATGTCATTGATGTTCCCTACCATCTATGGTATTGCCTTGAAAGGCATGGGAGATGATGCTAAGTTTGGAGCTGCAGGCCTTATCATGGCTATCCTGGGAGGTTCTGTTCTTCCACCGCTACAGGCAAGTATCATTGACCTGAAACAAATAGCCTGGTTACCGGCTGTCAATGTTTCATTCATTCTACCCTTCATCTGCTTCCTTGTAATCATTGGTTATGGTTACCGTACAGTGAAAAGAAATTGGTAAAAAACAAACTTAAAAATAGTGACGCTATCCCATCATGATACCGTCACTATCCCACCCATATAGTGACGCCATCCGCAGTGGATAGCGTCACTATTTCATTCATCTTTTTTTCATAAAAAATTCCCTTTTGACAATGCCATATATAGATGCGACAAAGTGAAGAATGTAGCTAATTTCACATTTAATAATCTCAAACAAACAGGGTAGCAATAGCTTTCTGCTGTGTTGGCATATCCTGCCGAACAATATATTGATGTTAATTTTCAGGTAGATCCTTCGTTGATTAGGTTATTACAACGCGCGTCTCAGCACCAATTATGCAATACTGGACACTAAATATTATAAGTTTTATATAATTCCCCAAGGCAAACGAAGGAAAATTGTTGCAACCAAGCGAATGGTATCATGTAGCCGTGACTTATGACACCGAAGAAAAGACTTTATGTTTAAAATAGGACACTCCTATGGTGAGCCAGAGAATATGACTCGTCAATTAAATGGTGAAATCTGCGAAGTACGCATATGGAACGTAATACGTTCACAAGAAGAAATTTACAAGAATATGTATGATGTCGATCCTCAAACTACAGGTTTAAAAGCCTATTGAAAGTTTAATGAAGGCAAAGGGGATATAGCGAAAGACTATACAGAAAACGGCAATGATGCAAAAGCATATACTAAAGCTATTTGGCCGGAAGACATTGAAGTGACACAAAAAAACAAAGAATAATAACTACCTAAAATTTTCAACCTAAAACGCTGCCACATTTTTACTCCTACTTTAAGTTACATAAAAGGGAATACTAAAATATGACAGCGTTAATAATTAACTCTCTACTATGGAATAATTTAAATTGCCTTCTGATGAATTTGCCAAATATGCACAGATTCATTCACAAAAAATATAAACTCAAAGAGTAGCCATTATCTAAAAAAAAGTCGTAGCTTTGCAATAACCTAAAAATTAAATTGATATGGAACAACAAGACAAATATATACGCTTTGACTGGGCTGTGAAAAGACTTCTCCGCCAAAAAGCAAATTTCGGCGTATTAGAAGGTTTCTTGACTGTCCTTCTCGGTGAAAACGTGAAAATCATAGAGATATTGGAAAGTGAAAGCAACCAACAAACAATCGATGATAAATTCAACCGGGTAGATATTAAAGCCAGAAACAGTAAAGACGAAATCATTATTGTAGAGATCCAAAATACACGGGAGCTCTATTATCTGGAACGTATCTTATACGGAGTGGCAAAAGCAATCACTGAACATATTTCTTTAGGAGAACGCTACTATGCGGTGAAAAAAATATACTCTATCAGTATTCTATACTTCGATATCGGCAAGGGAGAAGATTATTTGTATCATGGACAAAACCACTTTATCGGAGTACATACAGGAGACAGACTGGAAGTAACTACTAAAGAAAAAGACGCCATCGTCCATAAGATTCCGGCAGAAATCTTTCCGGAGTATTTCTTGATTCGTGTGAATGAATTCGATAAAGTGGCCGTCACTCCATTGGAAGAGTGGATTGAATACTTGAAAACCGGTTGCATTCGCCCCGATACAACAGCCCCCGGTCTGGAAGAAGCACGCCAGAAACTTATCTATTACAATATGTCCAAGGAAGAAAGACATGCCTACGACGAGCACCTTAGTGCCATCATGATACAAAATGATGTATTAGATGGAGCAAAACTAGAAGGGCGTATGGAGGGACGCATGGAAGGAAAAATGGAAGGAAAAATGGAAGGAAAAATGGAAGAAAGATTAGAAATTGCTAATAATTTAAAGTCATTAGGAGTAGACATAACAGCCATCCATAAAGCTACCGGGCTATCACCGGAGGAGATTGAAAAGTTATAAACAATCAAAGGCTATATATTAAATTACAAACAAGAGTCGTGTGAGAAAATCATACGACTCTTATTTTAATATATAGCCAATAGTAACAGACTGGAAGTAACTACCAAAGAAAAAAAGATACCATCAATATATTACCAATATTTCACACTCCATTTTAACAATTAGAATTCATCCACAAATCACACACTCTAAATCATCAGCACCCATATACAGCAGAATATATAACAATAAAATATTTTATACAACTTTTATTTGCGATTAGTCATAGAAAACGTGTATATTAGCAGTAAGCCTAACATTTACACAAATAAAGCAATTGATTTATTATTACTTTTTAGTACCTTTACTTCATAAATACAATTTCCTATCCATAAGAAGGAAAGACATTTATATTAGTTGATTATTTGTATATGATAAAACACAAGCAAACAGCTATTGAGATATGTTCCGATAGCACTCTATTTAAGTCCAGAGCGCCCCCTCTTCAAATATTCACATATTAGACTGATTCATCATGCCTGAAAACAAAAAGAATAAATCAAATTAATCATCGTTACTTGGAGGGAAAGCCTTCCTTATAATAAAATTTAAAACATTAATCAAGATTAAAAACCTCCTGTGACACTTCTATTATCCCGATTATCCTATATGGCTCTCCTATTGATATGAACCAAGACTATAAAAGAAATGCTTCTTTAGCCGATACATTCTTGTATATGCCATTCAATATCGAAAACTTAAAAATCGAGATATCTGTTCTTATCAAAAACTACCGCTTTCTTAGAAAGTCATTCTTACAGAAAATATTCGGAGAAAAGTTTCTGGAAACAGATATCGAAGAAATGCCGGAAGAGGATAACTACCAACTCATCAACAAGGTAAAGAAATTCATATTGGATAACGAATCACTAAAGATAAGCCATATTGCCAGTGAAACGGGCATAAGCCGGACTAAGTTTTTCATTAAATGGAAATTCATGACCAGGATTCGTATGGAAAAAGCACGCGAACTATTGGAAAGCGGAAAATATCGCATACAGGAGATACCTGAAATGGTCGAACTAAAAGATGTAAAGAACTTCCGCAATAAATACAAGAAACACTTCGGCATAGCGCCAAGTGAAACATTAAGAAATATTTAAAAGCAGGAAAATTCAATATTACTATTGTCTTAATAAAAAAGAGATGTATTTAATGGAAAAATGGTATATCTCTTTTGCAAGTATACCGACAAGCAAAACATAATTGCCAACAAATCACAACTCAATCATACCATTCATCGCATCATTAATACCAAATAGAAACATCCCAACATTCAAAACTGACAACAGTATCTACTTATTAAAACTTATCATTATTTTTACTTCGTAGAAATATATCAATCATTCCTTCTTATAAAAAAACCTAACCTCCATTATCTTTCCAGTTTATATATTATGAGGAAATACAGAATGGTATTAAATGAGACATTCCTCAATAATACCCAATATACAATACGCTCCCCTACACATCTACAGGAGACAAAATAATATTCAACCAATAAAACTAATTAATTATTGTTACTTAGAGGATATTCACCGTTTCTTCCCCTCCCAAAAAATGATGTTAAATATTAGGATAGTGAATTTCCTCTTTTTTCTGAAATGAAAGAAATGGGTCTATTTCATCTGAGTGACGTCACTAAAAAATATAATATGAAATACTTATTACAAACGTCACCCCTCGTTTACAGTGCCATAGCAATACTCATTCTTTATCAATTAAACTTTACCTCAATACTCCTGGCAGGAGGTATTTCTATTTATTGGATTATAACACATATCATTACGATACAGAAAGAAAGAAATCTTCTAAAAGAAGGGAGTCAATATTTTATAGACTCTTTCGAGAGCATTCGTACTCCGCTTACATTAGTTCATACTCCATTGAAAATAGCATATAATGACGTTTCCCCCGAAAATATCAGAAAAGAGCTATCACTAGCTATCCAAAACATAGATTGCCTCAACATACATTTAACCAGATTGATGGATTTAAAGCAATTGTTTGCAAACACTGAAAAGCTGAATTCCTCGGAATATGAACTGGGAGCATTTATCAAAAACAGAATTACTTCTTTAAAAACACATGCTGCCAACAATTTGGTAGGGCTGAACATTAAAACAGACTTTAATTATGCCAGCGTCTGGTTCGACCAAAGCAAAATATCTCCGGTGATCGACAAATTTATAAAATATGCCATAGACCATACCGAACAAAAGAAAACTATTACCCTGCTAATCACCTCTAATCCTGAATACTGGCAAATAAAAATAACTGATTTCGAAAATAAGAAAATACTTCAATGTTATAAATGTAAAAATTGGCAACTATTCAAACGAAAAGAAGAACTCGAATACAATTTTGCAAAAAATATATTCTGCAAAAGGTTGATAAAGATGTGCAATGGAAAGATTCTGATTAACCATTCCAGCCACACTATTGCTCTAAAATTCCCTTCAAAAGATTCGCCGGAAAATGTTCACCAACATACCGCCATACAAATCGAGTCAAATCCGGCAGAAGAAAGAACAGATACTTTATTCGGCAAGGATTCACAAAAGAGAAATTCCACTAAACCGTTGGTCGTCCTCGCTGACAGCAATAAAGAGTTCAGGTTGTACCTGGAAGAACGTTTATCAAAGGATTTTATCGTAAAAAGTTTCGAGAATGGTTTGGATGCTTTAGAATGTATAAAAGAGGAATATCCGGATTTAGTGATTTGCGACATTATGCTCCATGGAATGTACGGCAATGAACTATCATCGAGACTAAAAACATCAGGAGAAACATCCGTTATCCCTATTATCCTCTATGGCTCACATATAGATACAGGACAACGCAGCAAAAGGGAAAGCTCCCTGGCTGACGTATTCTTATATATACCTTTTCACGTCGAAGATTTAAAAACAGAAATGAATGTCCTTATCAGAAACAACCGTTTCCTCAGAAAATCATTCTTAGAAAGAATATTTGGAAAGAAGTTTCTGGAAGTTGGGGAAGACAAAATTTCAGATGAGGAAAATTACGACCTTATCAATCAGGTAAAGGAGTTTATTCTAAGAAATATAGATAAGGAAAATCTGACAATAGATGAAATCGCCTCAGAACTATATATGAGTAGAACCGCTTTCTTTACGAAATGGAAAGCACTGACAGGAGAAGCGCCCAAGTACTTGATTTACCGGATTCGTATGGAAAAAGCACGTGAGCTATTGGAAAGCGGGAAATACTCCGTCAATGTTCTTCCCGAAATGATCGGATTGAAGAGCCTCAAAAACTTCCGTCATAAATACAAAGAGTATTTTGGTATAACGCCAAGCGAGTCTATCATGAAAAAACAATAAAACAAATACGAAGCTATATATCCGAAGATCCCACCGACAGGGATCTTCACTATAACACTTGCATAAAGAAACCTTTCTTTTTTTACTTCTTCATGCAGTATTGTATTAATCGTAGCATTTACACTATGTACGTACACCTTAATTTTGAAATTAATAATCTAATTATTTAAACAGTATGAAAACTTTAACTAAAATGAAAAAAGTTTGTTGTTTTAATCGCTTTGTCTTATTGGCAATGACACTGAGCATGGTCACTTCTTTTACTGCATGTAGCAGTGACGACGATTCGGACATTCCCGTATATTCCCTTAAAGATGTTGATGGCAATTATTCCGGCACAATGCTGACGGAATCCACCCCCGTCAGTCCCCAGGCAAATGCAGAAGAGGGAGAAGAACCGGCAGGAGCCGAAGTTACTGCCGAAGTAAAAGACAATCAGATTATGATTAAGAAACTTCCGGTTGACGATCTGATTAAAAGCATCGTCGGTGAAGAAAATGCAGGAGCTATCATCGAAAATTTGGGTGATATTAACTACAACATTCCTTATACACCGACCTTTGATGAAGGTAAATCTAACATCTTACTTCAACTAAAACCTGAACCACTGGAAATTAAATACACCGAACCGATTCAAGTACAAGAAGAAGGACAAGAACCGGCTGAAAATCTTATAACAGTAACTATTGAAGCTGAAAAGAATGGCGTTTATGCTTATGACGGCAAAAAACTGACATTCGTTATCAAAGCAACTGGAGTAAAAGTCGGAGATGTAAATTTCCCCAATTTCCCCGTTACAACATTCACTTTCAGCATGGTCAAGAAGTAATACAAACCTTTCGCTGAAAAAAAGAAAATGGAGCATGCCTGCGCGCAAGACATGCTCTTTTTTTTATACCTTTGTGAAGAAACCAACTATACAAAATGACTACAACAGAAAACATTCGAAAAGAATTGCAGGATTTGGTAGATTCCAAGTATCAGGAATTTCATTCTGCCCTGGTTCCCGGAATCGGGAATATTCTTGGTGTACGTATTCCGCAACTACGAATATTGGCTAAAGAAATCGCAAAGAGAGATAACTGGCGTATGTTTGTGGAAGCAACCGATACTAAGTTTTATGAAGAGACAATGCTTCAGGGAATGGTTATCGGATTAGCTAAAATGGAACTGGACGAACGAATGAAACACATAAGCATGTTCGTTCCACGTATCGACAACTGGGCTGTATGTGATATCTTTTGCGGCGAACTGAAGACTGCCGTGAAGAAAGGAAAAGAAACTGTATGGCAGTTTATCCAGCCTTACCTCATATCTCCCAAAGAGTTCGAAATCCGCTTCGGGATTGTGATGCTTTTCCATTATGTAGACGAAGAACATATCGACGCATTACTGGCACACGCAGACACTTTCAGCCACGATGCTTATTATGCACGTATGGCTATGGCCTGGATGATATCCATCTGTTTCATCAAATTCCCCGAAAAGACAATGGAGTACCTTAAACAGAGCAAGCTGGATAACTGGACTTATAATAAATCATTGCAGAAAACTATCGAATCTCTCCGTGTAGACAAGGAAACTAAAGATATACTTCGCGGTATGAAACGGAGGTAATGACGCCATAAAAAATAAAGCTCGGTAACTGTTCTGCTTACCGGGCTTTATTTTTTATGATGTATCAAATGATTTATGATATAGCAAATGAATTAATTCCTCTTTACCTTTTTTCTTCTGCTTCTGCGCCTTTGTTGTTTCCGGCGGCTGTAACGTTGCCATCTTTTATATATCATCCAGCCGCTCATCAAAGCAACGACGACAAAGATAAGAATAGTGATACCCACTCCTAAATTATCCCCCTTAATACGCGACCAGATATCAAGAACTTCTTTTGTCTTATCGCCGAAGTCACGAATCATAGCGCATCGTTCCACTACTTTGCGGTCGGGATATTGTATCTTGTCAATCTGTATGCTATCAGCACCCGGTCCGAAGAAATAACTTAAATCGGAAAAATAGGTAAGTGTCGTGTCTATCTTCTCTTCCAGAATCTCCGGAGTAGCAATCGAACTTACATATCCGCAGAAATCCATATTTCTCAGAGCAATGTCCGGACGACACATGAAATTGATAAAATAGCTGGCTGCTTCCGGATTCCTTGCATATTTCGGAATCACCCAACCGTCATACCATATATTACTTCCTTCCTTCGGAACTTCATAATCCAAGTCCACACCTACTGCATCGGCTTCTTCAATCGCCCATATTGCGTCACCACTCCACGTCATATTCAGCCAGGCCTTGTTCTTCGTCATCATCTCCTTGCCGAAATCGGCTTCCCAGCCTGCTATATTCGGTTTCAGGGCTTTCAGATATTTTTCCGCAAGCTCCATAGCCTGTGGAGAATAGTCGTTCATCAGTTCTTCCACTGTCACACTCCCCGCTTCCAGTTCCTTGGCGTGCGCATAAATGATAGCCGTACCGTAAGCGTCGCGGTAACTATCCTTCATAAGGATTTTGCCGGCATACTTCTTATTCCAAAGACAATCCCAGGATGCAGCGACCGAATCAGGAACATAAGCCCGGTTATAAAGAAGTCCCGCAGTTCCCCACATATAGCATACCGCATAACGGCTGGCTTCTTCACCCGGCTGGCTCAATTTATTAATCTGCTCCCGTATGAACGGAGCCACATTTTTCATATAGTTGGGAGAATGGGCAAAATTAGTATCAATAGGCAGAAGCAGGCGCTTCTTCAACATACGCTCAATAATGTATTCCGAAGGGCAGACCACGTCGAAATCCTCATGTCCCTTCTCTATCTTGGTCAACATTATCTCGTTAATGTCGAATGTCTGATAAACGATGCGGATATTTTCGCCTGTCTGTTCTTTATAATATGCTTGAAAATCCTCGAGCACACCATCCCCGATATAATCCGCCCAGTTATAGATTTTAAGAACCCGTTCGCGAGGCTCGCCGGAATTATAACATCCCGTCAAACTCAGCAACAACAGGATAGCAGGAATTATTCTTTTCATAATTAATAATTTTACAATGTACAAATATACCAATACAGAAAACGTGCCGCCATGCAATCAGCATATCAGTGTATTGGCATATTGAATAATTATTTCTTCTTCGCTTTCCCTGCCCGGTGATTGATCACAATAAGCAACGCCAACACCACAACAAAAATAATAGCGGAAAGCGGACGAAGTTCAGGGGTCAGCCCTCCTTTGCGGGCATCAGCATAAATATAAGTAGAGAGCGTCTCCAGACCTTGATTACCGATGGTAAAGACAGTTACGGCAAAATCATCAATGGATAGGGTCAATGCAAGCATAAAACCACTAATCATTCCCGGACGAATCTCCGGAACAATGACTTTCCACAAAGCCTGCATAGGAGTCGCTCCCAAGTCAAGAGCGGCCTCATAAATATTCGGGTTCATCTGCTTCAAACGAGGCAGAACGCTCAAAACAACGTATGGCGTACAAAAAGTAATATGAGCAAGCACTACGGTTGTGTATCCTTGTGTGATTCCTAAAGAAACAAACAAAAGGAAAAGCGAAATACCCGTGATGATATCTCCGTTCAGAATAGGAATACTATTCACAAAACTAATCGCTTTACGCGAACGGGATTTCAGATTAAAGATGCCGATAGCAGCCACACTACCCAGCAAGGTAGATGCCGTTGCAGCCAGCAGAGCAATAGTAATCGTGTTAATCAATGCATTCATCAAAGAATGATGCGTGCCTGTAGTGAAAAGCGAAGTATAAAGTTTTGTGGAGAAACCAGTCCAGTTGCCCAGCACTTTCGCTTCGGTAAAAGAATAGATGACGATAATCACGATAGGAGAATAAAGCAGCAACAGCAATATCCACAAGTAAGCCTGCGCAAATATTTTCTTTACCATAGCCCGCCTCCTTCGTTCGAATTGTCCTTATCGTCTGTGCTAAACAAAGAAGTTGCAGCAATCAGCAGCAACATAATAAGCGAAAGTGCCGCTCCATAGTTCCACATGCTGTTATTGATATTTTCCTGAATCGTTGTACCAAAGAGTTTGATGTTATTCATCGTCAGCAACTCGGCAATGGCAAATGTCGATATAGTCGGCATGAACACCATCATAATTCCACTCATCACACCCGGCATAGAAAGCGGAAGGACTGCTTTCAGAAAGACTTGCAGCGGATTGGCTCCCAAATCTTGTGCAGCTTCAATATAACTATGATCCATCTTCTGCAACGTGTTGTAAATAGGATAAATCATAAAGGGGATAAAGTTGTATACCATACCGAATATCAATGCTCCCTCGCCCAACGGTACACTAAAAAAGTCGAACAAGGCAACCGTAGCAAGGGTACGCACAAGAATATTTACCCACATCGGCAGGATAAACAGTACGACCATCGTCTTGGAACGGTTCAGCTTACTGTTACTCAATATCCATGCTGCAGGATAACCAAGTAAAATACAAACAAGGGTGGTAATGATAGCAATACCGATAGAATATACAAAGGTATTGATTGCTTCGGGATGTTCGAAGAACTTCTGAAAATTGGCGAGTGTCAAATGACCGCTATCATCGGTAAAGGCATATACGACAATTAAAAACAGCGGTATAATCACAAAGATCGCCGAAAAAATAATGTAAGGGAGAGTCCAACTCTTACGTGATGACAAAAAGACTATAAACTTCTTATTCACTTCCTTTCCTGTTAATCGGTTATTTTAATTATACGAATGGCATCTGGAGGGATGGTAATACCTACACGGTCTCCGTCGTCCCATACATCGTTCGTATCTACAAATACATTCTCGTCCCAGTCTGACAATACGGTCAGATGATAATGGTCGCCCTTGTAAAGGATGAATTTCACCTCACCTGTGAGCGTTCCGTCTTCTTCATTATCCTGAAGAATCACTTTTTCAAAGTCTACCTCCACTTTGACATTCGTATCGGCAGCTATATCTTCCACCGGAGTACATTCAAAGTTACAGCCCAGGAATTCCACATGAGTGGCATCCAGCAATTTTCCTTCAAACGTATTGCAGATACGCTCTTTCTTCATGATGTGAATATCAAACGGCTTCACCAGCAGTCCGACTTCCGCTCCTACTTCAAAATGATGGTAATCCTGCACCAGGAATTCATATCCGCCGCACATCACCGTCATTTCATAATGCACACCTTTGAAAATAGAAGTCTCTACCACGCCTACCAACTGCGCCATATCCGAAACGGGGAAAATATAAAGATCTTCCGGACGGATGACTACGTCTACCGGAACATTTTCACCAAATCCTTCATCCACACATTCAAACTCCGTGCCGCAGAAGCGTACCAGCTTATCATGAATCATGGTACCATTGAGGATATTGCTTTCTCCGATAAAGTCGGCAACAAAAGCGTTGATGGGTTCATTATAAATATCAATCGGTGTACCGATCTGCTGAATCTTTCCTTCACTCATCACAACAATCGTATCACTCAACGTCAATGCCTCTTCCTGATCGTGAGTGACGTAAACAAACGTTATACCCAAAGATTTATGCATTTCTTTGAGCTCCATTTGCATATCCTTACGCATTTTCAGGTCGAGCGCTGCCAGCGGCTCATCCAATAGCAACACTTCCGGCTCATTCACAATGGCACGGGCAATGGCTACACGTTGTTGCTGACCACCGGAAAGAGAATCCACATCGCGGTATTCATAATCTGTCATACCTACCATCTTTAAAGCAGCTTTCACTTTCTTCTCAATGGTTTGTTTCGGTGTCTTTTTCAGTTTCAGGCCGAAAGCAATGTTATCATATACATTCAAGTGCGGGAATAAGGCATATTTCTGAAATACCGTATTCACGGGACGCTTGTGGGGAGGAGTTTGTGTTATTTCCATCCCCGAAATTCGGATCTCGCCTTCCGAAGCCGTCTGAAAACCGGCAATGAGACGCAACAACGTGGTTTTACCGCAACCGGAAGGACCAAGTATAGTGACAAACTCGCCCTTTTTCACGTTTAGAGTCACATCATCCAATGCTGTTTTATCGCCAAAATACTTCGATACGTGGCTCACCTCAATGATGGATTTATCTTCTTGCATATTCATACTAAAGTTTGGGCTGCAAAGGTACACATTTCTGCGGTTTTCACCTAGGTGTTAATCTAATATAACAGTGTTTTTCGATGCCCGACAGAAAAAAAATCTATCTTTGCATAAATATTTATTCACTAATTTTACAAAAGCATGAAAAAGTTAACTTATTTAGTTATTGCAACGGCAGCGTTAGGCATGGTAGCTTGTACGGGCGGAAACAAAGCCGGATACGTTGTCACAGGTACGGTAGAAGGTGCAAGCGATGGTGACACCGTTTATCTTCAGGAAGCTACTGGCAGAAATTTGACCAAACTAGATACAGCCGTTATCACCAAAGGTACTTTTACCTTTGAAGGTACACAAGATTCTGTGGTTAGCCGCTATGTCACTTGCGAAGTGAACGGAGAGCCATTGATGATTGATTTCTTCCTCGAAAACGGAAAAATCAACGTTGCCCTGACCAAGGATAACGACGCTGTGACCGGTACTCCTAACAATGATGCATACCAGGAAATCAGAGCTCAAATCAATGACATCAGCAAGAAAATGAATACCATTTATGAAGCAATGGGCGACACTTCTTTAAGTGATGAGCAGAAAGAAGCCAAACAAAAAGAGGGTGCCCAGCTGGAAGAACAGTATGACAAAGTAATCAAAGAAGGTGTTAAGAAGAACATCGCCAATCCGGTCGGAGTTTTCTTGTTTAAACAAACGTTCTACAATAACTCTACTGACGAAAATGAAGCTTTGTTGCAACAAATTCCTGCGAATTTCCAGAATGACGAAACAATCGTAAGAATCAAAGAGATGACCGACAAGCAGAAAAAGACTGCCGTAGGTACTCAATTTGTTGATTTCGAAATGCAGACTCCGGAAGGAAAGACTGTGAAGTTGTCTGACTACGTTGGTAAAGGTAAAGTGGTATTGGTTGACTTCTGGGCTAGCTGGTGCGGTCCTTGCCGTCGCGAAATGCCTAATCTGGTAGAAACTTACGCTAAGTATAAAGGTAAGAACTTCGAAATTGTAGGCGTATCTCTCGACCAGGATGGAGCTGCATGGAAAGAAGCAATCAAGAAGATGAATATGACTTGGCCACAAATGTCCGACCTGAAATTCTGGCAAAGTGAAGGTGCACAGCTTTATGCAGTAAACAGTATTCCTCACACTGTATTGATCGATGGCAGTGGTAAAATTATTGCTCGCGGTTTGCATGGAGAAGAACTTCAGGCTAAAATTGCAGAAGCTGTAAAATAACAGATCGAAAGAGAAGGTTTTTCAAAGGCTTTAAAGTTCAAACAAGGGGCTGTTCGAAAAGCCTTGATCCTATAAAATCACGCTTACTACGACATGTTGCAGTAAGCGTGATTTTTCTTTTTAGAGACTTTTCAGATGGCTCCTTGCTTATTAAAAACTTCACAAGTCAACAACCAAACAGATAAAATTCAGCCCCTGTAATTCTCGAAAGAACACAGGGGCTGAATCTATATATGAAAGTAAGGGAGAAGGACTCCCCTACTTCTATTTCAAACAAATTAGATAAACCAACGTACGTAGCAGAAGTCTTGACGGTGTGGAAGCTCCGGATTCTTCGGGAACATACGGTAAGACACCTTGAAGCTACCTGCATTTGACAAGCTGTGTTTAACTTGGAATGTATACAAGTTACCTTCTTTCTTGATGACACTAAACGGTTCTACAGAGTAAACATGTTGTTTGCCGTCTGCAGTTGTGTAAGTAGTAACCAATTCAAGTCCCACTGCATCATTCAAGCCTTTTTCATCGATCACGTAAGTAATAGTATATTCTTTTCCGCTTTCGATGTCACCGTTCTTCAGGTCTTCTACCTTGTCGCAAGATACGATTTCAATAGCATCCCATTTAGCAACCACTTCTTCTTTCCAAGCTGCGATTTCTTTTGCTTTTGCATTATCATTAGCAGCCAAAGTTTGGAAGCGTTTCGCCAGTTTGCAATAGAATTTGCTATAGTAATCATCCAACTGACGCTTCATTGTATAATGAGGAGCGATCTGTGCGATAGAATTCTTCACCACTTTGATCCAGCCTTCAGAATATCCTTTCTTATTACGTGCATAATACAACGGCAAGATTTCAGTTTCAAGAATACTGTAAATAGTAGCAGCATCCAACTGATCCTGATGTTCCTGGTTCTGATAAGTACGTTTTTCTGTCAACGCCCAACCTGCACCTTCACGGTAACCTTCCAGCCACCATCCGTCTAATACAGAGAAGTTAACAACACCGTTCATCAAAGCCTTTTCGCCCGATGTACCGGATGCTTCCAACGGACGAGTCGGAGTATTCAACCAGATATCAACGCCTGAAACCAGACGACGAGCCAATTGCATATCATAATTTTCAAGGAAGATAATCTTACCCAGGAATTCCGGACGGCGAGAGATCTCGATAATACGCTTAATCAAACCCTGACCTGCACCATCGTGCGGGTGAGCTTTACCTGTAAACAGGAATTGTACCGGGTAATCAGGATTATTCACAATCTTAGAAAGACGATCCAAATCGGTGAACAACAAGTGTGCACGTTTGTAAGTAGCAAAACGACGACCGAAACCAATCAGTAATGCATTCGGATTGATCTTATCCATCAATGAAACGATACGGGAAGGGTCTCCCTGGTTCTTCAACCATGTATCGCGGAATGACTTACGGATATAGTCAACCAACTTATTCTTCATAGTCATACGAGTCTTCCAAATCTCTTCATCGGGCACATTGTAGATAGCTTCCCAAATCTTAGGATTAGATTGATCGAACCAGAAATTTTCGTTGAAATATTTAAAGTACAGTTCTTTCCATTCAGTTGCACTCCAAGTCGGGAAGTGAACTCCATTCGTTACGTATCCTACGTGGCTTTCTTCCGGGAAATAACCTTTCCAGATAGAAGAGAACATTTCTTGAGAAACCTTTCCGTGCAGCCAGCTCACACCGTTCACTTCCTGTGAAGTGTTACAAGCAAAAACAGACATACAGAAACGTTCGCCCTTGTCACCCGGATTGTTACGTCCGAGATCCATCAAGTCATCCCAAGTGATACCCATTCTGGAAGGATAACCACCCATATATTTGCCGAACAGGCCTTCATCAAAATAGTCGTGACCTGCAGGAACCGGAGTATGAACAGTGTAAAGAGAAGAAGCACGAACCAACTCGATAGCTTGATCGAAAGTCAATCCTGTAGCTACATAGTCGCAGATACGCTGAACATTGATTAATGCAGCATGTCCTTCATTACAGTGATAAACATCTTTCTTGATGCCCAGTGCTTTCAAAGTCAGGATACCACCGATACCCAACAAGATTTCTTGTTTCAAACGGTTTTCCCAGTCGCCACCATAAAGCTGGTGAGTGATAGGACGGTCGAATTCACTGTTCATTTCATTATCCGTATCAAGCAGATACAAAGAAATACGTCCAACGTTTACACGCCATACGTTTGCATGAACAAAATAATCAAGATAAGGAACGTCAACTATCAACGGCTGACCATTGGCATCCATTACACGTTCGATAGGAAGTTGACCGAAGTTTTGTGCTTCGTAGTTGGCAATCTGCTGTCCATCCATAGACAACGTTTGAGTAAAGTAGCCGTAACGATACAAGAAGCCTACCGCACACAAATCAACATTGCTGTCGGAAGCCTCTTTCAGATAGTCACCAGCCAATACACCCAGACCACCGGAATATATTTTCAGGACGCTGCTCAAGCCATATTCCATACTGAAATAAGCGATAGATGGGCGTTGCTCATCCGGCTTCACATCCATGTAATCTCTGAATTTCGTATAAACTTCATTCATTCTTCTTAGAATCACTTTGTCTTTTGCCAGCGCTTCCAGCTTTTCATAGCTCATACGTTCCAACAACAGTACTGGATTCTGTCCACATTCTTTCCAAAGTTCCGGATCTAGATCTCTAAACAGTTCAGTCGCTTCAAAATTCCATGCCCACCAAATGTTGCGTGCGATTTCAGACAACTTCTCCAACTCTTCCGGTATACGTGATTTTACAGTAACCTCTTTCCAGTTGGGAGTATTCACATTACTAACTTTGATTTTCATAATGTTTACGTTTACTTATTGATAAATAATTCTTTCTTAACTCAACTGACGCTTCATAGCATTGCGCAAGGCAATGTCATAAGCCTCATAGTAATATTGTATAAAGTGCTTCCATAAAGCCTGTTCTGCCACTTCGGCAGCACGCTTACGGATTTCCTTCACTTCTTTCTCCGTCTTATCCGCAAATAACGTAATCGTATCTTTAATACCATCCGCTACTTCCGAATAATTATAGTCCGAACGATGCAGCACTTCTACTCCATCATTAATGCCATGCTGGTTCTTCAGGCTGTTTACCCAAAGTCCGAATCCTGCCAGATCAGTAGTGATTGTCGGCACATGGAATGCTACACTTTCCAGTGGAGTATATCCCCACGGTTCGTAATAAGAAGCATAGACACTCAAATCCTGTCCCAACAATATATCATAATATTCTTTATTCATGATGCCATCACGACCATTCAGATAACAAGGTACAAAAATCACTTTTACCTTATCTTCCGGACGATTGCCCATTCCCAGATATTTCAACATATCCAACACCTGATCATGAGTCATATTATGCAGCCAATGAGTGATAAATGGTACTTCGAGCGGAGTGTCAAACTTCTCCTTGCTCTTCAAACGTCCCTGCAAATCCTCACGGGGGTCTCCTACCCAACCGGGTACATTGATGAATGCCAATACATTCTTATGCAAATTCTTATCCCTGTTCAAGCGGTTTAATGATTCCAAAAATACATCAATACCTTTATTCTTAAACTCATATCGTCCACTGGTTCCGACAATTAACGTATCATCACCCAGATTTGTTCCCAATAATTTATTCGCTACATTGAGCATCAAGGCACGCGCACGTTTACGTTTTCCGGTAAATGTGCTTCCTTTCGGTACAAAATCATCTTCAAAACCGTTCATCAGCACAACATCTGCCGGTTTATCCAGTAATTCCTTACACTCATTATTGGTTATTTCGCTCACTGTCGTAAAGCAGTCTACATAATGTGCAGTCTGTTTTTCAATCGAGTGTTTCGATTGCATGTTCAGTTCCTGCGCCATCTGGTCGCCATTATAAGCAAACAGATAGTCGTACAACGGTTTATGATTACCGGCAATAGAACGACCGATAGAAGTAGCATGGGTCGTAAAAATAGTAGCCACCTCCGGCACAGCTTCCTGTACATAAAGTGCTCCCATTCCAGTCATCCATTCATGCGCCTGATATACCACCTTATCCGTTTCTGTCAGGTTGTAGCGATAGAAACTCTCCACCACTCTTCCCGCAGCGTATGAAAACATAGAAGCTTCGTCGTAATCGCCATAAGCGTGCAACGAATCTACTTGATAACGATTCCACATTTCTGTGTATATATCGTCTTTCTTTTCAAAAAAAGGTTGGAAATCAACAAGAATGACTATGGGTTCACCGGGGATATTCCATCGTCCTATACGGACAGAAAGTTCGTCTTTCTCAAGTGCATGCTTTTTCCAGGCAGCACATAGGTTATCCGACTCGATGAATAGAGGGTTTTCTTTTCCTTGCCATACATCAGGACCTATGAAGAAAATTCTGTCGCGGAACTTTTCCTGCAATGTATTTGCCCGTGTCGACAAGACGGTGTATATTCCTCCCACTTTATTACATACTTCCCAGCTGGACTCGAAGATATAATCGGGGGTTAATAAATCTTTTACCATATAATATATTAAAACTCTTTTTAGTATGCGAGTGCAAAAGTACACATTATTCTTTGAAAAATAATACTTTATGCGAAAAATATGAGTTAAGAAGAGGAAAGAAACGTTGCCCTATAATGAAAAAAGAATATCCCCTTGCACATGCAAAGCTGCATGTACAAGGGGATTGAAACTCCTTTATAGGAAATATTCTTGCTAAAAATTATGCAACGAGTGCACTACCGATCAAGAAGGTTGCAGCCAAAGCAACGATTGCATAAAGCTCGGGGAATACGGCAAGAATCAACGTATTACTAAATACATTGTGTCCCTGTCCGATAGCTGCAATACCGTTTGCACAAACTTGTCCCTGACGGATAGCGGAGAATAAGGCAACCAATCCTAAAGCAATACCTGCACCAAGAACTGCTGATGCCTGGATAGCTGTAATTTCAGGAGTCAAAATGCTGAAGATAGTCTGAAACATGAAATAACCGGCAAAACCATAAAGACCCTGTGTACCCGGAAGGGCTGTCAATACCAGGAAGTTACCGAATGCACTATCATTCTTCTTCAATGCTCCGATGGCAGCATTACCTGCAATAGTTACTCCGTAAGCACTACCGATGCCAGACAAACCAACCATAATCGCGATGCCAATGTAGGCGATAAACAAATTCATTTCCATAATCTTATTCTATTTTTTATTGTTTAATTCTTAAAATATTAATTCTCTATTTCTAATTTTTAATCTTCAGTTTTTTCAATTTCTGAACGGTTTGTACTCTTTACCGCCTCCTTCATATCCGGAGTTCTTGAAGAACTCAACGAACGTCAGACGCATTGGGTGAACCATTGCACCCAGCACATTCATGAAAATATTGATTGCATGACCGATCACGAAAATCAGCACCATTACAATCGGGCCTGCTATTACATTATCCGGACTCATACCTACTGCCAGACTGTTGAACACTCCCGCCAGAATACCTCCGGAAAGTCCGAGGGCAAACAGACGAACGTAGGACAAAACATCTCCTAGCAAACCGGTAACCATGTTGTATGAATCCCACAATCCCAATCCGATATTCAGGAATATGTTCTTTCCCGGACTGTTATAAAGGAAAATCATAGCAGCTGAAACACCCAGGATTATCAAGTGCACCGTGCTTCCCATCGGCATTACGTCCGGTAACAAAGCTGAAACTGCCATTGAAACCAGCAGGATGATCCATCCGATAGTTGCCACTGCATATTTGAAACCAAACTGAATCGTCTGATTCACAGCTTTCAGCACCATACCGAATAAAATCTGGATAGCTCCCAATATCAACGATAATTGGAACATATCATTATTATCCATCATGACAGCATGTTTCAAACGTTGAACAATCGGCCAATCCAAATTGTAGATGTTCGCTCCGAAGAACGTACCAGTCAGCAAACCGCAGAAGAACGTTGATACCGCCAATACCTGTATCAATGAGATGATTGACTTCATTGACGGGGTTACTTTCTTCGCCATCAACCGATAGGCCGTAGCTCCCAGGAACAGGAACAAACCATATCCGGAATCTCCCAGACAAAGTCCGAAAAAGACCATAAAGAATGGGGCAAAGAACGGCGTCAAGTCCAATTCATTATACTTCGGAAGCATATACAGCTTACAGATCGGTTCGAACCAAGCAAAGAATCCCTTATTATTCAATCGAATAGGAACATTATCGCCCGGCATCGGATCGGTAATCTCATAATATACATGTGCGTCATTCAGATAGGCCTCTATCTCCACTTGGCTGAATGCAGGCGCCCATCCTTCAATCAACATCAGTTTGTCACCGGCAGTCTGTTCGGAACTTAACACAACTTTAGAAAATTCAATCTGGCTTTGCAACTCTTTCAGAGCAGCCTTCAATGAAGGAATATCCGTTTCGGAAAGCGCAACCAGTTTCTTTTCATTCTCTTCAACTGCCTGTTCTGTTGTATTGTAAAGCGTTTCAAGATGTGCCAAAGAGTATGCAGGTAATTTAGCCTGCTCCACATCCAAGTCCACTTCCTCTCCGCCTTTCGTTACAGTCACGAAGAATACTTTAGAAGAAATGCGGTTCACAATCATTGCATTGTATTCCGTTTCCCACTCTTCTTTGTAATTTCCTTCCGAACAGCTATAGAAACCGATTACATAACCGGCATCTTTCAGCTTCTGAACATTTGCCGGTTCAAAGTTGCCCCAGGCTTCCAGAGCTTCTTTTTCTTTGGCATAGCTTTGCAACTGCTGCGACAACTTTCCATGCTCTGTCTGTAAAGCATCCACTTCGTCCAGCACTTGCATTCCACGGGCAGCCGTTCCTCCTTCCGTAGCAATCACGGCATTCTTTTCATGCTTCTGGTTCTGAAGCAACTTCAAGGTAGCCGCCAAACGGTTGGAAAGACGAATATTATCCTGCAACTCCGTGTTATCGGCAGCCCCCTGTTGTTTCTCCACAATGTGGACTACCCCAAGTTCCCGCAGACTGTTCAGGAATTCTTCATATTCTTTGTGATACACCAGAAAGGTGAGTTTCTTCATTTTTGTAATCATGCCTCTACCTCCTTCCTTTTTTCTTGATGGGACTTCATGATCTTTTGCGAAGATTTCGACAGGTTTTCTTCATCTTCCATAAATCGCTTGATCTTTCGCAATGCATCCTGATAGCCCGGTATCTGCACCTTCTCAAAAAGGTTCACCTTTTGAGTGGTCTTTTTCCTTGCATGTTCTAACAAGTTCAGCTTGGCGAGCATAAATTCACGTTCAATTGCCGTATGAGCCAGCTCTTCCAACAGGTGGATACCGTCGGCATACCACTTGGGAGCATTAAACATACTGTACGGACGTATCTCGAATTCTACATTCTCGAGCAACGGTACGCGCACACCCGCAATCTTTTTCACGCCAAGATGAACATCATTCACCTTTATTAATGAAGCGTCAAACTCATTCCAAAGGGCGAACATGGCTTCATAGGCTTGAATTTGTTGTTCGAGCCTATCCTCCAGATCGGCAGCTTCCGTTTTACAGCGTTTCACTTCCATGCGGAGGGCGCTTTCCTTATTCTTAATGATAGGAAGCGTACGCACCCGCACTTTCAGTTGCTTTTCGAGCTGCTGAAGAGAGGTTTTGTTATATTGAAACTTTATAGCCATCTCGTTGATTTACTAATTTAACGATTTACAATCAGGCGATTGAAATTACTTCTTATAAACATAAATAATCCACAAATTTCAACCGTAAATGGTAAATCGTCTAATCGTCTAATTATTTTGTTTTGGCCAGTATTGATCCACCAAGTCTTTCTTGATATTCACCTCTTCCGGACGGAAGTATTTACCGAACAAGCCCCAGGCAACGTCCAGCATTTCAGTTGTATCAAGGTTAACATCAATTGCCAATAACTGATTGGAATAGTCCTTCGCAAAAGCCAACGTACGTTCGTCGTAGTTTGTCAGGTCGAAACCATTTTCCATCTTCGTCTTAGCGTTAGCTGCATCGGCATAAAGACGTACGGCAGCATTCATCACCTGCGGATGGTCTTTACGCGTCTTCTTACCGGTAACCAGCTGTTTCAAACGAGACAACGAACGGAACGGGTCAACAATAACCTTACCAATATCACTATCACGACGCAGGAACAACTGACCTTCTGTGATGTAACCCGTGTTATCAGGCACAGCGTGAGTAATATCTCCACCGGACAAAGTAGTCACCGCAATAATTGTGATTGAACCACCGGAAGGGAACTGCACCGCCTTTTCGTAAATCTTCGCCAAGTCCGAGTAAAGTGATCCCGGCATAGAATCTTTAGACGGAATCTGGTCCATACGGTTGGATACGATTGCCAACGCATCGGCATAGCTCGTCATATCGGTCAACAGTACCAGCACTTTCTCATTATTATTTACTGCAAAATATTCAGCAGCAGTCAGTGCCATATCCGGAATCAGCAAACGTTCTACCGGCGGGTTTTCGGTCGTATTCATGAAACTCACGATACGGTCGAGTGCACCGGCATTAGAGAACACATTCTTAAAATACAGGTAGTCATCATTCGTCATACCCATACCGCCGAGGATAATCTTATCCGTTTCAGCACGTAAGGCCACGTTTGCCATTACCTGGTTGAACGGTTGGTCCGGGTCGGCAAAGAACGGAATCTTCTGACCGGATACCAATGTATTGTTCAAGTCGATACCGGCAATACCCGTTGCAATCAGTTCCGACGGTTGTTTACGCCGAACCGGATTCACAGACGGACCACCAATTTCCACTTCCTGTCCTTCAATGTCCGGACCTCCATCAATCGGGTCACCGAAAGCATTGAAGAAACGTCCGGCCAGCTGCTCACTCACTTTCAATGTAGGCGATTTGCCGAGAAATACTACTTCGGCATTGGTCGGAATACCTTCCGTACCTTCAAATACCTGCAAAGTGACATCGTCACCGGCAATCTTTACCACCTGTGCCAGTTTACCGTCCACGGTGGCAAGCTCATCATACCCTACTCCTGTCGCTTTCAACGAACAAGTAGCCTTGGTAATCTGAGTAATCTTGGTATATATCTTTTGAAAAGCTTTTGTTGCCATCTTACTTATTTACGATTTAACAATTTACGATTTACGATTGAAGTTTCCTCTCTTCAATCAATTCCTTCAGTTGTTTCTGGAATCCTTCATACTGTTCTGATTTGAACTTCGAGTAGTTCATCTGCTTACAGATATTAATCATCTTCTTAAAGTAGTCCATTACTTCGTTGAAGTTATCAAATTCAAATTCCGTATGACAGATGTCGATTATCATATTCAGAATGTCTTCCTGACGTTCCATCGGAGTTACCGCGTCAATTTCGTCGAAAGCATCCTGTTGCAGGATTACAAAGTCAATCAATTCAGATTTCCAGAAGATCACGTGATATTCTACCGGCACACCATCGTCACCAAGGATATTGATCTGTTCGGCAATTTCCTTACCACGCTGTAAACGGGTCTTAAGTTCATTTACCTTTCCGATCCATTCATCATTGATATGACCTTTGATATACTCTTCAAATTCCGGATATTCGATATATTTTGAATAAGAATCAATCGGATTCACTGCCGGATAACGTTTTTTATCGGCACGGTCCTGTTCCAATGCATAGAAACAGCGGGCTACCTTCTTCGTATTTTCAGTTACCGGCTCCTTCAAGTTACCACCGGCAGGAGATACTGTACCGATAAATGTAATAGAACCCGTTTCGTCATTGCTAAGTTTTACATATCCCGCACGACCGTAGAAGTTGGAGATAATAGCCGAAATATCCATCGGGAAAGCATCTGGTCCAGGCAACTCTTCCATACGGTTGGACATCTCACGCAGAGCCTGCGCCCAACGAGAAGTAGAGTCGGCCATCAACAAGACTTTCAATCCCATTGAACGGTAATATTCCGCCAGTGTCATCGCTGTATACACAGATGCTTCACGGGCAGCAACCGGCATGTTGGAAGTATTGGCAATAATAATAGTACGCTCCATCAACTTACGTCCTGTGTGCGGGTCTACCAGTTCGGGGAACTCGGTAAAGATTTCCACCACCTCATTCGCACGTTCACCGCAAGCTGCAATGATAACGATATCCGCTTCCGCCTGCTTAGAAATAGCATGCTGAAGCACCGTTTTACCTGTACCGAACGGACCAGGAATAAATCCCGTACCACCTTCCACAATCGGATTCAGCGTATCAATCACACGTACACCAGTCTCCAACAATTTGAAAGGACGCGGTTTTTCCTTATAATTCGTCATCGCACGTTTTACGGGCCATCTCTGAATCATAGTTACAGGAATATCATTACCTTCTTCGTCTGTCAGGATTGCGATGGTATCTTCTATCTTATAATCACCTTCCGGCATGATTGTTTTTACGGTAGCCGTTCCCTTCATAGTGAACGGGGCCATTATTTTCAACGGCTGAAAGTTTTCATCCACCTGTCCCAACCATGCAGAAGCCTGCACTTTGTCACCTACATTCACCAATGGTACGAAATGCCATATACGCTCTTTATCCAACGGATACGTATATTGTCCTCTCTTCAGGAAAACTCCGTCCATCTTGTCGAGGTCATTTTGCAAACCATCATAGTTTTTCGATAACATACCCGGGCCTAATGTCACCTCAAGCATGTGTCCTGTAAATTCGGCTTCGGCGCCCACTTTCAGTCCACGGGTACTTTCAAACACCTGGACATATACATGTGAACCTACAACCTTAATCACCTCCGCCATCAACTTATCGCCACCGGTCGAGATATAACAAATCTCATTTTGAGCTACCGGTCCGTCAACGACGAGGGTCACCATGTTGGCAATAACGCCACTAACAGTTCCTTTTGTTGCCATATATTTTTTTTATTTTATTATCTGAATTCTGCAGGAATCTGCACTTCGTTCTTCAGCGACTCAATAATGCTTCTGAACAACTGATTACCTCTTTCCTTATCCAGTGAAATCCACCTTTCAATCATTTCCAGCTTCAGCAGGAAAGCAAAAATACGCTCAATAGTGAAATAGTCGAAGAAAATAGCATCCTCCATCCAGTTCCACCGCAAGGCATCCAACTTCTTCTCACGCTCCACCAGTTCTGTAATCTCACTGATTTTCACTAACGATTCAAAAACATCCACTTCACCGGACAGTCCGAAATCGCGGGCACTTGATGTACGCAATGCTTCGCATACTTCCGTATTTCCCACAACATTGGAAGCAATATCCCACTTGAATTTACGGCTGGTAAATGCAACAAGAATATTATTGATGTTCAGATTGAATTCAAACCAGGCAGAAACAAACTTATTTCCACACTTCATGGCATACTCATAATACAAAGCAGCCAGATGATCTTCGTGCAAAGTCGTACTTTCAGCCGGAGTATTCAAATAATCAGTTATAAAAGTGGAGAGATAAACCGGAAATTCTTTAGGACTGATTTCTCCGCCTTCTCTCAGAACAGAAATATATTCTGTGAGTTCTTCAGCAGAGTAGTTTCCCCGTTTGTCGATTTCCGCTTCTTTATCTTTGAGAAGTTTCAGCACATTTGCATTATCAAACTTCAGATAAAACAAGTCGATCAACTTCCGGTCTGAAGCAGACAATCCATTGTAGATTTCAGTTTTAAAATCGGCTACTGTATAGCTCAGCTTACTGTCTTCCAGTGAAAGTTCCGGCAAACCTGCTACCAAGTAATAGTACTTACTACTCATAGTCGCTTCTTTTAAAATAGCATTTCTACTAATTGAGGACGCAAGAACGCTTTGAAGTAATTCATGAATTCTTCTTCTCCGAAGTTCACCTTATACGAACCGTCCGCCGGAGAAACGGTAAACAGAGTCTTGATACCATTTACTTGCTGGATAGTCACTCCCTTGTCTAATAAAGCTTTTGCATGAGCTGCAAAATACTTTTTCAGTGATTCCGCATCGGCTGTTGAGATGACGATAGGTTCGTCTATGCTCCATTTGGATGCCAATGCTACGATAAACGCGTTCAGATAATCTTTATCCTGAGCGAAATCTTTCACGGAAGCGGTTATCAACTTGTCAGTTACCATTGTAGCGACTTCAGATTTGAGCGCATTCACAGCCTGACCGGCAAATAGTTTTAACTCTGATTTAGTATTTTCTGCTAACTCATCAGCAGATTTACGAGAGGAGTTTACAATTGATTCTGCCTCTTTACGGGCATCCTCAATGATTTTCTTAGCTTCTTCCTGAGCATTCGCGATAAGTCTTTGCGCTTCCTCGTTTCCTTTTTCCACGCCTTCACGATAAATCTTATCGGTCAACTCTTGAATTTTGTTTTCCATATTAACAGGAGTATTTAGTATTATTACTATATTAACTATGTGTCCTTTCTCAGATTCTCGCCAAATTTACAAAAATCAATTTGATAAAAAAGAGAAAGAAGAAAAGAAAAAAGATTCGTTTGCAAAAAAATCACAGACCTACACCTATTTTGTTCCACTTTTGCCCTTTTCCTATTACTAAATGACACATTTCCGGATTTTTCAAACCGGAAAACAAATATAAGGAATCCAAAAGATATTTGAAAACAAATATATATTGAAAGCGACAAACAGGATATTAATACAAGATTAAATAACAAAAGCTATTGGTATCACATTTAGCATTAGTGAATACTGCTATCCTATTTGCGGAAGAAGAGAAGAGGTTATCTTTTATTCGTCCTTAAAAACAGCCCCTCTTGATTCATTGATGGATCTTTTTGCAAAGTACCAAACAACAGAAAGCCCCTTGATTCGTTGCTGAATCAAG
>NZ_QTNF01000045.1:0-43564 GCF_003603455.1 Bacteroides sp. AM37-9 | reverse complement strand
TCACTTTAAAGAAAGCTACAAATAGTTACCCCCAAGAAATTGCGGGTGAGCCCCCATCAGCCTGTAACAGACTTTAAGCTGTATAAAAAAAACGAGCTAATTCTTTTTATAGAACCACTCGCCACTGCATCAGAAAAGCCAAAAGGCTTTTCCATAATACCTCAAATTTCCTGAAAACCAATCTTCTTTTTACCTAAAAACCTCTTACCTATTGTTATCCTTTTACCTTCTATTAAAAACTTATCCTATTGAACTAAACTAAAAAACTTTTAATACCTTAAATTATCTAATCTAATACCTTTTTAATATTTTCTTTATACCTTTTATAAACTAACAGCAATTTCTCAACTGCTTTGCAAAGGTACGAATATTTTTCGTGTGCGCAAACGGTTTTGTATTTTATAACACTTCCACAGGTTATAAATCTTTCACATCATTCAATGTAACTAACTTATTTACAATAGCATAAATAGTTAAACCAGCAGCACTATGTATTTGCAATTTTTTGCTAATATTCCTCCGGTGTGTGATAACAGTATGAATCGACAAGAACAGCTTTTCCGCTATCTCCTTATTCGTCATCCCCTTCACCACACAGATGACGATTTCTTTTTCCCGCTGACTAAGCGTATCCTGATTATCCACCTCTTCTTCTTCAGAAGCCACATTCAATAAACCGGCAATTTTCTTAGAAAGAATATCCAAATCATCGAATATTGAAATAGACTCATCATACTTACCCAATAGTGAAGCATCTACAAAAGAAGTGACCAGGGCTATTATACGTATCCTTTTACCAGATATTTCCTCCCGGAATTTAGCAACATCAAAATAATCGCCAAAAGCAGGATTGACAATCAGCATCTCGGGACATTGCGTTCGGACACAATCGTGTAATGCTTCAACAGACAACAATTCTATCGGTTGCACTTTTACGTTGGGAAGACGCTTCAACGCAGCAGTCAACCCACCACGAATAATTACAGAAGTTTCTGCAATAGCAATTCGAACGACCTCATTATTTTTCATTTTCCCTCATCCTCCTTTCCAAATTCAGAATAGCAGGAACAAAAATATAATCCTCCACTTTGCAATGAGATTCCAATCCGGCTTCGCAAGCATATATATCAAAAAGAGCCGCATTCAGAAGATTCTCATTTGCCTTGGCGGGACAATATTTTATAATGATATTTTTTAGTTCTGTCAACTTCTCCCCTACCTGATCGTGATGTTTGGAAAAGGTGCTGATCTGGTAGTTTTTGGGAGCATTTCCCTTTATCAATGAATCGACATACTTAAAGACGGTTTTCTCTTCATAATCCATGTGCTTACGCACTTCCCGTGTATATTCGTCAAAGAACTTGAGAATAAGAAAAGCCACGTCGTCCTGCGAACAGTCGATTGCCTCGATCAGTTTACGACGAATAGCCGGAAGAGAAAAATCAAGAAAATAAATATGCGCCTGCCGCAGATAATCAATCAATGCAGGTATGGAAATATCATCCTTATCCCCATTGAGCCGGGAAAAGCCTTCGGTCATAAAGTTGACTACAATCAGAAAGGTCCGGCAGTCCACTCCATTTAACTCACAAACTTCTTTGACTGTTTTGTCACCAAATCCCAACGAAAGTCCAAAACGGCTCATCACTTGCAACAAAGAATAATTATCGCTGATGAGATCGATCATCTTATCAGTTGACTTGTATTTCTGTAAATTATCCATCATACCTATGTATATTAGAGATTGCAAAGAAACGGAATATTTTGCTGAAATACAATCATCATTTATAGGTATTTTATGCCCTCATTCGTTAGCAAATACTAATTATATGCTACTATTTTGTGGCACAACTTTAGGCAAGCTAGTCTTTTTTTAGTAATTTTGTCGCTATCTATTTGTAATTAGTAACTCGTAATTTTATATTTAATAAAATGGCAAACGAACTCGAACTGAAATACGGCTGCAACCCTAATCAAAAGCCTGCCCGTATCTTCATGAAAGAAGGAGAACTCCCCATCGAAGTATTGAATGGACGTCCCGGTTATATCAATCTGCTGGATGCGTTCAACAGTTGGCAATTAGTGAAAGAACTAAAAGAAGCTACCGGACTGCCGGCTGCCGCGTCTTTTAAACATGTCAGCCCTGCGGGTGCTGCCGTTGCGGTAGAAATGAGCGACACGCTGAAAAAGATTTATTTCGTAGATGACATGAAGCTGTCCCCATTGGCCACAGCATACGCACGTGCACGTGGCGCAGACCGTATGTCATCTTACGGAGATTTCATCGCATTGTCCGACACTTGCGACGAAGAAACAGCACGTATTATCAACCGTGAAGTGTCCGACGGCGTAATTGCCCCCGACTACACAACCGAAGCGCTGGAAATTCTGAAGAATAAAAGAAAAGGGACTTACAATGTAATAAAGATAGATCCCGCATACCGTCCGGCCCCTATCGAACACAAAGATGTATTCGGAGTAACTTTCGAACAAGGAAGAAATGAATTAAAAATTGATGAGAGTCTTTTGAAAGAGATGCCTACGCAAAACAAAGAAATCCCTGCTGATGCAAAACGTGACTTAATCATTGCCTTAATCACTTTAAAATATACGCAATCCAATTCGGTATGTTATGCCAAAGACGGACAGGCGATCGGTATTGGTGCAGGTCAACAGTCACGTATCCACTGCACGCGTCTGGCAGGAAACAAAGCGGATATCTGGTATTTACGCCAACATCCGAAAGTGATGAACTTGCCATGGATTGAGAAAATCCGTCGTGCAGATCGTGACAACACAATTGACGTTTACATCTCGGAGGATTATGACGATGTATTGGCAGACGGTGTTTGGCAACAGTTCTTCACAGAAAAGCCGGAAGTGCTGACACGTGAAGAAAAACGGGCATGGCTGGATACAATGACAGGCGTAGCTTTAGGATCAGACGCATTCTTCCCATTCGGAGATAATATAGAACGCGCACATAAGAGTGGCGTCAGCTACATTGCACAACCGGGTGGCTCCGTACGTGATGACCATGTGATTGAAACTTGCGACAAATACAATATGGCAATGGCATTTACAGGCATCCGCTTGTTCCACCATTAAAAAATATCGACTTTTTTTATTCCATACATCCCCATTTATAATGAGAAGGAAACAAATCTTCCATTATAAATGGGGATTTCCTATTTCTTCAAGACCCTCTATCTTTGCAACGTTACATTAAAAACGAATCAAAGATGAATAAAATTGGTGTATTTTATGGTTCCACAACCGGAACAACAGAAGACCTTGCCCACCGAATTGCAGAAAAATTAGATGTACCCTCGGCACATGTATTTGATGTTTCCAAACTAACAGAGGCATTAGTCAATGAATATGACGTATTGGTGCTCGGCTCTTCTACCTGGGGAGCAGGCGAACTTCAGGACGACTGGTATGATGGAGTAAAAGTTTTAAAAAAATGCGATTTATCTCATAAGTCTGTAGCCCTGTTCGGTTGCGGCGACTCTGACTCGTATAGCGACACTTTCTGTGACGCAATAGGTATTCTTTATGAAGACTTGAAAGATACCCATTGTAAATTCTGTGGAGCAACAGACACTGCAGGCTACACATTCGACTCTTCTATCGCTGTTGTAGACGGCAAGTTTGTAGGGCTTCCGCTTGACGAAGTCAATGAAGACAATAAGACAGACGAACGTATCAGCGCATGGGTTGAACAAGTGAAACAAGAAATCAGCTAATTTTACCTTAACATAAAAAGAATACTTTGCATCATGGCAACTGAAAGAATCATCCCCGGCGAAATCCGGATTTTTCTTAATCACATTTATGAGTTTAAGAAAGGCGTACGCAACATGGTACTTTATACAATGAGTAAAGAGCACGAAGAATTTGCCATCCGCCGATTGAAAAATCAAAAGATCAGTTATATGATACAGGAAGTAGGCACCAATAAAATCAACCTGTTCTTTGGAAAGCCTGAATGTATGGAAGCCATGCGGCATATCATCATTCGCCCCTTAAATCAACTGACAGCCGAAGAAGACTTTATTTTGGGGGCCATGCTGGGATATGACCTCTGCCAGCAGTGCAAACGGTATTGCAGCAAAAAAGAAGGTATAAAGATGGCAGTTTAAGCAATAACCTTAGCATAAGTTTAGCTTTGTTTGTATGTAGTTTGTCTTGAGTCGGATCGTTTCTGAAAAGAGCAATTTCCTGATGGTAGATATATCCAAAAAGACTGGTTGTGAAGGAAACGATTCACTCAAATACAAACAAAAGCGATGATGAAATAAACAAGAAGGACAACTCTACACATTAACAACAGGCAAAGGTATATATCAGTAAAAATTACCACACTAATATATACCTTTGTCTTTTTTATTCTCTCAATACTTATCTTTCTTTTACTCTTTAGTCTCAAATTACCTACATATACTGAATTTAAGAAATAACTATGCCTAGTATTAGGTATTGCCACATTTTTTAACCTCATCTAACTTTGCAACCGATAAAATTATTAAAAAGATGAGAAAAATAACCGCAATCGTTATTCTATGTCTCCTGCCTTCTCTTTCAAATTCAGCACAGGAGACAAAAGAAATTTCCAAAAATAGTAATTCTTCTTCTACAGAAGATTATACTAAATTCCGTTTTGGTGGATATGGTGAAATGGTCGCTAATTTTAAAGATTATGGCATCAACCGTTTCTATGGAGGAAACGATGGTAATCCAAAGAAAAACAGGAATACCATTTCAATCCCCCGTTTCGTTTTAGCTTTTGATTATAAGTTTAATTCCAAATGGATACTCGGTGCAGAGATTGAGTTTGAATCCGGTGGAACAGGTACAGCTTTCGAATTAGAAAACACCGAAAACGGTGAATACGAAACCGAAGTTGAAAAAGGAGGAGAAGTGGCTATTGAGCAATTTCACATCACACGTTTGATTCATCGCTCCCTCAACGTGCGTACCGGACATATTATTGTTCCGGTAGGACTGACCAACGCACACCATGAACCGATCAATTTCTTCGGAACTTCACGTCCGGAGGGTGAAACCACCCTTCTGCCCTCTACCTGGCATGAAAATGGTTTGGAAATCTTTGGTTCCTTTGGAAAAGGTTATGCCAGTTTTGACTACCAAGCTATGGTTGTAGCAGGTCTGAACCCTAACGGATTCGATCGCAATACATGGGTAGGCAGTGGTAAACAGGGAATTTTTGAAGAAGATAATTTCACTTCTCCCGCATATGTATTCCGCTTGGACTATAAAGGAGTTCCCGGCTTACGTGTAGGTGCCTCATTCTATTATTGCGCAGATGCAGGAGCCAATTCCGACAAGGAACAGACTTATTCAAGCTATGGAAAAATTCCGGTAAGAATCTTCACCGCAGATGCACAATATCGCAATAAATATGTAACGGCACGTGGTAATATTTTATATGGAAATTTAGGAAACTCTTTGGGAGTGAGCCAAGCAAATGTCAAGTTATCCAATAAATCACCGTACAGTCGTCTGGCACCGGTAGCTAAGAATGCTGTAAGCTATGCAGCAGAAGCCGGTATCAATATCCGCTCAGTCTTCGGAGGCAATAAAAAGATTCCGGTTATCTATCCATTTGCCCGCTATGAATACTACAATCCACAAGAAAAAGGAGAAAAAGGGCAAACGATGGAAAAACGCTGCCAAGTAAGTATGTGGACAGCGGGATTAAATTGGTATGCGTTGCCAAACTTAGTGATAAAAGCTGACTATGCCACCCGTCAGATTGGTACCAACAAAGTTTTTGGCGTTTCAAAAGCATATAACAGTGAAAACGAATTTTCCATTGGAATAGCCTATATAGGATGGTTTATCAAGAAATAACAAATAATCAATTATTTAATTTTTATATGATGAAAACAAAATTCTTTTATGTTGCAGCCCTCATATGGGGATTAGCATTTACAACTACTTCTTGTAGCAGTGACGATGACAACCCGACAGTAGATCCTGCTAACATCGATTACACTTCTGAAAACGCATCAAGCTGGCATAACTACATGAGAAATGTAGCAGCACTTTTAAAAACAGATGCAACCAATCTTTATAACGCATGGAACTCAAGTTATAAAGGAGGCGACAGTTATGCTTCTCTCTTTAAGGCTCATAACGGTTCTCCTTATGCAAGTGCATTGAGCTGTGTAGAAGAAATCGTAGATAAATGCGCGGAAATTGCCAACGAAGTCGGTACCGCCAAGATTGGTGATCCGTACAACTTATACAAAGCGGGAAATACAGAAGAAGCATTGTACGCTGTGGAATCCTGGTACAGCTGGCATTCACGTGATGATTATACAAACAACATTTACTCCATCCGGAATGCGTATTACGGTTCTTTAGACGGCAGTATAAATGCTAACTCTTTATCAACTGTAGTCGCCGGTGTTAATCCATCCTTAGATACTAATGTAAAGAATGCCATTCAAAAAGCGGCAAAAGCCATTCAGGATATTCCGCAACCTTTCCGTAATCATATACCCAGTAATGAAACAGTAGCAGCAATGGATGCTTGTGCCGAACTGGAAAGTATATTGAAGAATGACTTAAAATCTTATATTGCCAATAATGCCAACAACATCAATACCGACGCCGTACTGAATCCTGTGGTAATGCAATATGTAGATGCAGTAGTAGTACCTACCTATAAAAGCTTGAAAGAAAAGAACGATGCTCTCTACAATGCAGTAATAGCTCTTGCAGACAACCCGTCAAATAGCGCTTTCGATAAAGCCTGTGAAGCTTGGATCACCGCACGTGAGCCATGGGAAAAGAGCGAAGCCTTCTTGTTCGGTCCGGTAGACGAGATGGGACTTGATCCTAACATGGACAGCTGGCCTTTAGACCAGAATGCCATCGTGCAAATTCTGAATTCTCAAAGCTGGAGTGATCTTGAATGGAATGAAAATGATGATGAAGCCGCTGTTGAGTCGGCACAGAATGTACGCGGTTTCCACACATTAGAATTCCTTCTCTACAAAAACGGTGAACCACGTAAAGTACAATAAAGACTTATCTTAGCTAAGATATTATTGAGAAGTAAAGGTTGGAAGTCAATCATCCACCTTTACTTCTTTGGTATGTTTAAAACATATTATTGAAATAAAGTCAATAAACAATGAATCACTTTCTAAAATATTCATTCTCTATTTTTTGCCTGTTGGCATGCTCAGCCTGTGATGACGACGGAATTGGCGTATTGGATATCGAAATCCCGGAAGGCTATGCCCTGTCAGCCGGAACATCAACCATTTTCTTGAGTTCATCCGTTGCTTATGATACGCCTGCAGATTGGATAACAGGAGCATATGACGTACGCTTCACCCGAGGCGACAGGCTATATGACGATGTACGTACAAGCAACAACGGGCATGGTGGCGGTCTCGGACCTGTTTATGCCGGTTACTCGTGCGGCAGCTGCCACCGGAATGCAGGGCGCACTAAACCCTCTTTATGGACAGAGGGCGGATCGGGCAGCTATGGTTTCTCCTCCATGCTGGTTTACATATCCCGTAAGAACGGAGCTTTCTTTCAGGATTATGGCCGTGTGCTTCATGACCAGGCAATCTACGGAGTACAACCGGAAGGCAAACTATCCGTAGAATACACTTACGAAACATTTTCTTTCCCTGATGGAGAAGCCTACACGCTTTGCAAACCGCAGTATAGCATATCCGAATGGTATGCCGAAGAGATCAAACCGGAAGATTTGTTTTGCACCGTACGTATTCCATTACGTCACGTAGGTATGGGACAGATGATGGCATTAGATCCCATTGAAATTGAAGCACTCGCAGCAAAAAGCAATTATCCCGAATATGGAATCAGCGGACGATGTAATTACATCACCGAACGGGGAGTAAGATGTCTGGGATTGTCCGGCAACAAAGCCCAACATGCCGATTTAACGGTAGAGTTAGGATTCTCCAGTGATATGGGTGTTACCAACAGCCGCTATCCGGAAGAAATCTGCGAAGGACAAACGCAAGTCAACCAAGGCAGCATGATGGGACTTTCTTATGACCAGTTGGATGTCAGCACAGAAGAGATGGAAAATGTAGATCTCTATATGCAGAGTCTCGGCGTACCCGCCCGGCGTAATATAAACGATCCGCAAGTAATCAAAGGGGAACAAAACTTTTATAAAGCCAAATGTCATCTTTGTCATGTGACGACCCTGCATACCAAACCACGCGGTACTGTGTTATTAAACAATACCCAACTCCCGTGGCTGGGCGGTCAGACCATTCACCCTTATTCCGATTATCTGTTACACGACATGGGTTCGGAAATTATGGGAGTCGGCCTGAATGACAACTACGTAAGCGGCCTGGCACGTGGAAACGAATGGCGCACTACCCCTCTTTGGGGAATTGGCCTGCAAGAAAAGGTCAACGGGCATACTTATTTCCTACATGACGGCCGTGCCCGCAATCTGACAGAAGCTATCATGTGGCATGGCGGAGAAGGAGAAGCATCGAAGAACTTATTTAAAAACATGAGTAAAGAAGACCGCGATGCGCTGATCGCATTTTTAAATTCACTTTAAACTAAAAGTAGTATATACAAAGCAATTATGAAGAAATTTATAATCATTGCCATGCTGACTGCCATCATGCCTTTGGCTGCAATGGCGCAACATGAAGAAGATACAGAAAATGGTGTAGTATCATTGGCTGGAAGAGAAGGATTCACGATCGAAACCAAGAAGGGAGATTTCGTATTCAAACCCTATCTGCTCGTACAAACCAGTGCAAACTTCAATTGGTACGACGATGAAGGACTAGATAAGGCATATAATCAGGATAACATAGCCAACTCCGGTTTTTCCGTTCCTTACGCTGTACTCGGGTTCACCGGAAAGGCTTTCGATAAAGTATCTTTCAACCTTTCCATCAATGCGGCAGCCAGCGGAGGCGCATTACTTCAACAGGCATGGTTTGATGTTCAGCTGAAAAAGCAATTTGCCATCCGGGTCGGTAAATTCAAGACTCCGTTCTCACATGCCTATCTGACAACACTGGGAGAAACATTGTTACCCAATTTACCAGTATCACTCACTGCTCCCGTTATCCTCCCCTACTCCTTGAATGCGGTAACACCTAACATTGGCACCGGATTCGATT
Source organism: Bacteroides sp. AM37-9 (assembly GCF_003603455.1). Lineage (NCBI taxonomy): Bacteria > Pseudomonadati > Bacteroidota > Bacteroidia > Bacteroidales > Bacteroidaceae > Bacteroides > Bacteroides sp. AM37-9. The sequence goes on along the minus strand of NZ_QTNF01000045.1, from coordinate 34,388 downwards.
TAGGGGTAGAGATTCACGGTTTAGTGGCTGACAAATTCGGGTATGAAATCGGTCTATTCAATGGTACGGGCGCTTCTGTCAACACCGCGACAAAGACATTCAGCGATGACTGGCACATTCCGTCTTTACTGTATGCCGGACGTTTCACTTATATGCCGAAGGGAGTGATGCCTGCCACACAGGGAAATCCGAACAGGCTGAATGAAGACAAAATTATGTTTGGTATTTCTACTTCTATTAATGTAGAAAGTGAAAATGAAAGTACCAATGATTATCGTGCGGGATTAGAGTTTGCAATGCTAAAAAACAAACTTTATCTGGGTGCTGAAGTTTATTATATGAATGTAGGTTTTACAAAAAGACAAAAGATTTCCGAGTCATATAATTACCTGGGCGGTTATGTACAAGGTGGTTATTTTATAGCTCCCCGCCTGCAGGCAGCCGCACGTTATGATTTCTTCAATCGTAACGGAATGGACACCAATGGTTTCCTGAATATGCCAGCCGTAGGCATGAACTATTTCTTCAAAAACTGCAACTTGAAGTTACAAGCTATGTACCAGTATATTGCCCGCAAAGGTCATGACACCCAACTCGATCGGGATAACGATGATTTAGGTTTGGCAGTACATTCGGCCAGTATTCTACTTCAATATACATTCTAAATAGCACAAGAAAGGATTTGTTTATGAAAAAATACATTCTTTTCGGTGGCTGTCTACTGTTATTGGCATATATCACGTCATGTGATGACGGACGTATTTATGAAAAAACAGAGACCCTGTCAGAAGAAGGACGCACATTGAGAATGAGCGGAAGAATCAGTGGTATCAATAAATGGCCCGATGGTTATAGTGTTGTAGTGGCAGGCTTCAGTGATGAGAGCGAGTATGCCGTTGTCACAAAAACAATTCCGGCGGTCGAAAATGATGAGATTCAGGTAACCATGACAGGAGTCAGTGACAAAGTAACCACTATTGAGTTATGCGTTATTAATAGATTAAGAAAACGAGTAATCAGCTTTCGGTCAATGGACGATCTTACGGCAGTTGACGACACTATTCTTATGGATGTGGGAACTGTGGATGCAGGTATGTATCATGGCATTCAGGAAAAAGTATTTAATACTACATGTGCCCACTGTCATGGTGGAGGTAGTTCGGCAGCAGGCAACCTGTATCTGACAGAGGGCAAAAGCTATGAGGCACTCGTCAACCATCCGTCAAAGAAAGTAGACGGTATGTTACTTGTCAAGCCAGGCAGTGCACAAGAAAGTGTATTGCATACATTATTGAATACCACTATTAGTTCAACTTGGGGATACGATCACTCTAAAGAAATACTGTCATCCCCTATTTTGACCCTTATTGACGATTGGATCAATAACGGCGCACAAGAATAAATAGTTATTATACAATTGATATGAACAACAAAAAACAACAGAATATTCAGTCTGAAAAGACACTAACAGAGATTTTTAAATACAATGCAGGAGGAGAAGCTTCAGAGTATCACATCATCATTCATTCTACTAAACCGGAAGATACATACGAAGAACAACTGAATGCAGTATTAAACACTTACGACTATTTACTTACCCAAGAACTGAAAGGAGCAGTCGCCATCCTCAAACGCTATTTCTTAAGTGACGCCGCCAATCAGGCAGATACACTATTGGCATTGACAACTGAAGGTTCGGGCTGCACACTTTCCATTGTGGAACAGCCCCCGCTGGACGGAACCAAGATTGCCTTATGGGTCTATCTGTTGACTGACGTACAGACGCAAGTCCTGCATAACGGGCTTTTCGAGGTGAAGCACAGTGCCTACCGCCACTTTTGGGGTGGTAGCGCATTCAATCGTGCCGCCAATTCGGAATACCAGACCCGCCTGTTATTGAACGACTATGTGATGCAACTCATGGAGCAAGGTTGCAGACTGGCGGACAATTGTATCCGCACATGGTTCTTTGTACAAAATGTAGACGTGAATTATGCCGGAGTAGTGAAAGCGCGTAATGAAGTTTTCGTTACCCAAAACCTGACAGAAAAAACACATTACATTTCCAGCACCGGTATCGGCGGTCGCCATGCCGATCCGAAAGTACTGGTACAAATGGATACTTATGCCGTAGCAGGATTACAACCGGAACAGATTCATTTTCTCTATGCACCTACCCACCTGAATCCGACTTATGAATATGGAGTAAGTTTTGAACGTGGCACGTATGTAGATTATGGCGACCGCCGCCAGATATTTATTTCGGGTACGGCAAGCATCAACAACAAAGGCGAAGTGGTATATCCCGGCAACATTCGCAAACAGACAGAACGGATGTGGGAAAATGTGGAAACCCTGCTAAAAGAAGCAGAATGCACTTTTGAAAATTTGGGACAAATGATTGTATATTTGCGTGATATAGCCGACTATGCAGTCGTTAAAGCAATGTATGACCAACGTTTCCCACACACTCCCAAAGTATTTGTTCATGCTCCGGTATGTCGCCCCGGATGGTTGATTGAGATGGAATGTATGGGAGTGAAAGAATGTAAGAACAAGGGGTACGCTCCATTTTAAATCATAAAAGATTATACCGTTGAAAAGGTTACTTATTATCTTATATATCTGTCTGGTGGGACTACTCGCTGCAGCTACTTTTGTAGAGCAAGCGTATGGGACAGATTTTGTAGAGAGAAATATATATCATACATGCTGGTTTTGTTGTTTGTGGGGAGTTATTGCCGCAATTGCACTTGTTGCTCTCATCCGACGTGCTTTATGGCGACGGTTCCCCATATTGTTGTTTCATGGCTCCCTCCTCGTTATCCTGGTGGGGGCCATGATTACGTTTACCGGCAGTAAAAAAGGATACGTACATTTACTGCCGGGAGTGACGGCAGGTAGTTTTCAGGAGTCGGAAAGCGGAAGAGAAGCAGACCTGCCATTCACAATACAGCTGGATAGTTTTCGTATAGCATACTATCCCGGAACTGAAGCTCCGGCAGACTACATCAGTTATATCACCTACTCTCTTCCCGGACAAAAAGATGTTCTGTCACACGAACAGATTTCAATGAACCGTATATTTACATTACAAGGTTTCCGTTTCTATCAGTCATCTTTCGATGATGATGGAAAAGGGAGTTGGCTGACTGTCAATTATGACCCGTGGGGTACGGGAGTTACGTATGCAGGATATGTTCTGCTCGGTATCTCCATGATCTGGTTATTATTTTCCCGCTATGGCGATTTCCGACGCCTGCTAAGTCACCCGCTACTGAAAAAAGGAGGTGTATTTCTATTGTTCCTCTTCTGTCTTGCAGGTAGTATGCAAGCACAAAAAAAACTTCTCCCGGCACTGAAACGGGTACAAGCAGACAGTTTGGCACAAGAACAGGTCATTTATCACGACCGAGTAGTACCATTCAATACATTGGCGCGCGATTTCATTCAGAAATTGACAGGCAAAGCTTCATATAAAGGTTTGACGCCTGAACAGGTAATTGGTGGCTGGCTACTCTATCCGGAAGTATGGAGAAATGAACCATTGATATACATCAAAAATACAGAGTTGCAGCATTTGCTAAACTTACAGACACCTTACGCCCGATTAACCGATTTATTTGACGGTCCGGTCTACCGTCTTCAGAAAACCTGGCAACAAGAACAGGGAAAAGGTAGCAAACTCGCCAAAGCCATCCAAGAAACGGACGAAAAAGTGGGATTGATCCTGATGCTGGAAAAAGGAACATTCATTCAGCCATTACCCACTGATGGCAGCGTGCAACCACTCTCCGAACTGGAAATAAAAGCCGAACTACTCTACAACCGGATTCCGTTCAGCAAGATTCTTTTTATGATTAATCTATCATTGGGAGTATTGTCTTTCCTGCTTCTGCTTCAGTACAGCCTGCGAAGAAGGGTACTCTCACCGAAAGCCAAAGCGATTACCCGCACAGCAGGAGCGTTCTTTTCTGTTGCGCTCTATCTTGCTTTCATATTCCATTTAGCAGGATATTGCCTACGTTGGTATATTGGCGGACGCATTCCACTTAGCAACGGTTACGAAACCATGCAGTTTATGGCACTCTGCATCCTCTTGGTAGCCTGCCTGCTCCATCGAAGATTCTCATTCGTACTTCCATTCGGATTCTTGCTCTCCGGCTTTGCGTTGTTAGTCTCTTATCTGGGACAAATGAATCCGCAGATAACGCCATTAATGCCGGTGCTCGTCTCTCCGTGGTTAAGCATTCATGTTTCATTGATTATGATGTCTTATGCCCTATTGGCATTTATCATGCTAAACGGAATACTGGCATTATGTCTCCGAAAAAAAGAGCCGGAAAACAATGTCTCTGAAAATGACGACAGACAAGATAACCGGATAGAACAGTTGACGCTAGTCAGCCGTTTGCTACTCTATCCTGCGACGTTCTTTTTAGGGGCAGGCATCTTTTTGGGAGCAGTCTGGGCAAACGTTTCCTGGGGAAGATACTGGGCGTGGGACCCGAAAGAAGTATGGGCGCTGATTACCTTCCTTGTATATGGAGCAGCCTTCCATTCACAAAGCCTGCGCATTTTCCGCAAGCCTTTATTTTTCCATATTTATATGATTCTTGCTTTCCTTACAGTCTTAATGACTTATTTCGGAGTGAATTATGTTCTTGGCGGGATGCATAGTTATGCAAACTCCTGAACCACCATACATAAGAATCGGCCGAAGTGATTCACCCGCATTTCTTTTATTTGGTTGTTAAGTTGAAAAAACATTAATGTATTCATTTTGGAATATGAATAGATGATGTATTCTAAAAGAGGTAAAGAGGGTGCACTTCACAAAAGGATACCCTCTTTTACCCATCCAGTTTCACACACGTGCGTGCACCTCATGTTTCAACCACGCACCCGGCAGCATTTCTTTTTCACCTTTTTCATTCACCAGTTCCATCTGCAATACACCTCCGTTACAATCGAAGTAACGAACCTCTATCGGATGCAATCCGGCTTTCAATGCCTTCTGCACAATAATCTCTACCGATGAGTGTGCACCGTCATTATCTCCCAGCAATTCACCGTCAAGCGTCAATGTACTACCGTCATCCGATAGAAGGGCAAATGTATAGATACCATCGGCAGGAACTTCCAGATAGCCGGTCAACACCAGACCGATATTTCCTTTCACCTCTTCGGGGATAGATACCGATTCCACCACATACTCCCCTTTGACAGGAGCTGCTTCAATATCCGCACAAAGATTACCACGAAAATCGTGCCATACTGCTTTCAAGCCGGACTGCAAAGCAGCCGGAGCAGTCACCGCCTCCGCATAAGGAGCCTTTACATACTTGGTACGCACCACATCCGATGGAGAACCATCCGGACGGAAAGTACGGAAAGCAAAATCGGTAGTCTCCTCCACTTCCAAAGCACCGTCATAAAGAGCTGATTCCTTGGTAGGCATACTTCCATCTGTCGTATAGCGTATTTCAGTGCCGGGCAACGGGCAAGTCAAGTCAACTGCTGTTTCATCAATAAATGCATTCACTTTATAGAATCCCTGCAAATCGGGCACACGATAATTTACCCTCATCACATCCATCCGTTTAAACTGCGGAACAAGCTGACGATAAAACTCTTCGAGACTTGGTTTAGCAGCCGGCTCTGCCCAAGCTATTTCGCTCAATGCAATCATGCGGGGAACAATCAGATATTCAATGCGTTTCATAGTCGGAATCCATTCAGCCCAGAGATTAGCCTGTACACCCCAGATGTATTTCTTCTCTTCCGGTGATAACCGTTCATCCGCACACGGATCATACGCCAGTATTTTCTTTACTGAATTCTGATCCTGCGCATAATCAAAATAGAAATGTTCATTCGGACAAGCAATCACTTTCTGCTTTTGTGCGGTCGCCGTAGGCAACGCGTCTTTCGCCCAACTTCTCCACCATGTAATAGCAGCATCGGAAGATAATCCGTCGGTTACCACTTCATCCCAACCAATAAGTTTCTTTCCGTTGGCAAGGAAGAATTTCTCCATGTCACGTACAAACCATGCCTGAAGCTCTTCTACTGAACCCAGTTTTTCCGTACGAATACGTTTCTGACAGAGAGGACATTTCTTCCAGTTGGCTTTCTCCACTTCATCACCACCCATGTGCACATATTCATAAGGGAAAAGCTCGAAAATTTCTTTGAACACATTCCTACAAAACTCCAGCGTTGTATCTTTACCCGGACAGATAGGAGAAGAGAATGTTTCCCCCCACCCGATTAATCCGTCGCACGCCAATTCCGGATATTGACCGATAGCCGCCAGGAAATGTCCCGGCATATCAATCTCGGGAATGACATCAATTCCTCTTTGTGCAGCATAGGCTACAATTTCTTTGATATCATCGTGAGTATAATAGCCTCCATACAGCGTATCTCCTTCCACAATGCGTATCTTATCTTCCGGAATCAGGAAATCGGTATTATCTTCCTCTTTCGCACGTGCCATACAGGTACGATCCTGCGTATTGAATTTACGCCAGGCCCCTTTTTCCGTAAGCAACGGGTACTTCTCGATCTCTATACGCCAACCTTGGTCGTCGGACAGGTGCCAGTGGAATTTATTGAGTTTATACAAAGACATCAGATCCAGTACATGCTTCACCTCATCTTTATTCCAGAAATGACGGGAAGCATCCAGCATAAATCCACGCCATTCAAAACGGGGGGCATCTTCTATTTGCACGGCAGGAATCGAATAAGTTTGTTTTTCTCCCTGTACTTCTATCGTTGCAGGAAGCAACTGGCGAATAGTAGTAATCGCAGAAATAAAGCCCGAATAGTCAGTTGCCTCTACCCGAACAGACTCCGGTGTAGACTCAAGTTTATAAGAGCCGGGCTTTCCACCGGTATCTTTCAACTGGAAATACATATCTACCTGATTCTGATCGGTAGTGACTTCAACAGAAGACGATATGACATTCCGAAGAATCTCCTGCAGATACCCGACAGCCGGAAACAAGGACTGATCGGAAACCCCAATCTTCATTCCATCTTTTAAAACAAACGAGCCAGACTGCTCGGTCAGACTAACGGGGGTAGGTAGGATTGCAATCTCTTGCTTGACGGTGGGCGTACAAGAAGAAAAAACACAAGCTGATACAATGAGTAAAGAACTACTTAGTTTTTTGAACATGCGGTTAACTATTTAATAAATGATTTGTCCTGTCTTTAATTGACCATCTATATATAATACAACTAAAACATAGAAACTACTAAAAGCCCGGAAAAAGTTTTTTTTGCGACTTGACGTCACAGACTCCTATAAATGTTTATCTTTGCTAGCCAATCTCAATCAAACAATTAATTATAAAGAGTCACTTCAATGTCAAGAGAGAACATCTTAATCAAAACCTCATGGATTAGCACCATTGGCAATGCAATCCTGTCCGCATCAAAAATCTTCATCGGTTTATGGGCCGGTAGTTTGGCGGTAGTAGGCGACGGTATCGACTCGGCAACCGACGTCGTTATCTCTATCGTTATGATTTTTACGGCACGCCTCATCAACCGTCCTCCTTCAAAGAAATATGTATTTGGTTATGAGAAAGCGGAAGGCATCGCGACAAAGATTCTGTCACTGGTGATATTTTATGCCGGTATGCAAATGCTGATATCTTCCATTCAAAGCATCTTTTCAGATGAAGTGAAAGAGATACCATCGGCTATCGCTATCTATGTGACTATATTCTCTATTGTCGGCAAACTGATGCTGGCTTCGTACCAGTACAAACAGGGAAAGAAAATAGACAGTTCCATGCTGACGGCGAATGCGATAAATATGCGTAATGATGTTGTCATCTCGGCCGGAGTTTTATTAGGGTTGATTTTTACTTTTATATTCAAATTGCCGATACTCGATTCGATAACGGGATTGATAATCAGCCTCTTTATCATCAAGTCGTCCATTGGTATTTTTCTCGACTCGAATGTGGAGCTTATGGATGGCGTGAAGGATGTCAATGTGTATAATAAGATATTCGAAGCTGTCGAGAAAGTGCCGGGAGCAAGTAATCCGCACCGGGTCAGGTCGAGAATGATAGGAAACCGGTATATCATTACGCTCGATATAGAGGTGAATCCGCAGATAACGATTACACAAGCGCATGAGATTGCCGGGGCGGTGGAGAAAAGTATTGAAAGTTCGATAGATAATGTCTATGATATTTTGGTGCATGTGGAACCTGCCGGGGAGTGTCAGACGGATGAGAAATTCGGGGTAGACAAGGATATGGTGTGACACGTGAAAATCTTCGGCAACAAAGAAAGCTATTCCGCTTCTTTTTCTTAACTTTGCGTTCATCGTTCACATTTTAATAAAAATTTGATATGGAAGAAGGAACATTCAGGCGCTATCCTATCGGGATACAGGATTTTGAAGATTTGCGCAATAATAATTACATATATGTTGATAAGACTGCACTGATTTATCAACTCGTCAATACAAATAAGATTTATTTCCTGAGTCGTCCCCGTCGTTTCGGAAAGAGCCTGCTCATCTCTACGCTCGAAGCCTATTTTCTGGGAAAGAAAGAACTTTTCAACGGACTGGACATGGAGCAGTTGGAGAAAGACTGGACAGTGTATCCGGTGCTACATATCGACTTTAGCGGCAGTAAATATATGGAAGCAGAGTCACTTCGCGCATCTATCAATGTTCAGCTGTTACTTTGGGAAAACATCTACGGACGTCAGGAAGGCGAAGACACATTTAGTTTACGTCTGGAAGGTATCATTCGCCGCGCTTATGAGCAAACCGGGCAGCAGGTTGTCGTATTAGTGGACGAATATGATGCCCCGATGCTGGACAGTAACAATAACCATGAGTTGCAGCATGAGATTCGTGGTATCATGCGCGACTTCTTCAGCCCCTTAAAAAAGTCAGGTAAATATCTTCGCTTCCTCTTCCTGACGGGCATCAGCAAATTCAGCCAGATGAGCATATTCAGCGAACTTAACAATCTTCAGAACGTCAGCATGAGCGACAATTACAGCACTATCTGCGGTATCACCGAACAGGAACTGCTGACGCAGATGAAAATTGATGTCGAACAGATGGCACAAGCCAACGATGAAACGTATGAAGAGGCGTGTGCCCACTTGAAGAAGCAATATGACGGATATCATTTCAGTAAATCCTGTGTGGATGTGTACAATCCTTTCAGCCTGATTAATGCTTTTGCTCAAAAGAGTTATGAGAACTACTGGTTTTCTACCGGTACCCCTACCTTTCTGATAGAACTCCTGCAACAAATGAACTTTGACATCCGGCTGCTCGACCGTATGGACGCCAAGCCGGAAGACTTCGACAAGGCTACGGATTGTCTCACCGACCCTATTCCGGTGCTCTACCAAAGCGGTTATCTCACAATCAAGTCGTACGATGCTTTCTTTCGTACCTATACATTAGGCTACCCGAACGAGGAAGTAAGAATCGGCTTTATCGAGTCGCTCATCCCTTCTTATCTTTACCAACCTACGCGCGAAAGCAACTTTTATGTAGTGTCCTTTGTGCGTGATTTAATGAAGGGAAACCTTGAATCTTGCCTTGAACGCACCCGGTCTTTCTTCGCCTCTATTCCGAACGACCTAAACAACAAAGAGGAAAAACATTATCAAACTATATTCTATCTTCTGTTCCGCTTGATGGGACAATATGTGGATACCGAAGTCAAAAGCGCTGTCGGACGGGCGGACGTGGTTATCAAAATGCAGGATGCTATTTATATACTTGAATTTAAAATGAACGGCACCGCAGAAGAGGCTTTAGCGCAGATTAACAGCAAAGGGTATGCGATTCCTTATGAGGCAGACCACCGGAAAGTGGTGAAGGTCGGCATCAACTTCGACAGTACCACGAGAACGATTGGAGACTGGAAAATCGAAACGGATTAACAGCGTACGCCACTTGCTTGAAGTAGACAAGGATATGATGTGACACATGAAAAAGGCAGCAGTTGCTCTCGTCTGTGAGTAACTGCTGCCTTTTTGCGTGTTCTGTGCTGTCGTAGCCGGGAAATTAGGGTGTATTGCCACAGCTTGCTGTGGTGCGTTTCCCTAACTTGTTGTGGCATGCTCCCCTTGCCTGCTGTGGCATGCTTCCCTAGCCTGCTGCGGCACGTCTCCCCAGCCTACTGCGGCACACATCCCTTTCCGCCGTTCCGGTTTTACGTATTCAATAGGCTGTTGCTTTGATACGCAGCTTGATGGCATTTTCGGCTGTATCCAGTACCAGTTCGCAGTTTTCAGAGGTTACAGAACTACCGGTGACGTCCATTTCCAATGAGGTGATTTTCTCAAGATCGAGTTGGGTTAAGGTGTATCCGTCTCCTTTCACCACCGTGAATCCACCTTCGGGAAAATGGGATGGCCGCATCTTCCATTGAGCCACAAACGTCAGTTTGTCCTTGTCAAGGGTGATTTTCTCTACCGGTGTAGAGTTGTCTTTGTCGTCGCCGCCGCAGGCGGTTACCAACGTTGCTGCCACAAGGCAGAGGAAAAAGATTCTTAGTTGTTTCATGCGTCTTTCTGTTTTCTTTAAAAGGGTAAATTATGAAAGGCTGCCGCCTTTTTTGTTTGCCATGAGGGCGGATGCGCTGTCTGCAGCCGGACTGTCCGCCCTCATTCGTGACCTGCTTCTTTATGCAGCCGGGTCGGGGGCTTCACCTCCTCCGGGGATTTCAGGGTCGGGCGCTTCGCCGCCGCCACCGCCGCCACCCGCGTTTTCGTCACCCAGCAGAATCGGGAAACGGTAAGAGCGTGGCGTTTTCAATGCCTTGTTGCTTCCGCTATATTGTGTCGTGATGCTTAGCGCATAGAGCTTTCCGGCTTCTATGGCAGGTAGCATGATGGTGAGTTGTGACGGTGCGTTGTGAACGATGACGGACACTTTCAACGGGACGGCTCCCTCTTCGTCTTTGGTGAGATAGATGCCTACCGAAGGGTCGTCACCGAGGATTTTAATGTTGCTTCCGCTGATAACGGCAGGACCGCCGGAAGTGATGACCTGGCTGATACTCTTCGTCACGGAGTCGGTGATGGAGTTGATGACCGGCCCCGTCTGTGCCAGCCCGTTGCAGATTACTTTTACGGCTTTGAGCTGGTCGCGCAGCAGTTGTCCCGGTGTGTAGGACACACCGAGCGAGTGCTTCGTGGCGTCAAACTGGGCGTTCTCCCCGAGGAACGAACCGCGTACGGTGACAATGTACTGTCCCACACCGTCTACCACGCTCTTCCCTTCGGCGATGGCTTCCACCTTCTTCTGGTCGGCAAGGTCGAGGATGTTCTCGATGGTCTCCTGCCGGTACTCGGTACGCTCCTTGATGATGCGTGCTGCGATTTCTTTGTTGTGCAGACTGCCTGTGATGCGTGCGCGTCCGGTGTAGTCGCCTTTTTGCTCGGTCATGATGTTGTCGTAAAGGTCAACATTGAGCGTGATTTTTTCGTTTGTTGCCATGATAATGATTGTTTTAAGGAAAGTGAATATCTATTTATTGGTTACGTTCTGTGCTGTTTGTCATTTCGCACGCATCTTGATAGCATTACCGTCCAGATAAAGTTCGAAAAGACTGTCATAATATGTCATGCCCCCAGTAGTATTAGTCATCAGATGGAACTTCATAAGATCACTGTCAGTCAAGGTGTAGCTGTCGGTTCCCTTAACAACGGTTTCGGCTCCTGGCCGGACAGTGGAACGACTCAACACGTAATCATATAGATCTAATTTAAAATCAGAATCCGCCGGAAGTTCGTTTTCAACCGTAACGGTGGGGATGGTCACTTGATTGCCATTAATCGCAGCTTGCAGACAGAGGCTCCGTTCACTCATATACGTTCCCTCCTCCCTTGCTTTTATTTTTCCGCCTTTCAGTTGCAGTATTCCTGTAGGGGCAACAAGCACTTCCTGCCCCTTTATGCTTTTGGAGATTTCAGCATCGCCTTCCATAATGAGCGTGGCATTATCACCGACAGAGATACCAATTAGCTGGTCATTATCATTCCCATCGCCGGAATATAGTTCGAAGCCGTTACCCAGCGTTAGTTTGCAAGACGCCCTAACAAATATGCAGGCGATATTAGTTGAATAGGTATCAGCATTTCCATAAATGTCGAGGTTGGTCAGCTTCAATGACGCGCCGTTTATAAGCTTAAAAAGGCTTTTGTCGCTAGCGGTACGGGAAATATAATAATTTCCGTCGATAGGATTATTTTCGCCGTCGATAGCAATGTGTTTGCCGTCTATTGAAAAGGCAAAATGCTCTGCATCCGCAGCAGCCTCAATATTTTCACCGAGGATGATTTGTGTTGGTGCATCCGCAGTGCCGTCTGCCGTTTCAATAGCGGTTTTCAGTTCGGCTGCGGTAGTGACAAGCGTCTTGTTGCTGCTGACCGTCACAAGGCAGGTGGCGGACTTTTCGCGTGCGGTGGCGGTGATGGTGGCTGTTCCTTCAGCTACGGCGGTCACCAGTCCGTCTTTACTTACGGTGGCTACGGAAGTTTTGTCACTGCTCCATACTACGGATTCGGCAGTCACCCGGTCGGGGACAATGGTGGGAACCAGCGTTTCGGTCGCTCCCGATTTCAGGGTCAGAGTCTCATGATTGAGGGTGATGCTCTCTACGGGCACAGAGTTGTCGTCATTGTTGTCGTCGCCACAGGCGGTTGCCAACGTTGCTGCCATAAGGCAGAGGAAAAAGATTCTTAGTTGTTTCATACGTCTTTTGTCTTTCTAAAAGGGTGAATAAATCGTGTTCTCTTTTCGGACAAAAGTAATATGCAACAACGAAAAGGTATAGCCAAAATCCTGCATTGTATAGCCAAAATCCTGCAAATCTTGCAGGATTGCCGGAAATTCCATTGTTCGGAGAAACTTCTACCTATGCATTGATGGAAACAACAGCATTTGATGATAAAAGAGTATCGCCTTCTCCTTTAAAGTACAGACTTTTGTCGGCGGAACTCGGTAGGAGTCATTTTTACCAATTCGCGGAAATTGCGGTTGAAGGTGCGCATTGCCTTGAAGCCCGACGCTCCGGCAATGTCTTCAATTGTGTGGTTCGCGTAGTCCGGAAGCAGGAGCAAGTCCATGGCATGACGGATGCGCAGGCGGAGAAGATAATTTTGCAAGGTCAGTCCTGTGGCACGCCCCACAGCGGCGGAGAGATTACGCTCGTTTGTGCCAAGAGCTTTAATCAGGTCGTCACGCTTGAAGTTGTAGTCGAGGTACGGTTGTTCTTTCTGCAGATAGGCTTCGAGCTCTTCAAACAAGTGGTTGCTATCGCCGGATTGCAGGTAACAGATGAGGTCGCCCATATCGGCTTCGAGCGGTGGTTGGGGCAGTTTCCCATCCTGTTCAACGATAAAACGGCGTAGCATCTCGTAAGTGTAATGATAGTTAGTGTACAGCCATGCAAAAGCAGGATAGAAAACCACGATAAGGAAACTGAAACTAAACTCGGGTATCGGTCCCGGACAGACAAGTAAAACCCATGCGCCAATGCCGATACTCAACGCATAAAGGAAAGCGCGCATCGTCCACCGGAGTTCCAGTTTGGAGATACACTCTCCGGTCAATTCTTTTAAATGCGTGATGTAGTGGCGTTTTTTACGGAAAAAGAGGCGGATGTAAACGAACAGTTGTACGGTATAGGTGACACCGAACAAGGTCCGCACTGCCAACGGGAGATTGTGAACGACACACGCACGCCATTCTGCCAAAGAATATACACAGACGTCCGCTTCAATGCAGCAACTCACCACATACAGCAGAATGAAAACGAGCGAAGGCACCGCATGCTTCATCACATTGGCAAAAGTGACGTACCTGCTGTCGAACAGCAATATCAACATAAACGTGAACATCAACGCCTGCGAAGAAGCAAGCACCAACACCAATATTGAGAATAAGTCCAACGACCGGTATACGCCGAACCCGTCAACCAGCAACTCCGCCAAATGACCGGCAGCGATAATGAAAGAAGCAGCGATGAAGAAATGGCATGCACGCCTGTATTTGGGATTAATGGCGTGCGCCATCTGCTTGAAGCAGACAAGACCGAAAGATACAGACAGACATATTCCGATAATAATGCCGTTTGTTAGTGTGTGTAAAGCCGGTATATCCATTGCTTAGCATTTATTTTCCCGACAAAGTTAATGAATCTTGACGAGAAACCGACTAGTTACACCCTGTAAAATTCGACAAGTCTGCAAAATCTGTTTAAACCGGTTAATAGCTAATCTTCACTCCGGCAAAGAAACTTCTCGGCAGAGAAGGCCCGTAAATATAGCCCGAATCCCGGTTAGCTCCTCTGTCAAAGTCCTTCTGATAAGACTCAAAGAGGTTCTGAACGCCTCCGTTTAGTTGCAAATCGACTGTTTTGTATAGCTTGAAGTCGTAAGCCAGTTTCACTCCCAAATCGAAGAAACGGGGTGTACGGATGGCTTCCGCCTTTCGTTCGGGCATTGCGCCCAGTTCGGCATTCTCGGCGGTGATGTCCATGCGTTGTACTGACATTCTTCCGGTATAAGTTCCTGACAGGGCGATGGATAGAGGTTTTACAGGAGTGTAAGTGGCTGTGAAGTAACCGTATGTATCGGGAGTACGGAAAATCTTCTTTTCTGCCGGTGCGTCGTCATGCCATTTATGAGGTTCATCGTATCGGCTGCGTTGCAAAGTGAGTCCCGCTTGTATTTGCAGGATGGAAAGATAAGCCACTTTGCCCTCCAGCGTTAGCCCCATCACTTTCGCGCCGGGACCGTTACTGCGTGGTTTTACCAATATCCCATCGCCACGGTCATAAGGTTCGCCCAACACGAAGACATCTGTCAGTCTTGTATAAAAGCCCTCGATCAAGAAATTCGTCTGGAATACTCCGAAACGGTGATACATATCTGCGGACGCACTGAAACTTTGGGATTTCTCTTCTTTCAAGTTCTTCGCACGCTCAATCATTGCCACTGTTCCGCCCACATTTTCAATATGCATATCTTCATCAAAAGCCTGCGGAGCACGGAATCCGGATGAATAGCTCAAACGCAGGTTTATATTCTGTGTCGGGTTGAAACGCAAGTTGGCACGGGGGCTAAAGATGACATTATCTACCATGTTATGCTTATCCAGACGACCACCGATCAGAATGCCCCAACGGTCGTTCTTCCACTCGTTCTGCAGAAAAGCACTGTAAATATTTACCGTCTGATCCGTGTGGCGGTCATATCCCCACATATTATCTTTCAGACGATCACGGTTATATTCAAGTCCTGCCGTGAGGTCAGAAGGCATAAAAAAACACTTATCAAACGTATGTACATACTGCGCGCCGCCCATAGCGGTTAAATCCGTTGTTTTTCCATAGGCTTTCAGAGGATCGTTACCCGGTCCGTAATAACTGTCCCGATCTGTATTGGCGGCTGACGCAAAGATACTTAGACGGTTCTTTTCATCTGGCGAGAAATAATCGAACTTCAAACTTCCACCATCAATCGAATGTTGCAACTGCTCTGCAATATGGGCTTCGTGAGGAGGACGGTCCAACATATCCCCTCCCCGACGGAATTCCTGCATGTGGTGATATTCGAAGGTTAGTTTGGAGTAAGTGCTTGTTTTCAGATAAGAGCGGAAGCCCACTGTCTGATTCTTCAATTTAGGTAGTTCGGTGAATCCGTCTCCGTCATAATCATATCCGGACCGGTGACGGTTCTGACCAAAGATATACAGTCCGGCACGATGATCGTCCGTCACTAATGAAGCATTCAGGGAGGTATTGTTATCGAATGAGGAGCCGCCCCCTAAAGCAGTAAGGGTGTGCGACAGCTGGCCGGAATTGCGCAAAGGCTCTTTGGTGATTATATTGATGGTTCCTGCAATGGCCGAAGAGCCGAACAAGGCGGAACCTCCCCCACGCATCACTTCTACGCGTTCAATCATGCTGGCGGGAATCTGTTCCAGGCCATACACTCCGGAAAGGGCACTGAATACGGGACGGGAATCTATCAAAATCTGCGTATACGGTCCGTCCAGTCCATTGATGCGGACTTGCTGGAAGCCACAATTCTGGCAGTTTGTCTCTACACGTACACCGGGCTGAAAGTTCAACCCTTGCGATAAAGTGGAAGAGTTAGTCGTTTCAAATAGTTTCAGATCGACGACATTTACCAAAGTAGGAGCCAAACGGCGCGTCGTTTCACTGCGGTTGGCGGAAACCACTACCCCATCCAAAGCAATCGCGTCCTCTTCTATTTCAAAATCCTCTTCCAGTGTCTTTCCTTTTTTCAGAGTCACGTTGCGGGTCACGGTCTTGTAGCCGACCGAGCTAACCTCCAGTATAAAGTTACCTTCCGGCAAATTCTTCAAAAAATAATGTCCGGTAGCGTCGGTCACGGTTCCTATCGTTGTTCCTTTCAGTGCAATGGTGATGTAAGGAAGGTGCTCTTTCGTTTTCTTATCCAGTACATGGCCAACGATATTGGCATCTGACTTACGTAATTCGGGATGATTAGGATATTCATGAGCTTGTCCTTCGAGGGCAGGCAACAATGTGCAGCACAAGCAGACAAGCGAAAAGATGTAATTCTTCATTTTTCGTTTGTTATTCGTTTTCGATAAGTATTTACATGGATAGACAGATAATGCCCGTACCTCATGCAAGGTACGGTATCATCATTTAAAGAATAGAGAAACGAATAACCGGGGGTGCCCTAAGTCCCACTACCCCATGATACGGACAGTGATAGTGAGTGTGTTGCGAACGTCCGGGCAACAAGCATAATAAGAAAGGAATAAAAAGGGAAAGAGCAAAAACAACAGCCGCACCGTCTGCCGTTAAGTGAGACAGACAATGAATCAGCTGTAGTTCGACTGTAGAATGTTCATGTGCCGCCCCTTTCTTAAACGGGTGTGAATGGACGATTGTCACGCCATTGACCACATGCACGTGGGCAAAGAATGTAAAGCTTACCAGATACGATACAAACAGTATCGGCAAGAAGTAGCGTGTAATATTCAATAACAATCGTTTCACCTCATTTTTTCTTTGAGGCGGCAAAGATACGAACTATTTATTTAACAATCAATTATTATATAAAATTCTGTTAATATACAGCCGAGGCTATTACTTGAATAAACAGAATCAAGAATACCATGGCAATCGGATAAACAGTTGCGTAAGCTACGCTCGGAATATTGCTATCCACCATCGAGTCGGCGGCAGCGAGTCCCGGAGTACTTGTCATTCCTCCTGTAATAGTTCCCAGCAAATCGAGCAGACTGATTTTAAATACGAAATGTCCGACAATGGCTGCAACAAGCATCGGCACCAATGTGATGGCGGCTCCTACTCCGAACATCAATAATCCGCTTTCCTGGAAGGTAGCTACCAGATTCTTACCGGCAGAAGTTCCCACTTCGGCAAGGAAAAGAAGCAGACCTAACTGGCGCAACAACTGGTTGGCAGGTCCGGACATAGACCAGATAATGGGTCCAGTCTTACCTATCGCACTCAACACAAGAGCTACCATCAAAACTCCCCCGGTCAGTCCTGGTGAGAATGACAGGGTATCAGAGAAAGAGATATTTATTTTGCCGAACAACACGCCCAACA
Source organism: Bacteroides sp. AM37-9 (assembly GCF_003603455.1). Classification (NCBI taxonomy): domain Bacteria; kingdom Pseudomonadati; phylum Bacteroidota; class Bacteroidia; order Bacteroidales; family Bacteroidaceae; genus Bacteroides; species Bacteroides sp. AM37-9. The sequence goes on along the minus strand of NZ_QTNF01000045.1, from coordinate 16,734 downwards.
CAACCCCCATTGCAATGGGGAAAAAGTCCGTATCGGATAGTTTCTTCGCATTGTTTCCCAACAGGCGGGCTACTCCTTTAAGTCCCTCTTTCTCACCGACTACCATCAGTTTATCACCAAACTTCAAGGCTAAATCGGGAGACGGAGATAAATCAATACCGCTTCGACGAACACGAGTCACTGTACAACCAAAGTTTTTCTGTAAGTTCAAATCACCCAGTTGTTTGTTTATCATGTCTTTTTTAGTCAACAACAAAGATTCTATTTCCTGCGTTTTATCCAAAGGCAGTTCACCTTCTTCTCTCTTGCCTACCAACACAGCCAGTTGATCCAGTGATTCTTCGCTACCTACGGCTTGTATGTAGTCTCCTTCATGCAACACCGTATGGGCTGTGGGAATCGAGATTTCATCATCATGCTTCAGACGTGAAATGACAGCACCCGTCATACCGCGCGCATTAATTTGCATCAGGCTGCGATCGAATACATTCGCATTAGTGACGCGATAAATGCAAGTTGTCAATTCAGGGAATTGTCCGCGACGTTCTATCTCCAGACGACGGGCTTCTTTATCTAAATCTACCCGCATAATTTTAGGCAACAGCTTGACAAACAGAATCACGCCGATCACTCCAAACGGATATGCGATACCGTAAGCAATGGATGCCAGAGGAGAATTGGTACTGTCGATGGCAACGGCCAAACCCGGCGTACTGGTTAGCGCTCCGGCGATCAGACCGACAACACTCGGTGTATCGATATCAAATGCATATTTCAGCCCGACTGCGGTAAGGCAGGCGGAACAAATAATAAGCATAGTGATGAGAATAAGCGTCTTTCCTTTGCTACGGAAAGAGTCGAAGAATCCGGGCCCTGCCTGAATACCGATGGTAAAAATGAAGAGCACCAAGCCGAAGTTTCCTAATTCTTTAGGAATGATAACACCAAAATGCCCGAAAAGAAGGGCAATGAAAATAACTGCCGACACATCGAGAGATAACCCCTTAATTTTAATTCTTCCCAGCATAAATCCCAATGCGACAATCAGGAAAAGGGAAAAATAAGAGGAATGCAATAAGTCAGTAAACATAAAAAATAAAGGTTAGTTAGTTTAAGGGCGCGAAGGTACGGATTTTATTTAATCCTCACAACATTCCTTGCAGCAAGTAGTCCTTTCGTCTTCAAACTCCAAAGTGGCATGATGAATACCTGCCTCTTCAAGTGCTTCCTTTATATGCTGTTTCACTTCTTCCAACTGTGTGATATTGTCAATAACAATATGGGCAGTCAAAGCGGTTTCCGTTGTGCTTAACGCCCAGATATGCAGGTGATGGCAATTCTCCACGCCGGGTTGTTCCATGATAAGTTGCTGTATCTTTTGAGCGTCTATCCCCACCGGTACTCCATCCAACGACAACCGAAGGCTATCGTGAAGCAATCCCCAAGTAGAGACAATAATGACAACAGCAATGCCAAGCCCGATAATCGGGTCAATAATGCTCCATCCTGTATAGGTGATAATAATGCCGGAAACAACTACACCGACAGACACCAATGCATCTGCTGCCATGTGCAGGTAAGCTCCTTTCACATTCAGATCCTTATCTTTATCTTTCATAAAGAGCCAGGCAGTAAGCGCATTGATGACCACTCCCACCCCGGCTGTCCATGCGATGGCAGAACCATCTACGGAAACCGGGTGGAACAATTTATCTACACTCTCGGCAATAATAATGCCCACGGCAACCAATAATATAACTGCATTTAATAAAGAGACAAGAATCGTACTCTTCTTATATCCATACGTGTAGCGGCTATTGGGATGAACTTTCTGCAACCGGAAAGCCAACATGGCAAGCACCAGACTGGCTACATCACCCAAGTTATGCCCGGCATCAGAAAGCAATCCCAGAGAATTATAATAAAACCCTACTCCGAATTCTACGATAACAAAAGCAATATTCAGAGTAATGCCTATGATAAAAGCCTTATTGAGCGATGTCAACTGATGATTATGTTCGTGGTGATGATGAGGTTCCATATTATATATTATTATATCTACTACCTTAAAAACATCTTATCGGGAGATTAGTTCATCCCCATTCCACTTTCAGCAATAGTAACGGCTCCCCTCCCCCAAAAAACAAGCCACCGAAATGAATGAATCATCCCGATGGCTTATCCCCTTTAAACACCTTTAAACAAAATGAAAATATGCCTCATATACTAACTAAACTAACTAACCCTCGAGGCATATTTTAAAGAGGCTGTCGCATCAACCTCTTTTTATTATAGACAGCTTTCGCTCTCTAATCTTATTTACGAGCCTCGGCAATATAACCGAGCGCTTCTTCACATTTTGCAGTTACATAAGCCCAGTCTTCTGCTGCCACTTTATCTTTCGGGAACAACTTAGAGCCCATACCTACGCAGAATACACCAGCTTTGATCCATGCAGTCAGGTTTTCTTTAGTAGGTTCTACCCCACCTGTTACCATCAGCTTAGACCATGGCATCGGAGCCATCAAGCCTTTCACGAAGTTAGTTCCGTAAACATCACCCGGGAATACTTTGCAAAGATCGCAACCTACTTCCTGCGCAAAACCTACTTCTGATACAGAACCGCATCCCGGAGTATAAGCTACCGAACGACGGTTACATACCTTAGCAATTTCAGGATTAAACAACGGACCTACTACGAAGTTAGCACCCAGCTGCAAGTACATAGCAGCAGTAGCCGGATCAACGATAGAACCGATACCGATTGCCATTTCAGGACATTCTTTTGCTGCGAACTTAACGATTTCAGCAAATACTTCCTGTGCAAAGTCACCACGGTTTGTGAATTCAAAAGCACGAACACCACCGTCATAACAAGCCTTTACTACTTTCTTTGCAACTTCTGCATCTTTGTGATAGAATACAGGAACCATTCCTGTAGAGCCGATCTTATTCAATACGGCTATTTTATCGAATTTTGCCATCTTAATTTCTTATTTTAAATGAATTGATTTTTCAAACTCTCAACTCTCCATTCTCAACTCTCAACTTATTTACCTCTGTACGCGACCGCTTGCGTCACCACCAGCCAATGCTTCTACTTCTTCTATAGAAACAAGGTTGAAGTCACCATTGATAGTATGTTTCAATGCAGATGCAGCAACAGCGAATTCAAGAGCAGCACCCTGATTAGGTTTAGTCATCAAACCATGGATGATACCGCCGGAGAAAGAGTCACCACCACCTACACGGTCGATAATCGGATCGATATCATAACGTTTTGAAGTATAGAATTCTTCTCCGTTGTAGATCATAGCTTTCCAACCGTTGTGAGTAGCAGAGAAAGATTCGCGCAAAGTAGAAACTACATATTTGAATCCGAATTCTTTCATCATTTGCTGGAAGATACCCTTGTAGCCTTCAGCATCTGTGTGGCCAGCCTCAACGTCAGCATCCGGTTTGAAGCCCAAGCAAAGTTCTGCATCTTCTTCGTTACCGATACATACGTCTACAAACTGCATCAACGGTTTCATGATAGACTGTGCTTTTTCTTTCGTCCACAGTTTCTTACGGAAGTTCAAGTCAACAGAAACAGTTACGCCGTGACGTTTTGCAGCTTCACAAGCCAGACGAGTCAACTCGGCAGCCTTGTCAGAAATAGCCGGAGTGATACCAGACCAGTGGAACCAGTCAGCACCTTCCATGATAGCATCAAAGTCGAAATCAGCAGCGTCAGCTTCAGCAATAGCAGAGTGAGCACGGTCATAAATAACTTTGCTAGGACGCATAGAAGCACCTGTTTCCAAGTAGTAGATACCTACACGGTCGCCACCACGGGCAATAAAGTCTGTCTTTACGCCATATTTACGCAATGCGTTAACAGCAGACTGTCCAATTTCGTGTTTCGGTAATTTAGTTACGAAATAGGCGTCATGTCCGTAGTTGGCACAGCTCACTGCAACGTTAGCTTCTCCACCACCATATACTACATCAAAAGAGTCAGATTGAACAAAACGAGTATTACCCGGAGTTGATAATCTAAGCATGATTTCGCCTAATGTAACGACTTTCTTTCCCATAATCTTATGTTTTAAATTCTAAGTTATTAATATTATGAACTTTCAATTTATCATTCCAGCCCTATTTTAGGGGTTAACACACTGATAACATGACTATTAATCTATAAAAAGACTAACACCACATACCTTTCGTGTGCGGGCACAAAGATACAACAATTTTCGTAATTACAAAAATTGTTATATATTTGTATCGAAAATATTAAGATTATTATTGTGTGCGAGCACAAAAACCTATATAAATAAAGGTTATCGTATGAATAAATTGCCCGAAAGGATCAGAATCAAAGACATCGCCCGTCTGGCAGATGTATCAGTGGGAACAGTAGACCGCGTTATTCATGGACGTAGCGGAGTGTCGGAAGCCAGCAAGAAACGCGTAGAAGAAATTCTGAAGCAGCTTGACTACCAGCCCAACATGTACGCCAGCGCTTTGGCTTCTAATAAGAAGTATACGTTTATCTGTCTGCTGCCGGAGCATCTGGAAGGCGAATACTGGACAGCGGTAGAAACCGGTATCCACGAAGCTATTGCCACCTATTCGGATTTCAATACTTCGGTGAAAATCAACTATTACGATCCGTACGACTACCATTCATTCGAGAATGCCAGCGAAGCCATTCTGGCTTTACAGCCGGACGGAGTGATGGTAGCTCCTACCGCTCCGCAGTATACGAAAGGTTTCACCGATCAGTTGCAGGCATTGGATATACCTTATATATATATAGACTCCAATATCAAAGACGTTCCTCCCCTCGCCTTCTTTGGTCAGAACTCACGCCAAAGCGGATACTTCGCTGCCAGAATGATGATGTTACTGGCACGGGATGAAAAGGAAATCGTTATTTTCCGCAAGATACATGAAGGAATTGTAGGTTCTAACCAGCAAGAGAACAGAGAAATCGGTTTCAGGCAGTACATGAAAGAGCATCATCCGTCTTGTACTATACTGGAGCTCGACTTGCATGCCGAACGCAACGACGAAGACAATGAGATGCTGGATGAATTCTTCCGTACCTACCCGACAGTGAAGAACGGAATCACATTCAACTCTAAAGCCTATATCGTCGGCGAATACCTGCAAAGTCGCGGAAAGAAAGATTTCAATCTGATAGGTTATGACCTTCTGGAACGGAATGTCACCTGCCTGAAAGAAGGAAGCATCTCTTTCCTCATTGCCCAGCAACCGGAACTGCAAGGCGCCAATGGCATCAAAGCTCTTTGCGATCACCTTATTTTCAAGAAAGAAGTGACCTGCATCAACTATATGCCCATCGACTTGTTAACGGTAGAAACAATAGACTATTACCATAGCAAATAACAACAAAGTACAACTTTACAAGTACATTACATGGAAACAAAGTATTTAAGAATTAATCCTGCCGACAACGTTGCCGTTGCCATTGTTAACCTCCCGGCAGGAGAGCATCTTTCTGTAGATGGCATTGAAATTACATTGAACGAAGACATTCCTGCCGGACATAAATTCGCATTGAAGAATTTTGCTGAAGGCGAAAATGTAATCAAGTACGGTTATCCTATCGGACATGCACGAATGGCAAAGAAACAGGGTGACTGGATGAACGAAACGAACATCAAAACCAACCTCGCCGGATTGTTGGATTACACTTACAACCCGATTCAGGTTTCTTTGGATATTCCTCATAAAGATCTTACATTCAAAGGTTATCGTCGCAAAAACGGTGATGTAGGGGTAAGAAACGAAATATGGATTATCCCGACAGTAGGTTGCGTAAACGGTATCATCGGTCAACTGGCTGAAGGACTGCGTCGCGAAACCGAAGGTAAGGGAGTGGATGCCATTGTCGCTTTCCCACACAACTACGGTTGCTCACAACTTGGTGACGACCACGAAAATACGAAAAAGATTCTTCGTGACATGGTGCTTCACCCCAATGCAGGTGCTGTATTGGTAGTAGGCTTGGGATGCGAAAATAACCAGCCGGACGTGTTCCGTGAGTTTCTGGGCGAGTTTGATGAAGACCGCGTGAAGTTCATGGTTACTCAAAAGGTAGGTGACGAGTATGAAGAAGGAATGGAAATCCTGCGTGATTTATATGCAAAGGCTTCTAAAGACGAACGCACCGATGTTCCTCTGTCCGAATTGCGTGTGGGATTGAAATGCGGTGGCTCCGATGGTTTCTCCGGCATTACGGCAAACCCGCTATTGGGTATGTTCTCCGATTTCCTGATTGCACAGGGAGGTACAAGCGTATTGACCGAAGTACCGGAAATGTTCGGTGCAGAAACCATCCTGATGAACCGTTGCAAAAACGAGGAACTGTTTGAACAGACCGTCCATCTGATTAATGACTTCAAAGAATACTTCCTGTCACACGGAGAGCCTGTCGGCGAAAATCCTTCTCCGGGAAACAAAGCCGGCGGTATCTCTACTCTGGAAGAAAAAGCATTGGGATGTACCCAAAAGTGCGGAAAGAGCTATGTATCCGGCGTGATGCCTTACGGTGAACGTTTACAGAAAAAAGGTCTTAATCTGCTTTCTGCTCCGGGCAATGACCTGGTTGCAGCCACCACCCTTGCTGCAAGCGGATGTCACATGGTACTTTTCACCACCGGACGTGGTACTCCTTTCGGTACTTTTGTTCCAACCATGAAGATTTCCACCAACTCGACGCTGGCTAAAAACAAACCGGGATGGATTGACTTCAATGCTGGTGTGATTGTAGAAAACGAACCGATGGAAAAGACTTGTGAACGCTTCATTGATTATATTATCAAAGTGGCAAGCGGTGAATTTGTAAACAACGAAAAGAAAGGTTATCGCGAAATTGCTATTTTTAAAACAGGCGTAACCTTGTAAATTGTTTTTTTGATACAAGAACTTATACGAAGTTAAAAGACACATCGTTAACACCATAGAATTGCTATCCCCTACTCAACAAGAAGTTGAACGGGACAGCAATTCTTTTTTTGTATAATACCATATCAAAGCCTGATCATACCATTGAACTCTTTATTATCAAAATATTCAAGCAAAAAGTTTGTTCATCTGAAATCTTTTATCTTACTTTGCACTACAAAGTACTTTTTTATATGAATAAAGATAAAGCATTAGAATCGGTAAATGAGATAAAAGAGTTGATGGAAAAGTCCTCAAAGTTTATCTCTCTAAGTGGTCTCGCTGCAATCATGGCGGGCATTTACGCATTAGTTGGCGCATATATCGCCACACAAGTTATTACACCGGGCACTCATTTAATTGTTGCCCTTGAATTGATGGCTATAATAGCCTCGCTCGTATTGGTAGCTGCTGCGGTCACTGCTTGCATCCTGTCCTATTACAAATCCAAGAAGACAGGGCAAAAATTTTTCAGCCGCCTCACTTACCGGGCATTGTGGAATTTCTCTCTTCCGATGCTGACCGGAGGTGTTTTATGTATTTCCATCCTTATGCACGAGTATTATGACATCCTGGCTTCTGTCATGCTTCTATTTTATGGGCTGGCACTGGTCAACGTTTCCAAGTTTACTTATTCCAGCATCGTATGGTTAGGTTATGCTTTCATCTGTTTGGGCGTCGTAGACTGTTTTTGGGAAGGTCATTCATTATTGTTTTGGACCATCGGTTTCGGCGGTTTCCATATCCTCTATGGTATATTGTTCTATTTACACTACGAAAGAAAGAGATCATAAATGATAGAAGCATTCCAATATATTAATAAAGCATTCGAAAGCAAGGTCCGACTGGGCATCATGGCTATTCTGATGGTAAATGAGGAAGCTGATTTCAATTTTCTGAAAGAGCAGCTCTCTCTGACCGACGGCAATCTTGCCAGCCATACCCGTGCCCTGGAAGAACTGGGATATATCGTATGCAACAAAAGTTTTGTCGGACGAAAGCCACGGACTGTTTTTCAGGCAACCCCGCAAGGCAGAGAAGCTTTCAAATCGCATATTGAAGCCTTAGAGAAATTTCTAAAATCAAAATAAATAATTCATCAAAACACTACTGGCTTATGGACGCTTTCAATGAAAATTTAAATGAGCAACAGGCGCAGCAACCTATGGGATGCCTCCACCGTTTCTCCAAAACAATCAAGGTTGTCATCATCGGATTATTAATCCTTCTCCTGATGATCCCCATGTTTATGATTGAGAATCTTATTTCCGAACGGGGACGAACCCAGGAAGAAGCTATCGACGAGGTAAGCGAAAAATGGAGTCTTGCACAGACCATCACTGGCCCTTACCTGAATCTCCAGTATCCGGTTGTCACTGAAAACAACGGTGAGAAGAAGGTTTCCATCAAAGACCTGATACTTTTTCCTGACGAGCTTATGGTCAATGGACAACTGAAGACTGAAATCCTGAAAAGAAGTATCTATGAGGTCAATGTATATCAATCGGAACTGACATTGAAAGGTTCATTCAGTTCGGAAGAATTGAAAAAGAGCAGAATAGACATGGACCAGTTGCAGTTTGACAGGGCAGCTATTTGCTTGAACCTGACCGATATGCGGGGTATCAGCGAACAAATCAGCATCACCTTGGGAGATTCTGTTTATATATTCGAACCGGGTATGGACAACAGAGGAATAGCTAACACCGGAGTTCATGCGATCGCTAATTTGTCGGAGTTGAAGCAGAACAAAAAACTGCCATACGAAATAAAAATCAAACTGAAAGGTTCACAGTCACTCAACTTTATTCCATTGGGTAAAACAACCCGTGTAGATCTGAAAGCCAACTGGAATACACCGAGCTTTACCGGAAACTATCTGCCTAACAACCGGAATATTACGGAGAAGGAATTTTCCGCACAATGGCAAGTTTTAAACTTGAACCGGAATTACTCACAAGTGATGGTTGACTTCAACACCTCAAATATCAAGGATATTGAGAGTTCCAGTTTCGGTGTGAACTTCAAAATTCCGGTGGAACAGTACCAACAGTCTATGCGTTCCGCAAAGTATGCCATTCTGATTATCCTACTGACTTTCGGAGTTATCTTCTTCACTGAAATCATGAACAAGACCCGCATTCATGCCTTGCAGTATTTATTGGTAGGACTGGCACTCTGCCTATTCTACAGCCTGCTCCTCTCCTTCTCTGAACACATCGGTTTCAACCCTGCCTATTTGTTATCTTCTGCACTGACTATTATACTGGTAGGCGGATACATGTTCGGAATCACCAAGAAAAAGAAACCGTCATTAATCATGTCCGGACTATTAGGTATACTTTATCTTTATATATTTGTTCTTATTCAGCTAGAAACTTTTGCGTTACTGGCAGGCAGCTTGGGATTATTTATTATCCTTGCAATGGTAATGTATTTTTCAAAGAAGATAGATTGGTTTAATGAATAAACCATTGGGGGAAATTCACATCCTGATCCAAAAGGAGAATCAGACGATGATGATCGCTTCCTTTCTATCCATATTACTACAAGGGGAAACGAAAGCTAAGATTAATTACGGTGCCTGATAATAACCATAATGGAACTGAAATACTTAACAAATGGCTTTTTTCTTGTATTTTTTAATAAGCAATTCACCCTTCACCTTGCTCCGATACTTTTTATTCATCGGAGATACAGGGTGAAGGGCTAACTCTTCACCTACCCTTCCACCAGGATCAATATTTCATTAGCTATAAGCATAATTCTTTTTGCTATAATGATATTTGATTTTGCTATAAGCTAATGAAAAGATGCTAATAGATTATTCTTTTCTTCTCAATGTTTATTTCAAATCATTACAGTGATTATTTCAATTTCATCATCTTTTTATAATGCTCTGAATAACCCATTTCTAGAAAAACCATTTTTAGCCCATCCATAAATATATTGTAATCAAAATCTTTAAAGTCATTAATATTTTGACCAAGAGAATGAGACTCTCTATTAATATAACGTTGGAAAGCTTGATATTTGGGTTGCTTGAATTTATCTTGAATAAAGACATTATTCAAATCCCTCTTTTCTACAAAATTGAAGAAATATTCTATAATATTCCTCATGCAATTGGCAATCAAGGCAGGATGCGTATCAGGATCTTTGATAGTCATCCAATATGTATGATAATCACTTTGAATATGTTCATAATGCATAGTCTCAATTTTACTACCTGCCACAGATTTAGAAACCCTGAATAAAGATTGGTACGCGTGACGTTGTGGTTCACGCATATCCGTCATCTCATAGAAAAAATAAAGATTATGAGTTAGAATAAAAACCTGTTCAAACTTACGCTTCATTAAGAAGCCAGTTTCCTGCGTGCTATCTTTAATAAGTTCAGGATAAAAAACGTTTTTCAACAATCTACCGATGTTGAACACATACATAGTGGACAAGCTTGAAACAGGATCATCAATAACAATAATACGCTTCTTCTGCGTCTTACTCCTATCCAGTATTCCCTGACATGTTTCCACAAAATACAAAACACTGATAATAGTTCTTTCCCCTTCACTTAACGTCTTGAATACAGAACTTCTATCTTCTCCTCTCACAATACGATACAAGCCCTCTTCTCTGCATTTTATGATTTTAAAGTCTATTATTCCCATGTCAACCAACATAGTATTTATATGGTTAATGGACTCCTCTATATTTACAATGCTTTGCTGTTCTGCTTCTATAATCGCCTTTTGTTCATCTATCAGACTTTGAACATGTTGTTTTGCAGTTTCGCATGCTCGTATTTTATTTTCAGTAGAAGCCTTTTGATTATTATAGTCAGTAACAGATTGATCATAATCATAACGCAGTCTATTCCAGAATTTTTTCTTTATAATAGCAAGTTCACCATCAATACCTACCACTTTTTTATTGAATTCTACAATAATAGCATTAGCTTGCTGTATAATACTATTAACAACACCTAATTTGGTTGAAGTATTTTCTAATTCAACTATTTGACTTGGGTTTTGATACTTCTTACGTATTTCAATCAGATTAGAGTTTACCGCTTCTTTATATGCTCTAAAGGCCAATGCAAAGGTCTGCTCTAACTCATGGATAATTGGAATATTAGTAAAAGCATCAATATCTGGAATTAAATCAATAGAGTCTTTGTATGTCTTTCCCTTACTCTCTATATCTGCTACTGCTTTTTCATAATCTTCATTAAAATATGACCTTAGTTCCGCTATTATATCATCATCAAGATATGGCCTCTGACAAAATGGACAAATATCTTTTGTATCAAAACTTAAGCCAACCTTTACCCAATCCGAATTATGAAGACTATCTATTAATTTAGCAACACGACTATTAGCATTTCCAGTTATAACCTCTTTAAATAAAGAATCTATTTCAATGTCTCCTGCAGAAAATGTGATTTCCTGAATAAGTGGGATTTGAGTCCCTTTAGCTTCATTCAGTCGTTGTATTTCTTCTTTCAATTGATCAATAGAATCAACAAGCTTATTAGATGGTTTTGCCAACCCAACAATATGATTCAGCAATAATTCTTTACTGCTTTTCAAACCTGTAAAACAATACTCCAGAACTCTATCGCCACCAGTGTATTGTGTTTTAATTTGCCAGAAACGATTAGCAAATATTGATTTTGTTGAAGTCCAAGCTTCTAATTCTTTTTCTTGTAGTAATTCTTGTTTTTGAAAATCTCTGTTTGCAACTTGCAATGCAGCATTAGCAGCATCAATTCTTTTTCTAGCTCCTGCATTCTCCTTTGATAAAGAGAAAATACCTTTTTGAGTATCGGAACTATAGAATACATCATTCACGTAGTTCTCATTATAAACGAGAATTTCTTCTGTATCTTCATCTAACAATGGCGAAATAGAACATTCTGCATATTCATTATCAGTTCTCTTTCTAAGGAATTCTGACAATGTACTTTTGCCGGAGCCATTAAGTCCATAGATCAAGTTTATATTCTTGTCAGTTTCAAAAACAGCCATATTCTTATAACTGGCGGGACCTTTTATCGAAATTTTATTAATCATACCTTTGAAATTTTGTCGTTATCAGTACTACATCCATTAATTACCTTCATAAATTCATAACCATCCATCATGTCAAGTTCTTTATCAACTATTCTCATTCCACCAATACCTATTGCAATCCTCAATGCGTCATTTGGGTGTTTCATTACACATTCAATAACTAATCTGCCCCAAGAACCATCACAATCAGCAGCTGTCTTTTCTAAAAAAACATTTTACTCCTATAGACAACTCGACAAGAGCCTCTTTCGATAATGAAGTCGAAACAACTATATAAGCCGAAATTGCAGCATATATACTCATATCTCAAACTATTTACTTTTAAAAGTAAGCTTATATACTTACTTCTACCAATAGTAAGTTTAAAAATACGAATAGTATTTCGTCCACACAAATTTCACATAAAGAAACTTACTATTTTAATATAACTCGCCATTGTCAAAACAAAACTGAAGTACAAGAAATCCGAATAAAAGGCGGGTGAAATACAAACCCTTCACCCGCTATCACCGATGAATAAGAGTTTTTAAAGAAAAAGTGAAGCCTTGGAAAATAAATCAAACTTCCTATGTATAATGCACTTTAAAGCTATGCTTTAGCATCCTTAAAGCATAGCTTTGGCAGTCATAAAGCATAGCTTTTTAGCTCATAAAGATTAGATAATATAACCGAATATTTATCCCTCCATCCAAACGATTGGATACCCCAACTCTCTTTTGATTGCTTCCATTTCTGCACTGTGCCACATTTCATGTTTAAAGCTCCACGACAATGCTTCATATTTAGTTTCTGCAACAGGATGTTTAAACGGGAAAGGCTGCAAGCACTCTGCCAAAACATCATCATTCAGAGTTTCCAGATTCTCAATACAGATTTGATGAATTATTTCCGTTTGTTCTCTCAATTCAGCAACTGGAATCAAGCCCTCTTCTATGGAACGATGCAATGTTCCCATACCATTGAATATTCTATTATATTTTTGGATAGGCACTAACCGCCCCACCTTTTCGTTTACCCCGGTAACAGTTGTCAGTGTATGAAAATTCTGTGAAACAAGCAAATGTCCCACTTGCCAAATAAAGTTAGAATCTGTTCCTTCAGGAATAACATACCACAAATCTTCCGGCAATTCAGACATCAAACGATTCACAAATGTGCGAGCTTCTATAATCTGCTCCTTTAAAAAGTCAATTTTACTCATAACTATATGTTTTTTAATTATACATATAGTTAGTGGAAAAGCAAATAAGCTTTGTGACAACTTACTGCAAGAATTTCTCCCAATAATTTTTCCTCGGTAGTTCTTTTTCAAACTTCCTATATAAATCGGCAAGCCTCATCATTCGTTGCACCATTGTATATTCTTTATCCATATCAATAGAATATACCGGTTTGCAAATGCGACATTTACAAGCACCATCGGGATTATATAACGGGCAAGTATCATTCATAAAAGCTGTGATTTTCTGAATGGAACGATTATAGATTTGCCGCACATTACTTTCTTTCAGTTCCATGATTTCGCCAATCTGTCGATAAGGCAACCCGATATTTTCTCTAAAGATAAAAATCAGACGAGCATCATTATTCAGACAATGATTTAAAGCGGTGATACACCAATCGCACCTTTCTTTTATCCATTCCCGCTTCGCTTCTTCCCCACCGGAATATTCAATTTCCGGCAACGAACGGAAATATTCGATTTCCGACATTTTCACATGCTTTTCACATGCTGCATATCTACCAATAGTGCGACGAGCGATAGTGTATATCCATGTAGAAATCTCCGAATCGCCTTTAAAGCTACTGATACTTTTGCAAAGTTCATACCAGACTTCCTGTGCTGCTTCGCGGGCGATTTCTTTATTCTGAATCATCCGGTGAGCAATCATGGAAATCATATTTCCATATTCTTTCACCAAACGATTGATATCTATTTCCATCGTTACACACTAAAATGTTTTCTTCAAATATATCATATCCACCAACTGCACACCATCCTCATACATCGGATGATCGTAGTTGTCAGTAAAGAAATTCTTTATCCGGTGAGAAATCGCAAAACCACAATGTTCATAGAATGATCTGGAAGAAGGTACATCTCCTGTGCCCACCAACATTTCAGAGCACTTCCCCTGATAATATTCAAATAAAAACTCTATTAAACGTTTTCCGTACCCCTGTCGTTGAAAGAAAGGAACAGTAGCAATATTCTTGATTTCATAAACTCCTTCCCCCTCACGTGTCACCACACAAAGAGCTTTCAGCCCGTCATCATAAAGAACAAACATATCACCGCGTTCCAGATATCGGTCAATCATACTTTCTTGTTCATCAGCCAAGAGTAATAAATCAAGGAATTCTTTTTTATCTGAAGTTACTAGTTTTATCTCCATATTTTTAGATATTGAACGGTGTGGAAGTCATTGACCTGTACCGTTATATTTGTTTATCAACAACCTATAAAATAGTTTATTGCAAAGATATAAACTTTCGCCGAATAAACAGCTTTCCGGAAATATTACCGACACAACGGTAAAATGGATTCCGCCTGGACACTACAACTGTTTCACAAACTCGTTCGACAACCCCGTACATTCGGCTATCACATCAAGAGCAACACCTTTCAGTTTGAGTTTGCGAGCTATCTCCACTGTTTGTTTTTGTTGTTCAAGAGTATTGAAGACCAAGGTAATCACCTGACCGATGGCTTCGATAAACCGTTTTCGTTCCGGACGTTTTGAGAAGTCTACGCCCCAAAAAGTGGAACGTTTACGGTGAAGAATCAGGTAATAGATACCTGCATTTATCAATGCCGAAATGATATCGATGTGAAGCCCTGTATCCTTAAACAGATCATTGTAGCGGGTAAATACATCAGCATAGAATAATTCCCGGTTGGCTGCCAGCCGACGAGTAGTAGGATTATCTTCGGACAATTCCCAAAAAAGCAGTTTTTGCATCTCACTATCGTTATAGAGGGCATTGGCAAGATTGGTAAAGACTTCGGTCATTACCTTTTCATTAATTGTCGCCATCGGATGTTTGGGGGTGAACAGATCAGAAATCCAATAGTCTACCGAAGCGGCATAAAGCGAAAGTATCTTCTCCACAGAAGTGTAGTTACGTTTCAACACGTCTACACGAATGCCTGCTTTCTCCCCAATATCCACCATCGTGATACGGGACAATCCTTTTTCTTTTGACAGTTCCGACACAGCTCGGAGGGTAGCCTCCTTTAATTCGTTGCGAGTACGGCGTATTCTTTGCGTCTTATCCTCTTTCACTTCAAACGGTTATCTTCGATTGGTAGCAAAGGTAATAATTTACCCGAAATTATTAGTAAGCAAGTTCGAATAAAATAAAAATAAATAAATATTTAGAGAAATAATTTTCTTATAAATATTATCATTACATTTGCGTATTACTCGTTACAAAAACAGTATAATTAGTATACTGCTAAATATAAAATGATTATATGTGATCTATATGAAAATATAATCTTTAAATAAATGATAACTATTTTATAAGATACAAACATGAAAGCATATCAGGCAAAAGAAAGAATAAATATACCCCATCTGCTGATACACGCCTGTCAGAATAAAGGCAAACAAAGCCAGTATACATTACTGCCCAAATCAATTGTTGGAAAGCTGCTAAATACCAAAAAGAAAAGATCGTTTGACGATATTTTAGAAGAAAGTTTTAATGGTATAATTAAGAAAAATAATAGCAAACAAAATAACATCGATCACAAACGGGTAAATTATTCTAAAAGGAATTACCCGCCAAACATTTGTTACAATCAAAAATAAAAATATAATGAAAATAATACTAGAAAAAGAATATTCGTTCGCAAATGCATTCTTTTGGGATGTAATATTACATCATCATATACAAGCAGTAGATGAAGAAAAGGAAGCAAACTTTGATGAGATATGGAATGAAGAACTAGCCCCAGCATCTTTAGATAGAAAAGAATGTGTAGAATATTGGAAAAAATTATCTCAATCCGAATTAGAGACATCTGATAATGAAGGGGAGATAGAAAATCCGAATACTCTATTACTTCCTGTGAATAAGGATATAACACTAAAAATAGAATTTCATCCATGCTACACATACTATTTTCTAAATAATATCCTAATTGGAGAAATTTGTGGACATTTTCACCTAAAATACATCACATATCCAGAGTTGCTACAGATTGCCAAACAAAAATATGGAGATATACTATTCCATTTATTGTTACCTTTGTCCGCCATCAGAGAACAAGAAAAAGAAGCAGCCTTCGACGAAATAACTCAAAGATTGAAACAGATCCCGATATTTCAGGAACAGCCAGATTATATTAGCAAATGTCTCTTAAGCGGATTATTAATACTTAACTCCGATATACAAGAGATTCCTGAAATAGGGACTATCTGTACAAGCAACCATTCCTATAGAAATGCATTGGTGTATGATGATGATGTAAAGTTGGAAATAAAAGATTTGAATGCCCTTTTATCAAAACTATAGATGCAAACAAAATAATTCATGTTATGTCATTCCTTTTAAAGTCATTCGCAACAAACTAAAAAATAGAAGCAATGGGATCTTTCAAAAAGCTGGTAAATATTTTATTAGGAACAAAAAAAGAATATGGGCTCACCCGCAATTTCTTGGGGGTAACTATTTGTAGCTTTCTTTAAAGTGA
>NZ_QTNF01000044.1:0-43929 GCF_003603455.1 Bacteroides sp. AM37-9 | reverse complement strand
TTAGACTGGCTAAGATTTATGCATACCCCCAATGATTATCGGGTGAGCCATAACATCTTCCAACCTGCCCGCTTCTTCGCGTCAGCAGGCATATTGAATATACAGACACTCACGCCGCTATTCACAAAAGGCAAAAAGACCAATATAGCCGGAGCTTTCAAAACCGGCTCCTGGGGATTAATCAATCCCTCCCTGCTACTGGAACAACAATTCAATAAGACATGGAGCATGTCAGCCAATGGCGAATGGATGTCCTCCGACGGACATTATCCATACACACTACATTATGGAAATGCGGCAGAAGACTTGTCCTCACGTGAAAAACGAAAGAATACAGACGTACAGACATTCCGTGCCGAAGCCGGACTTTACGGCAACTTCTCCGATAAAGAACAATGGCGGTTGAAAGCCTACTACTTTCAGTCCTCCCGAGGACTACCCAAAGCTACAACCTTCTATAACGACCATTCCACACAACACTTGTGGGATAAAAACACATTCATACAAAGTCAATACAAGAAAGAATTCAGCCGGCAATGGGTGTTCCAAACCTCTGCCAAGTGGAATTGGAGCTATCAACGTTATCTGGACCCCGATACCAAGAACTCTTTAAAGAAAACGGAAAACAGCTATTACCAGCAGGAATATTACCTTTCCGCCTCTGTATTATACAGACTGTTGAGCAACCTCTCTTTCTCACTTTCCACAGACGGAAGCATCAACACCATGAACGCCGATCTAGCCAACTTTGTACACCCCACACGTTACTCATGGCTAACAGCATTCGCCGGAAAATACGTAAATGACTGGTTAACAATCTCCGCATCCGCATTGGCAACCGTTATCAATGAAGATGTGAAAAAAGGCGGTAGTGCCGGCAATCACCGTAAGCTAACCCCTTATGTAAGTGCCGCTTTCAAACCTTTCCGGCATGAAGAATTCCGTGTCCGCTTCTTCTATAAAGACATTTTCCGTCTGGCAAGTTTCAACGACTTATATTACGAAGAAGTAGGCAACACCCAACTAAAGCCGGAAAAGGCCAAACAATACAATATCGGACTGACATACAATAAAAATGTATGCTCGTTCCTACCCTATCTGTCAGTAACCGTTGACGCCTATTATAACAAGGTGACAGATAAAATCATCGCCTACCCTACCAAGAACCTTGCCGTATGGAGTATGAAGAACCTAGGTGAAGTTGACATCAAAGGCATTGATGCCACAGGAAGCCTGTCCCTCCAACCTTGGGATAAAATACGCATCAACCTCTCGGGTAACTACACATACCAACGAGCTTTAGATGTCACCCCGCCCGATCCGAACACGTATGAATCGACATACAAACATCAAATAGCCTACACTCCCCGCGTCTCCGCTTCGGGACAGGCAGGCGTCGAAACACCGTGGATCAATCTGTCTTATTCATTCCTTTTTTCCGGAAAACGCTATGCGTTAGGACAAAACATTGCCGAAAACCGATTGGATAGTTATAGCGACCACAGCATTTCTGCAAACCGTGACTTTCAGATCAGAAAAATCACTACCTATTTCAGCGTAGAAGTATTGAACCTGATGGATAAGAATTACGAGATTGTGAAATATTTCCCAATGCCCGGACGATCCGTAAGGGCGACAATAAAAATAAGATATTAACTATTATAAAGTAAGATATTGACGTGAAAAGGAAACTAATATATATATTCTCGTGCTGGCTGTCATTCCTAATCTTATTCGTGGCATGTGATGATATGGAGGACAAACCCTTCACATCAGGCATTATAGGCGATCCGACAGAAACGGGTACCGCCGAATTATATGTATTATGCGAAGGACTGTTCAATCAGAACAATAGCTCGCTGGCACGTTTTTCTTTCGGCAACCAGCAAATAGTTCGTGACTATTTCAAAGCAGTCAACCGCCGGGGATTAGGAGACACAGCCAATGACATGGCCATCTACGGAAGCAAGATATATGTGATAGTCAATATCTCCAGTACGGTAGAAGTGATAGACTTTCGTACGGGAAGCTCATTGAAACAGATTCAGATGTTGGCAGAAAACGGAAATTCCCGTCAACCACGCTACATCGCTTTTCACAAAGAAAAGGCATACGTATGTTCATACGATGGAACCGTTGCACGTATAGACACAACCTCCCTATCCATAGAAGCTATCACATCAGTGGGACGCAACCCCGACGGTATTTGTGTACAAAACGAAAAGTTGTATATTTCCAATTCCGGCGGATTGGACTATTCATCAGGACTGGGGGTAGACAACACGGTATCTGTTGTCGATATTGCCACATTTAAAGAAAGTAGCAAACTAACAGTAGGTCCGAATCCCGGTAAAATAGTAGCAGGTCCGGACGAAACCGTTTATGTTGCCACCCGTGGCGAAGATGTAGAAGCCGGCGATTATAACTTCGTCAAGATAGACTGCCGGACAAACAAAGTTACTCAATCTAACGAGAAAGTACAAAACTTTGCCATCGATGGAGAGATTGCTTATCTATACAATTACAATTATAACACGCAGACCTCTTCTATCAAGATGTTCAATCTGAAAACAGAAGAGACAATCCGTGAGAATTTCATAACTGACGGAACAGTGATAAAAACGCCATACGGCATCAACATCAATCCTTACAGCAACAATGTATATATCACCGAAGCCCGTGATTACACCACCTATGGAGACTTACTTTGTTTCAACCAACAAGGACAACTCATGTTCCGTCTGAACAACATCGGACTTAATCCGAATACAATTGCATTCAGTGACAAAGCCTCACAAAGCGATATTGATGACAACGATGATGATAAGGAAAATCCTCTGGCTTTCGCCAATAAAGTATGGGAATATCGCCCTGCGCCCGGACAGTTTATCAACACTACCACTTCAGCATATAAGGAGGGCTTTACTTATGATGATATACTAGAAGAAGCAACCCGCAGAATCCAGCAGAAATCACTCCTTACATTGGGAGGATTCGGCGGTTACATTGTTTTAGGATTCCCACAATCCATTCCGAATGTAACAGGAGAATATGACTTCAAGATAAAAGGCAATGCTTACTATAACTCCAAAACCGGAACAGGAGCATTGGGCGGAAGTGCAGAACCGGGAATCGTATTTGTATCTAAAGATGTAAATGGCAATGGAAAGCCTGATGACGAGTGGTATGAATTGAAAGGAAGCGAATACAGGCAAGACACTGAAACACGCGGATACGAGATAACCTATCACCGTCCGAATCCAGCCAACCTAAAAGTTTTTTGGAAAGACAATCAAGGCAACGAAGGATATATCTTCCGCAACAGCTTCCATAACCAAGAATCATATTATCCACTTTGGATAGAAAGTGATGAAATCACATTCCAGGGAACACGTCTAAAAGATAATGCCGTTTTAGAGAACGGATTATGGGTAGGATATTGCTATCCGTGGGGATATGCAGACAACCATCCTAACAGCAAGGAAGGAAGTAATTTCAAGATAGATTGGGCTGTGGATAGTAATGGCAGTCCGGTAGACTTGGATCAAATCGACTTCGTGAAGATTATGACCGCAGTCAATCAGGATGCAGGACAAATGGGTGAAATATCAACCGAAGTTACCACCATTGAGAACTTACATTTCAAGAAATAATCAATAATTAATTAATAACTAAAATCAGAAAAGAACATGAAGAAATTATCTTTATTATTACTGTTATCAGTATTTGTATTTTGTGGCTGTAGCGATGATGACGATACAAAAACATACGTGCTTAGCCTGCCCAATTACGAAACTCATACACTTGATATGGGCGATCAAGAAAATCCGGATGATTCATGGTCTGTTAGTAGCGACTGGGGGACAACTAACTACAAATATAATCTATTAACTGACGCTAGTGGTATCTTTGAATTTGACTGTGTATCTTCAACATACGGTTTCTATTCAGATAGTTTTGCATTTACAAATTGTACAGAAAAAGATTGCCCAGACTTCGCAACTTATGATTATCGCGCTATCACTAAAAAAGGAGTAATCAATAATACATACGTTATCGTGGGAGCTGCCGGATATAAAATTGGAAAGAATTCTGATAAAGAAGCTGCAATCCGTTTCAGAGACCACGACAATTCAAACAAATTGGAATCCTATAGAGTAAAAGGACTATATTTAACAAACTGTGTCTATGCTTACAATAGTATGAAGGAAGGTAGTTCTATATTCGAAGGAAAAGATAAATTTGGAAATACAGATTCTTTCAAAATCATCATCTATAATATGGCTAAAACTCAAAGTGTAGAGTGCACTTTAGGTGAAGGAACCCAATTTGTAACTACATGGAAATGGGTAGACCTAACTTCATTAGGCGAAACAGAGGGATTGAAATTCAATATCAAGACTACCAAAGAAGACCAATGGGGTGCAATGACCCCAACCTATTTCTGTCTTGACGGTATCACTATTGAAGACTAAATAACCAACTTGTTTGATTGGTTGAGATTAAACATCAATTGACCGCATAATTTTAAAGAGCCGGATATTCTTTTGAGAAATCCGGCTCTCTTTCTATCTACTCACTACATCTTGATATATTACCAGCCCATAGAGAAGTAAATCCAATAGCTCTCACTAACAAAAAGACACTACATATTTGCTAATCACACAAATTTTATCTACATTCGTCGTTCAAAACTATTAAATCTACGACAATGGAATTACCTTTTGCTGAATCATGGAAAATAAAGATGGTAGAACCCATCCGGAAAAGCACACGTGAAGAACGCGAGCAATGGATTAAAGAAGCACATTATAATGTCTTTCAACTCAAATCAGAACAAGTTTATATCGATCTCATTACCGATTCCGGAACCGGAGCGATGAGCGACCGTCAATGGGCGGGAATGATGCTAGGCGATGAAAGTTACGCCGGAGCAACCTCTTTCTTTAAGTTGAAAGAGATGATTACGAAACTGACAGGATTTGAATATATCATACCTACCCATCAAGGACGTGCCGCAGAAAATGTGCTTTTCTCTTATCTCGTGCATGAAGGAGACATTGTACCCGGCAACTCACATTTTGACACCACCAAAGGACACATCGAAGGACGCCATGCCACCGCATTAGACTGCACTATCGATGCAGCAAAACATACCCAACTGGAAATCCCGTTCAAAGGAAATGTAGACCCTGATAAATTGCAGAAAGCCCTGACAGAATATGCAGAACGAATTCCTTTTATCATCGTAACCATCACCAACAATACAGCCGGAGGACAACCCGTATCCATGCAAAACCTGCATGAAGTACGTGCCATTGCTGACAAATACGGCAAACCCGTACTTTTCGACTCTGCACGCTTTGCCGAAAACGCCTATTTCATCAAGATGCGTGAAGAAGGTTATCAAGACAAAACCATCAAAGAAATCACACGGGAAATGTTCTCTCTAGCCGATGGCATGACAATGAGTGCCAAGAAAGACGGAATCGTCAATATGGGTGGATTTATCGCCACACGACGTTCAGACTGGTATGAAGGCGCAAAAGGTTTCTGCGTACAATACGAAGGCTATCTCACCTATGGAGGAATGAACGGACGGGACATGAACGCTCTTGCCATCGGCCTGGATGAAAACACCGAATTCGACAATCTCGAAACACGTATCAAGCAAGTAGAATACCTTGCAAAGAAACTGGATGAATACGGAATCCCTTACCAACGACCGGCCGGAGGCCACGCCATCTTCATTGATGCACCTAAAGTACTGACGCACGTTCCCAAAGAAGAATTCCCGGCACAGACGCTGACCATAGAACTTTATCTGGAAGCTGGTATTCGTGGATGCGAGATCGGTTATATCCTTGCCGACCGTGATCCGGTGACTCATGAAAATCGTTTTAACGGTCTTGATTTACTCCGTCTCGCCATTCCCCGCAGAGTATATACAGACAATCATATGAATGTAATAGCCGCCGCTCTCAAAAATGTATATGAACGTAGAGAAAGCATCACTCACGGAGTGCGTATCGCCTGGGAAGCGCCTTTAATGAGACATTTCACAGTTCAATTGGAAAGATTATAAACTTAGAAAAAATAACAAATATCAGTTGAAGAAGTAATAGAAAGAGATTGAAAAGACCAGTGCCAGTATGAACGGGCAATACTTTCTCCATTAACAAGAATAATTGTTTGCATAAAACAAAAGTGTTTCCCAAGTGTTTATATTATAATCGAACTTAATACGTAAAATTATGGCAGAAGATTATAAATTAATAGACAACGAAGAAAAACATCGATATGAATTTCAGATCGATGGCAAAATAGCCGAAATAGACTATATCAAATCAAACAATGGAGAAATATACCTTGTACATACAGAAGTACCCGCCTCATTAGGCGGCAAGGGAGTAGGATCACAACTTGCAGAAAAAGCACTGACAGACATTGAACGACAAGGTTTACGCCTGGTACCGCTTTGCCCGTTTGTAGCCGGATATATTCACAAACATCCGGAATGGAAGCGCATTGTAATGCGTGGTATTCATATTAAATAAATACAGATATGGAAAAGAAAATAGAATACACCAATGGTGAACTGACCATTGTATGGAAACCGGAATTATGCCAGCATGCCGGAATATGTGTAAAGATGTTACCCAATGTCTATCATCCTAAAGAAAGACCCTGGGTGCAAATAGAAAATGCGACAACGGAAGAATTAATTACACAAATCAGTAAATGTCCGTCAGGAGCATTGAGCTACCGACTTAACAAAAAAGAGAAGTAAACCAACCATAAAAGAACCCGTCTGAAAAGCCGTGAGTTCATAAAATCATGAGGGCGTCCGAATATAAAGTGAACCCCGAAAGTCATACAAAAACTTTCGGGGTTTATTTATTATGTCAAGACATCACACATTACAAAGAAAAGAGAAACAGGTAGAGGCACTTCATTTCCTCCCCCATTCAACTCAATGTCCATGTCAGTACAAAGTCCGGGCAGATACGATAACCGACAGAGTAAAGTTCCTGCTGCTCCGTCGCCAACTCCTGAACCTGAAACGTTCCTTGCTCTTGAGGAATAAAATGCGTCAAACGGAGTTTACGAAGGTCAGCGTCAGCGTTTTCCATCCGCTTAAAAACAGCTTCTTTTGCCGACCAATGCAATAACAGTCCCCAAGTCATATCTCCCTGATAAGGTTCCGTTTGTTCGTCAGAACGGATATACCTATCGGATACCTTGTGAACGCGTTGAGCATATTGCTCAATATCAATGCCTGCCGGAGTGAAAGAAGCAAGCATCACAGCTACATAACCTTTCGTATGGGAAATGCTGATAAAAAAAGAATGATCCGTCAGATACGGTTTTCCTTCGGGAGAATAACCGATTTCCTTATCCTCCTGCAACATAGAATACAACAAAACACGAACGGACAACCATTCCATCTTACGGCGTTCGGAGACAAAACGATTCAAATCCTGTTCACAGAAAACTCTGCGCGCATCCGGCAAAAGAGCCAACAGAACCTCCAAAGACTCTTCCATCTTCCAGACAGCCCACTGTATATCATCCGTCTTATGTTGCAGAAATAACGCCATCTTACGTTTGCTTGATTATGCTTTCAAAATTATGATTCCAAGATTATTCCTTCTCTTCCGAGCCTTCCATATTCGGCAGAATTGTAAACTTCACTTTCAGGATACGACGACTATCCATTTCGAGCACTTCAAACTCATAATGGTGATAAGTCACTTTCTCATGCAATGCCGGGAATTCACCTTTAATTTCGAGCAGCATACCCGCCAATGTATCCGCATCTCCCACCACCTTTTCAAACTCGTCTTCGTCTACTTTCGCAATCTTATAGAAATCCGTCAACTGCGTCTTCGCTTCAAATATCCAGGTATGGTCATTCAAGACCACGTATGTACGTTCTTCATCATCATATTCATCATGAATCTCACCCACAATCTCTTCAATAATGTCTTCCATCGTCACCAGTCCGGAAGTTCCTCCAAACTCATCCACAACAATGGCAATATGAATCTTATTCGCCTGGAAGTCACGCAACAGATCATCAATCATCTTTGTTTCCGGCACAAAATAAGCCGGACGGATCAATGACTGCCAACGGAAATTATCCCCCTTGTTGACATGAGGCAGCAAGTCTTTAATATACAATACCCCCTTGATATTATCCCGCGAACCGGAATAGATAGGAATACGCGAATAAGCATTTTCAATGATACATTGCATCACCTCCTTGAAAGAGGTACGGATATCCAGATCGACCATATCCAGACGTGATGTCATCACCTCCTTCACAGTTTCACCGCCGAAACGGATAATACCCTCCAAGATATTATTCTCTTCAGAGAGTTCCGCTTTATCTGTCAGCTCCAATGCGTGCGACAGTTCGTCGACAGAAATATTATGGCTCTTCTTTACAAAATGTTTATTCAGAAAAGTAGTTGAACGTACAAGCACAGTAGCCACCGGACGGAACAGCTTTTCCAGAAAGTAAATCCCCGGTGCCGAAAAACGGCAAAAAGCCAAAGTCTTCTGTGCCGAATAGATTTTGGGCATGATTTCGCCGAACAACAACAATAGAAAAGTCAGGATGACGGTCAGTATCAAGAACTCTGCCAATGGAGAATGAAAAACAAATACATTCATAAAGAAGAAGTTGCAGAGCATGATAATGGTTACATTCACAAAGTTGTTCGTAATCAATATCGTTGCCAGGAGGCGTTCTGAATCCCCCAACAGGGCACTTATTTTTTCATCGGAAGGATGATTCTGTTCATCAATATCATTCCGATCGGAAGGAGTAAGTGAGAAAAAAGCTATTTCGGAAGCCGAAGCAAAGCCGGAAGCAAGCAGGAGTACACCTGCCAATACTATGGCAATAATAGCAGAGATAGAAGGAGTGTTTACGGTAATACCGTTGAAAATGTCAGCCAATTGGCTTAAATAACCATCTGAGTCCAAAGAGTCTATATTTTAATTAAACAAAAGATAATGTGCCAAGAAGCTCGCGAAAACCTATTGGCACACTATCACATTATCTAGAACGGCAAATCATCTGCCGGATTATCTTGTGCGGGTTGTGCCTGCGACTGCTGCGCTTGTTGCGGCTGGCCGGCAACCGATTGTTGCTGTTGCCCCGTAGTCGGTTGTCCGGAAGCAGAAGCTCCTGCACCCGGATTAGCTCCTTTCGGAGACAGCATTTCCATATTATCCACATAAATTTCGGTGATATAACGCATAGCACCCGACTGGTCGCTATAAGAACGTGTTCTTATCTTTCCTTCCAGATACAGTTTGTCACCTTTGTGCACATACTTATCCACAATCTCCGCCAAACGGTTGGATGCAACGATATTATGCCACTCTGTTCTTTCGGGAATCTGGGTTCCATTAGCCAACGTATATCCACGATCCGTTGTAGCCAACGGGAAAGTTGCTACTGCCGAACCTGTATCGAAGTATTTTACCCGAGGATCTTGTCCTACGTTTCCTATCAATATCACTCTATTTACTGACATATCTGTATCAAGTTTATGATTCTTAAAATTAAATCTGCTGCCAAAATTAAACAGAATAACAATAGGATGCAAGATTTTAAGTATAAAATCAAGTATTAAGTTTTAAGTATTAAGTATTAGGCTGCGCCATAAACTGCATGGGTAATACTCAATACTTATTACTTAATACTTATTCTAATGCTTATTCTAATGCTTGTAGCAAGTCTTGTACTAATTTAGAAACAGCGTATTGCTCCAGTTCGTCCACCCTTATTTTCAGGAAATCACTGAAAGAAGTCAAATTTTCAGACAAGGTCACTTCATATAGATTAGCATAGATAACCCGGTGAGACAATACATGCTTCACCTCCCTGCAAACCGAACGTACCACCGGTACTTCCCCCGGCGCAAAGAGTGCACGAAATTCCGGTAAAGTCAAAAAATCTTCTTCCGAAAGAGCCGTCGGAGTTTCTATCAAGGGCAGTTCGAACAGATTTTTCCAAATATCATTGCCCGTCCGTTTATTTATAAAGGTATACGCGCCCGCACGTACATAAATATAATTAAAGTAACGGTTCGTTGTCTTTGTTTTGTGTTGCTTCACCGGAAGTTTTGCCACCAAGCCTTTCGAAAGTGCCGAGCAACTGCCCACCAACGGACAGAACAAACAATCAGGCGACTGCGGAGTGCACTGAATCGCCCCGAAATCCATTATTCCCTGATTGTAAACAGCCGGATGCTTCTTATCCAGCATCTCATCCGCCAATGCTGCAAAGAGCTTTTTTCCTTCTGTCGAATCAATCGGAGTATCGATGCCGAAATAACGGGAAAGCACCCGGTACACATTACCGTCCACTACCGCATAAGGCATACCGTAAGCAAACGAACAGATCGCTGCCGCTGTATACTCCCCCACTCCTTTCAGAGCCAGCACTTCCGGATACGTTTCCGGGAAAACCCCATTCATGCTTTTGGCGGCGGCATGAAGATTGCGGGCACGTGAGTAATATCCCAGTCCTTGCCAGTATTTCATCACTTCATCCTCCTCCGCAGCGGCTAAAGTCCGCACATCGGGAAAACGTTTGATAAAACGAAGAAAATAATCATACCCCTGCGCCACCCGCGTCTGTTGAAGAATGATCTCCGAAATCCAGATCAGATACGGATCGGCAGACTCCCTCCAGGGCAGTTCACGTTTATTCTCTTTATACCACTCTACAATCGTTTTAGTAAACTCGTTCATATCCTCGTTCCTAGTGTATTATCTAACATTTATCTTGCCTATCCTATCCAAAAGGCACACAAAAGTAACTCTTTTGGTTCTAAGAAAACCCTATGCCACTATTTTTTTAGAAAAATGTGCAGAATATATTTTTTTAGGAGCTTAAAAAGCTATATATTTGCAGTCCAAAAAATTAGCAATAACATAGTAATAATATTTTTTTTAAGGAAAAATGACTAAAGCAGATATTGTAAACGAGATTACAAAGAAAACTGGAATTGATAAGCAGACAGTTCTTACAACAGTTGAGGCATTTATGGATGCAGTAAAGGATTCATTGTCTAACGATGAGAACGTATACTTGCGTGGGTTTGGTAGTTTCGTAGTAAAGAAAAGAGCACAAAAGACTGCTCGTAACATTTCTAAAAATACTACGATCATTATTCCGGAGCACAACATTCCGGCTTTCAAACCGGCTAAGACATTTACAATTTCAGTAAAGAAATAATAAACAAGAGTATTAACCCATAAAATGTGAAGCTATGCCAAGCGGAAAAAAGAAAAAAAGACATAAAATGTCTACGCACAAGCGTAAAAAAAGACTAAGAAAGAACAGACATAAAAGCAAAAAATAATTTTTAAGTCTGGATCACACAGAAATAAAGAACAAACTTGCGAAGCTAATGTCTTTCAAGTTTGTTCTTTGTTTAAGTAGCTAACCCAAAATGAACAATTTGTCAAAAAAGTTGTTCATATAAATGAGATTCAATCAATAATAAGGAAACAAAACAGTGACAAGTGAACTAGTAGTTGACGTACAGCCCAAAGAGGTCTCCATCGCCCTTCTCGAAGATAAGAGCCTGGTGGAACTTCAAAGCGAAGGAAGAAATATTTCTTTCTCTGTGGGCAATATGTATTTGGGACGTATCAAGAAATTGATGCCCGGACTGAATGCATGCTTTGTAGACGTTGGTTACGAGAAAGACGCTTTCCTTCATTATCTGGACTTGGGTCCTCAATTTAACTCACTCGAAAAGTTTGTAAAGCAGACTTTAAGCGACAAAAAGAAGCTGACCTCCATCAGCAAAGCAACCCTGCTTCCCGATCTTGACAAGGATGGAACAGTATCCAACACCCTCAAGGTAGGACAAGAAGTAGTGGTGCAAATCGTTAAGGAACCGATCTCCACTAAGGGACCGCGACTGACGTCCGAAATTTCGTTTGCCGGACGCTATCTCGTACTGATCCCTTTTAATGACAAGGTTTCTGTTTCACAAAAAATTAAATCGAGCGAAGAACGCGCCCGCCTGAAACAATTGCTGATGAGCATCAAGCCGAAAAACTTCGGTGTCATCGTCCGCACGGTAGCCGAAGGCAAACGCGTAGCCGAACTCGACGGAGAGCTTAAAGTCCTGGTTAAGCATTGGGAAGATGCGATGGTAAAAGTACAAAAAGCCACCAAGTATCCGACGTTGATTTATGAAGAAACCAGCCGCGCCGTAGGTTTGTTGCGCGACCTCTTCAACCCTTCTTTTGAGAATATTCACGTCAACGACGAGGCTGTGTACAATGAAATTAAAGACTATGTATCACTGATTGCGCCCGACCGGGCTAATATCGTGAAACTGTACAAAGGTCAACTTCCCATTTACGACAATTTCGGTATCACCAAGCAGATTAAATCATCGTTTGGTAAAACAATCTCTTACAAGAGTGGTGCCTATCTGATTATTGAGCACACTGAGGCGCTTCACGTAGTAGACGTGAACAGCGGTAACCGCACCAAGAATGCCAACGGGCAGGAAGGTAACGCACTCGAAGTAAACCTGGGAGCCGCCGACGAGCTGGCCCGCCAATTGCGATTAAGAGATATGGGTGGTATCATTGTCGTGGACTTCATCGATATGAATGAAGCCGAAAACCGTCAGAAGCTTTATGAACGAATGTGTGCCAATATGCAGAAAGACAGGGCACGGCATAATATTCTGCCGCTTAGCAAATTCGGGCTAATGCAGATTACACGCCAACGTGTGCGTCCGGCAATGGACGTCAACACGACCGAAACCTGCCCTACTTGCTTCGGCAAAGGCACTATCAAGTCGTCCATTCTTTTTACGGACACTTTGGAGAGTAAAATTGATTACCTGGTCAATAAACTGAAGGTTAAGAAATTCTCGTTACACGTCCATCCGTATGTTGCCGCTTATATCAATCAGGGACTCGTTTCCCTGAAACGGAAATGGCAGATGAAATACGGATTCGGTATCAAGATTATTCCAAGTCAAAAACTCGCATTTTTGCAATATGTGTTCTATGATACACATGGAGAAGAAATCGATATGAAGGAAGAAATCGAAATCAAATAGACAGAAAAGGCGGCCCGGTCAAAACGAGCCGCCTTTTTGTTTTATCTGAATCCGTTCCCTCAAAACACCCAGCTGATAATCCCAATAAACCGGATGGCAGGAAAAATAAATCTTCAAAAAGAGGAAAATCAAACTATATATTTTTAAATATATAGTTTATTATTTAGATATTTATAATAGTTCGGCATAGCGTTCAGAGCGTGTTTTCAAAACGAAGATAACAGACTGTTGCATAGTAAGTTATCCACTACTTCAAAGTATTCCGCTATGCGTTTGCAAAAAACAGTCCTATCCGTCCGTTGATTTTTGAGTTACATCTGTTATTCTTATAATGCCAGACGGTAAATCTCTTTACTATCCTTTTTCGTTAATTTGACATAGTTGCCAACCAACTCGCCTTTATTCCGATGAAGGCTATCTGCAAGACGGTCGATATCCGGATTTTCAATACCGAGTTCTTTGAAAGTAACAGGCAGACCGATGGAAGTAAAGAAGGTTTTCAGGCGGGAAATACCTTCAAGGGCCACCGCCTTTTTATCAGCTGAATCTGCCACTCCCCACACGCGGATTGCATATTGGGCTATCTTATCTACATTATGTTCTGTCATCCATGTCATCCAGGCAGGGAAGATAACGGAAAGTCCTGCACCATGAGTTACATTGTAAATCGCACTGATTTCATGTTCAAGGAAGTGAGAAGCCCAGTCTTCTTCACAGCCTACGCCACAGGTTCCGTTATGGGCAATCGTTCCGCACCACATCAGATTGGCACGGGCTCCGTAGTTTTCAGGGTCTTTCATGACGGTGGTTGCCTCTTTGATGATGGCAAGCAGGGTGCCTTCGCACAGGCGGTCGCCTATTTCTACTTCTTTGGTATTGGTGAAATAGCGTTCCATGATGTGCGCCATCATATCGGCAACGCCGCAAGCGGTTTGAAAAGGAGGAAGTGTGTAGGTCAATTCCGGGTTCATCACGGCGAAAACAGGACGCAATACAGAGGGAGCACGGAGACTTAATTTCTGCAATCCATCGACTTTGGTGATTACAGTGTTACCGGAACCCTCGCTTCCGGCTGCAGGAATCGTCAATACAACAGCTACTTTCAGTGCTTCCGCAATAACGGCTTTTCCGATGTAGAAGTCCCAAAAATCTCCGTCATAAGGCACTCCGGCTGCAATGGCTTTTGCCGTATCGATTACGGAGCCACCACCCACGGCAAGCATCATGTCTACACTTTCTTTCCGGCAAAGGTCGATTCCTTCGTACACTTTCGTATCTATCGGATTAGGCTGTACACCGCCCAGCATACAATAGGGAATGCCTACTTCCTGCAATGATTTCTCTACACGAGCCAACAAGCCGCTACGTATCACAGAACCGCCACCATAAACAATCATGACTTTACGTGCACCGTATTTCTGTACTAATGCTCCAGTCTGCGCTTCCGTATCCCGACCGAACACAAATTCGGTAGGGCTGTAAAAGATAAAATTATTCATTATCGTTTTCTTTATAAGTCTTTTCGTTAGTCTTTTCTATATAGATCCAAATATAACTCCTTTTGCAAACGAATCTTTCTATAAATCCTTTGATGGATTCTTTCATAGAAGGAACTTATAGGTCAGACAAAGTTATAAATTTAAGCAGAATATTTTTCTTTTGATTGTTTAAAATTTCCTACTTTCATAAGTGCAAGGCCGATTACAATCCAGACCATCTCGCGTACCCGGGTAATCAAAGCGGCATAAACTCCGTAAGCTCCGGAAAGAGAAAGACCTCCCACGGCGAGGGCAAATCCGCCTTCACGACCTCCCAATTGCATGGGTAGGAAAAACAGAAGATTGGCAAGTAAAGAAGAAAAAGCCGCAATCAGACAGCAGTCGGCAAAGCTGACATTAGTAGTCAGTACGTTCAGTATCAGCCATATTTCAAGACAACTGACTACACGGGCGGTATATTCCAACAAAAGGGCACTATAAAAGGTTTGTTTCTTTTGTTGGTGGAGAAGGGCGATTTGTTTGTCTATATTTTCCAACTTCTCTTTATGCACGCTTGCAAAGTGAAGGACTTTCTTTTTCAGAAAAGGGATGCGACTACCCATACGGACAACAGCCACAGCCATCCCATGCCGATAACCTTTTATAAAAAGAGTAGCAATCAGCAGGCAAAAGACAGTAATGGCTCCCAGAATGACTCCCATCACCCACCCCACCGGATACAGACAAACGTAAAGTAACACCGAACTTAACCAAAAGCAAAAGTGGGAAAAGATATGCATCATCACATAAAGAATCACGGAAGAAGTGGCACGTTCTATTCCGATATAGGGTTTCAGCTCCATGATGCGGTATGGCTCGCCACCCATCAGCCCGACGGGAGTCACGTAATTAAGTGCAAAACCTGTTACTGTGAATTTGTAGAGCCGGGCAAATGAAAAACCGGTCTTGCCAGTACTGCGGATGATTATGTACCACGATACTGTATTGATAAGGTAGACAAATAGCCACAGCAACAAAACCAAAGGCAAATATACCCCTGCACGCTTCAGATTCGCCCAAAGCTCCTGATAATCCATATCGAAAGTGAATATCATTATCAGGACGGCAATAATACCAAAGGCGAGGAATATATTTCGGTACTTGTTCTTCACTATTTTGTAGGACTTATATCTATTTTATATAGGTATATATCTGCTTTTATATGAGTATATAGTTACTTCTTAGATGAGTATATGCTTACTTCTTGATGGATATATATCACTCTATTCACATATAACCTCACTTTATATACGCATAATATCTTTCGAAAAATCTTTTGAACGCCGGAATTCTCATCAATACATATTCAAATACCAGCCAGCCGATTAATGCGCAAGAGATGCCAAGTAATACATCAATGATATAATGATGGCAGGAATAAATAGCTGTTCCCCAAATGCCGACCATGATAATGGAGAAAAGGGTAATCACATACCATCTGCATTTACCAATAATGGCATACACCAATGCAACTACCATATAGGCCGCGTGCAGTGAAGGCACTGCCGCAAATACATTTGCATTACGCCCGTAGATTGAATCAAAGATAGTCACTTCGAAGAATGCATCAAAGCGACCCAATCCTGCAACATTGCCCGGTGTGTTCAATATCGGTTCGAAACCGTAATTAATGGCATACCAAGGCGGAGCAGCCGGATGAATATAATAACCAGCAAAACCAATCAAGTTGACGAACAAAAATACCAACGCAAAACGGAGGTAGGTTTTTCTTTCCTTCTTGAAATACAGGCAAAGACCGAACAGGATAGGAACGGGAACCCAACAAAGGTAGAAGATTCCGGCAAAAACGTCCGCTATCGGCCAGTTGTGTACAGCGAAGTATTCGCAAGGAGTAACCAGAAGACCATTATCCATTACTCCGAAAAGGGACTTTTCGAGATGATACAGTCCGGCCACGTCAATCGGGTTCACCTCGTAGTTAGGGCAAATACGCATCCAGTCATACGAAATTCCAAAAATGGCGAAAGGTAGCAGGGCTACTGCCAGCTTACGAGTAGGCAATCCGGCAAAGAATAAGACTAAATAGAGTACCGCCATCAACAGATGCTCGGAACGAAGTCCGATGAAGATACCTGTCAATAAAAGGAAAAGAGCCATAATGACTACCACAGTCAGGGCTTCTCTTTTCGACGGCATTTGAATGTTCTTTATCATTATAACGTTTTGATTAGACGATTAGACTATTTACTATTGGACTATTTACGATGTACTATTTAGGATGTACGATGTAAATAGTAAATAGTCCAATAGTAAATTAATTCATTCTTTCATCGCTTTATAGCAATGTCTCACTCGTGCAAAAGCCGTAATATTGGCAAACAGAGCAACGAAAGCCAGAGGAACAATCAGAATCAGGATTGGTTCGAAAGCGGTAATATCTTTGAAAACACCACAGAACAAAGCTCCGAGGCTGGTTAGTACTACACGCTCCGGACGTTGCATGAATCCTACTTTACATTCGATTCCCAAGCCTTCGGCACGGGCACGCACGTAGCTTACCATCAGCGAACCGATGAGTGCCACGAAAGCAATAAGTGCATAAAAGAAATAATCTTTCATTGACAAATAGTAACAGATACCGAAGAAAGTCATCAATTCACTGTAACGGTCGAGTACCGAATCATAAAGCGCACCGAACTTGGAACTCATATTGCCCAGGCGAGCCACACGCCCATCCATCATATCGAACAATCCGGCAAACAGAATCACACCTCCTGCCCAGCCGATAATGGCCAGATCGTTTTGTCCGCCATAAATACCGGCATACACAAACATACCTGCCGCTACTACATTGAGCACAAATCCGGTAGTGGTGATAAAGTTGGGAGTGATCCCTATTTTAATCATTCCGCGTATCAAGGGATTGATAATCTTATAAATCAGCTGTTGTAAATAATCTCTGTAATTCATCTGTTTAAATCTGTTTATATCTAAATCTTCTGTTTTTTCAATCTGTATATATCTAATTCTTTCGTTTTTTCATCAGTCTTTTCAATCCGTTTTTTCAGTTTCTTTTTCCGAATAAACTTCTGATATCTATATTCCGGTAAACAAAAAAGCGCTGCATATTATAATTCCAAAACAGTGCCACGATGATTGCCACTACCACTTTAGGGATAATGAAGAAATCTCCGAAATACAGGCTAAGCGTGTTGCGTACCCAGGGAATCTTCGCTAATGATTCCGTCAGTGCATACGTTCCCCACGTATTGAGCCAAACGCTGCAAACCCATACAAGGATAAATTTTACAGCAACGTGTGTTTTCTTTCCTTTCGATTTAAAAGTCCATTTATAGTTGATAACGCAATTAACGATTCCTCCATAGATAGCTCCCGCCAGGGTGGCATATACATAGTAGACATCAAACAGCCTGACCAGAAGAATCGTAACGAGAAAGTCTGCAATAGTTGCCATTTGAGCAGAAAGCTGCGCCCTCAAAAACATGAAGATGCCGCCTTTCTGGGAAATCATCCGTGCAACTTTTTTCAGCCAATCACCCATCTCGCTCCCACTAACAATATAAAACTATACACTCCCGCCAAAACATCGTCCATCATGACCCCTACCCCACCTTTCAGGCTTTCCATACGACGTATGCCCAACGGTTTGGCTATATCAAAGATGCGGAACAAGGCAAAAGCCGCAATCACGTACCAAAACCATTTGTCATCATTGGGAACAGCCAACAACGGTATCCACACTCCCACCATCTCATCCACTACCACACGCGAAGGATCTTCTCCCCAATAAGTCTCCAGCTTATCGGCAGCCCAAATGCCGGCGAATGTAAATACAATCACCAAAGCGGCAGTCAGCCATAATACCCAAGAGAAAGGAAGGAGAAAATAAAGTGCAATCCAAATGATAGAAGCCAGTAACGCCCCAGCCGTGCCGGGAGCAAAAGGAGAAAAACCGGAGCCAAAGCCCGTGCCTATAAAAACAGGTAGAAAGGGAGGACGCTTCATTTATTACTAATTACTAATTACAAACTACGAGTCGGTTGTGTCACGAGTCCCCCAAACGAATGGGGAATTTGTACAATAAAAAAGTAAAAGTTGAGGTTGAGTATCCACCAGTCTTTATAGGATGGTAAATCTCAATCTCAACTTATTATTTGGGGTTACTGATTAAGCTAAGTAATCAGGTTCTTTTTCACCAATCATGTTACGCAATGTCTGTTTTACCATTCTCCATTGTGTAAACAAGTCGTGTTCGGGCTGATGTTCGAAATCGTGCATCGGGCTCTTGCAGAAGAATGACAACCAAGTCTGGATGCCACACATGCCTGCACGCATTGCCAAGTCGCTGAACAACACAAGGTCAAGAGCGATAGGAGCTGCAAGGATAGAGTCGCGGCAAAGGAAGTTCACCTTGATTTCCATCGGGTAGCCCATCCATCCGAAGATGTCGATGTTGTCCCATGCTTCTTTGTTGTCTTTGCGGGGAGGATAATAGTTGATACGTACTTTATGATAAACATCTCCGTAGAGATCCGGATATTTTTCAGGTTCGAAGATAGTATCGATTACAGACAGCTTGCTGACTTCTTTTGTCTTGAAGTTGTCCGGATCATCGAGCACTTCACCGTCGCGGTTACCGAGGATATTGGTAGAGAACCAACCGTTCACACCCAGCATACGGGTTTTGAACATCGGAGCCAATACGGTTTTCATCAGTGTCTGACCACTCTTGAAGTCTTTACCGGAGATAGGTACATTCTTTTGTTTAGAGAATTCCCACATAGCAGGAGTATCCACACACAAGTTAGGAGCCCCCATTACGAACGGAGCACCTTCTGCAATAGCAGCATACGCGTAACACATACTCGGAGAAATCACGTCTGTATTGTTTTCCTTCATTGCTTTCTCTAAAGCAGCGAGTGACATGTGTTCGTCAGACAGCGGAATGTAAATTTCAGTACTTGCAGCCCAAAGCACCACTACGCGTTCGCAGTTGTTAGCAGCTTTGAAGTCGCGGATATCCTGACGAAGTTGTTCTACCATTTCCCAACGGGTAGCAGCCTTCTTCACGTGTGTACCGTTCAGACGTTTTGCCCAGTTGTGATCGAAAGCAGCCGGCATCGGTTTGATAGCTTCCAACTCTTCTTTTACTCCATTCAGGTCTTTTTCTTTCAAAACCTCGGCGTACATAGCAGCTTCGTATGCGTTGTCCGGGAAAATATCCCATCCTCCGAAAACAATGTCTTCCAAATTCGTCAAGGGCACAACGTCCTTGATGAGTTTTTCTTCGTTGTTCTCCATGCGCATTGTAGCTAACTGTGTAATAGATCCTATCGGTTTTGCCAGTCCCTTGCGAGAGGCTAGTGTACCTACAATCATCGTGGTAGCTACCGCACCACCCACTCCGACTACCAGTACGCCAAGACGCCCGGTAGCGGGTTTAATTTCTTGTTTCATTTCTATTCTATTAAAATTAAACTAAAATTGATGCAAAAATAAGATTAATTAATTACTAATACAGTCTTTATTTGTCATATAAACATTGCAATTAGCAGGATTTAACTTTTAAAAGGTCATGTGGAGACTTATTCTCAAGCCTGATCTGTCAATCCCGGGCGAATCACGATAAGTGAGCCTCCAGATATAGTCCAAACGTAACACCTTGAAAATGTTTTCGATACCTACACCCGCCTCCACATAAGGTGTTTTTCCCATTGTTTGTGTGTTCTCTATCGGAAAAGCGAACAAACCGTCACTCAAAGCCGGGTTGTTTTTATCGCTCAAATGTCCATATAATCCACGACAGGAAACTATTTCCCTCCATTTAAGTTTTTTCAACAACGGCACCCGGTTGAACAACCATCCGTTGAGGAAATAAGTAACATCCCACGAGAAATACTCATCATTCATAAACTCCATCGCATTCATCAACGAGTAAGATTCCGGTTGGATGGTATAAGAAAGGTTGGCATTAGGCATGATAAGCAACGGAAAAGGTACTTTATCCCACACTTTACCTGCTTTTAGTATAACGTCCGTATAGCCAAACGCGGAAAACCAGAAACGTTTCTGAATACCGGCTTCGGTATGATTGTAGGTGTAATCGCTGCCCAACACTCCTTTTCCGGCAATGGTATGCGACAAGGTAAACACCGGTGCATCCAACGATACGGGAAAACGGTTCCATTGGGTCTGGAAAAATTTCTCATTCGGAGCATAACGCAACTTCAACTCTGCAGCACTGATAGAGAAATCTTTTACTGGGGTGTAGGTATCTCCTTCTTTCTTTAAAAAAGGAATCAGGCAGGAGGACTCATCTTTCCGTGTACGTGCTGTCAACTGGAAAGAAAAGCCGGAATAAAACTCATTGGTATAGGTCATCTCCGCCTGCCGGAAATAGCCGATACGGTCGTCCTTCTCACGTTTCAAGGCCAGGAACACATTGTCTTTGCTTGTATACAGGTAATTTTGTCCGTACTGGTTCACATCTGATTCGTAACGCAATTTCAATGAATGGATAGGAAATTCGTTGGCGTATTCTTTCTTCTTTTTGAAAGAATATTCCAGTTCCGCCAATCCTTTCACTCTTTCATCTTTAAACCCGTAAGCCACATATCCTTTGCCAAACAGGTGCGGATTGAGCCAGGCGGTAGTCATACCTCCGGCACGGATACGAGGACCTTCCAATGTGTTACCGCTAATAGTGGCATTCATCGGGCCGATATAGAAAAGTGGCGCTTCTTTGGAGGTGGGGATATATCCCGTAAAGAGAATGGAAAGCACTTTCTCCGTCCAATAATACACCGGATAACTGCGTAATTGTGTCATCAGGCGGTCTACCGAGTTTTCCTGCTGGGAGATGGCGGCTTGCGGACGATTCTCCGCCCAGAATGTTTCGGGACGCGACAGGGCTTCCGTCTCTTCAATAATACGTTCGGGTTTGGTAAAGGCTTTGTCGGCTTCGGCAGTCGGCGTAAAGGTGTAGTTGCTGTAATCCGCTACACGACGGGCAAAAATACCGTCCTGTCCTTCGGTCAGTTTAAACTCAACAGTGATACTTTCATGATCGAGCAGGCGTGTGCCGTCTTCGGCACGCTTAAATTCCTGTTCGAGCAACATGTAGTCTACAAAGTTCAGGTTTATCTTTTTGGGAAAGTTAAATACGGCACGTTTGACAAAGTAGGTAGAGTCGAGCGTCACATACAGGTGTCCGTTAAAACCGAAAGACTCGGAATTAAAAGGCGTGAAAGCGAGGTCTGCACAAGGCTCTCCGGCAATCTGCAACGTGTCCATCAGGTAATATTTATAAAAGCCTGTACCGATACGGGACAAGGGACTGACAAACTTATTTGTAAACAGGGAAATGTTGTTTTCGTAAATGTCGACGTCTTTAAAGACTTCATTGATGGCTGCCTGCATCCCTTGTTTAGAGAGAAACTCATCGACACCGGCCTGTTTGCGCCCTTTCACCCATTGCTTCTCGGAACGGGGAGATTTCCGGTAATAGTCTGTGGCAAGCAGTTCACGGGCTGATACCGTCAGAATCGGTTTACCGGTAACGGCTGAAGTATCTACATATTCCGTCAGGAAATCAAATTTACGATATAGCCATTTTTTCTGTTTCTCTTCATCGAAGTTATTCAACGCAAAGGTGGTCTTTTCATAACGTTCGCGTTGCCAGAAGTCTTTCTCGTAGGGAGAGTAGTTGTCACGGCTTTCAATCATACGGCGGACAAATTCTACGGCAGGATTATCTTTCTTCCGGTAGTGCTCACGTTTGGGTTTGACTACCACTTCACCAAGCGCGTATTCGGTAGGCGCAAGCGCTACTTTATAGGATGCATTACGGGCAGGGCGAATGGTGCGGATATAGTCATTATAACCGATTACAGAGATTACAAGCACTGCTTCGGAGCGGTGGGTTTTGAAGTAAAAGCGTCCGTCGCTTCCGGTAGTAGTTCCTTCGGTCGTGTCTTTTAAGCGTACAGATGCATAAGGCAAAGGTTCTTTGGTCAGAGAATCAGTCACCACCCCTTGTACCACATACTGCGCACAAAGCGGAATACTGATAGCCAATAAAAGAAAGAGCGTCAATGTGCCTTTTTTCATTAATCTCATACCTTAAATCCTATTGAATTGAGCGGGGCAAAGGTAGGAGTGATTTTAAGACAAAAAAAGGTCTATTTGACGGAAGAAATGTTCTTATTTGACACAATTAGGGGAAAGTAATACGGAATCGGGTCAGTCCGTCGGCATAGGTTCGCAAAGAGAATGTGCACCCATGACGCATCAGTACTTCGCGAATAAAGATAAGTCCGATTCCCTGACCGTTCGGTTTGGTAGAGAAGAAAGGACTGAACAGTTTAGTTTCTGTTTCTTTGCTGATTCCCTGACCGTTATCTATCACTTCAACAGTGGCCGGAGCGAGGGTGCGGACTATTATTTCCCCATCGGTTTCAATGCTTTCCGCTGCATTTTTGATGATGTTTACGAGTACTTGCTCAAACAAAGCGGCATCCAGCATCACATCTTTCAGACTTTCGTCTATTTCCATGCGGAGTGTGATGCGACGGTCATTACACATTCCTTCCATAAACCGCTTGCAGGTGAAAACCAAATCATTCAGATTGACAGAAGAAAGTGTCGGTTCGGGAATTTTCACCACATCGGCAAAACGGGTAATGAAACGACTCATCGAGAAACAACGGTCGGTACATACACGCATCACATCGCAGATGTCTTCCATTCCTTCTTCGCTGGAAAGAGCTTGTTCTACCGTATCCAGTGTGGAAGTAATGCCGGCAGTCGTGTTGTTCACTTCGTGGGCAATCATGCGAATCACTTTCTCGTATGCTTTCTTTTCCGCTTTCATCACTTCGTCAGTGAGGGTTTCTACCAAGTAGAAGGGATGCTGAAATCCACGATCAATGAAAGAAGAATGAGTACATCGGTAGATATTCGAGTCGTTCAGACGGACGGTTACCTTCTCTCCTTTCGGGAGGTTGGCTAATTCCACCGCTAACGGAGAATCAATCTCTTTCATCTTCTTGCCTTGTACGTCTTCCAAACGAACACCCAGCATTTTCAAAGCCATCGGATTCAATTCCGAAAGGTCTTCATCAAGGGAAGTTATAATCACTCCCATCGGAGAAGCTTTAATCAGCAAATCGAGAAAATTATTCTGTTCACGCAGGCGGAGACGTTC
Organism: Bacteroides sp. AM37-9; assembly: GCF_003603455.1. Lineage (NCBI taxonomy): Bacteria > Pseudomonadati > Bacteroidota > Bacteroidia > Bacteroidales > Bacteroidaceae > Bacteroides > Bacteroides sp. AM37-9. The sequence goes on along the minus strand of NZ_QTNF01000044.1, from coordinate 20,086 downwards.
ATTCTTGAGCTGTTCCATCATGCGGTTGAAGATATTCACCACACGATCGGCCTCATATTGGCCTACAGGACTAAGACGGCTACTGAAATCCTGCTCACGCAACAATTCCATACCGCTTCCGATTGTATTCAACGGCTTCACAATCTTACGATAGAAAAAGGTCAGATAAATGAGGATGAAAAGTATCAGCCCCTCCCCTATGTAGAAAAAGATTGTATTCAGTTGACTGGAAAGGAACAGCAATACACTACCTAATGCCAGCAGCAGAAAGACTAGTATGTAAAAGAATCCTTTTATACGCACGTTATCTGTGGTTACGGTTAATCTTAATTTTATTAGGCACGTGCCTAAATCTATCACATTGTTATATTATATTTTTCGAGACGACGATAGAGTGCTGCACGGCTGATACCCAATGCCGTAGCTACCTGACTCAAATTTCCTTTGTAACGGTCCAACGCCTGGAGAATGGTCTGGCGTTCTATTTCATCCAAAGTCATACCAGCCAGAGTTGCGCCTTCGGTCACTCTTGCGTCATCGTGGCGAATATACTGCGCATCAAAGTCGGAAGCATCAAGCAGCGGTTTACCACTTACCAGAATGGTACGTTCCACCAAGTTCTTCAATTCACGAATATTCCCCGGATAGGGCAAACGGCTCAAGAATTGCAGGGCATCGGCAGAGAACTCCGTACGAGGCAATCCGTTGGTTACCGCCTGACGGTCGGCAAAATGACGTGCCAGCAAGGGAATATCTTCGCGACGTTCGCGCAAGGCCGGCAGCTTCACAGTTATCAGATTGATACGATAGAAGAGGTCTTCACGAAAAGTACGTTCGCCTACCATTTTGCGCAAATCGGCATTGGTGGCTGATACTACCCGGATATCCGTCTTACGCGGACGGCTGTCGCCGAGCACTTCAAATGTCTGATCCTGCAATACACGCAGTAACTTCACCTGGCACGAAGGATCGAGATCACCTATTTCATCCAGAAAAATCGTCCCTTTGTTTGCCATTTCGAAACGTCCGATACGGTCTGCGGAAGCATCGGTAAAAGCTCCTTTCTTGTGCCCGAACATTTCACTTTCGAACAGGCTTTGAGAGATACCTCCAAGATTCACTTTCACAAAGGGGTGTTTGGCTCGCTGACTATTAATATGAATGGCCTCGGCTATCAATTCCTTACCTGTTCCGCTTTCCCCTGTAATGAGAACAGAGGCATTGGTCTTTGCTATGCGGGCAATCGTATTCAACACATCCATCAATCCCTGGCTACGCCCGATGATGTGGCTGCGGTCGAAAGAATCGCTCTGTTCCTGCGTTGGTTCCTGTGGAGTGCCCGAAAGTTGGAGTGCCGTTTCGATGCGTTGCAACAAGGCGGCATTATTCCAGGGCTTCGTTATGAAATCAAAAGCTCCTGCCTGCATTCCTTGCACGGCAAGTTGGATACTTCCCCAAGCAGTCATCAATATCACCGGTGTTTCGGGACGGAATATTTTTACTTGTTTGAGTAGGGTCAAACCCTCCTCACCCGTTGTAGAAAGAGTGAAGTTCATATCCATCAGGATTAAATCCGGAGCTACGGAACGTACTACTTCCATAGCTTCCCGCGGACCGGGAACGGTCTGTGCTTCATATCCTGCCCGCTTCAACATGAAGCTAAGCGAAGAACGCACTGCGCTGTCGTCATCAATTATCAGAATCATAGTTAAAATTGCAAGATTCCTCTACCAAGAAAACTTCTTCTGTTTTTTCAATCTTCCAAGAAGAAGTATTTCTTTTTTTATTTCTTTCTTTATTTATAATGGGGGATGAATTTTTCTGTATTATTTACGTATTTTTCATTTCCCGAGTGTTAAAATCGAGTTTCAAAGGTACTATAAATAGTTCGTAATACCAAATGAATCAGGCATAAATACGCAATAGTCTGTTTGCAGACTTGAAAAACTTTTCCCATAATCTCCGGCAAGTTCCTCCATAAGATTCAAAAGCTTTTTCCTCCCCTTTCTATTGCCGGATGATTTCATCAAAATCAGCTTCAAGTTCGGTATTGGTACGAAAATCCCATAGTGTCAGACTGCGAATCTGATAATAATAATACCAATAATAATAAAGTTCGGAAATATGTTTCTGTCTCGCATCATCTTTAGAGTTCTGCGCATCATTCAAATCCAAGGTATTGATTTTACCTATCAGGAAAGTTTCAATACTTGTTTTATATCGTTGCTGGGCTATCGCATCGGCTTCTTTGGCTATGTCCAATTGCTGTGCCTGATTATTGAAATGCTCCACCAACAGAAAAATATCCTGGTTGAAGTTTATCTGTTCCTGACGAATTTTTGAAAGCACTACATCCCGGTTACTCTTGGCTACCCGGACTTTCCCACGGCGTTTTCCCCAATCGAGAATCGGAATCTTAACGCCTACCTGAACAATCTGATTGTCCTGCAAGTTCCTGTAAACGGCCGGAAAATTCCGGTTCTCACCCGTATACCCTACGCTTGCAAACAAATCGACACTACGCAAATTTCCGCGTGCAGTAGCTACTTCATAATCGGCTTCCAACTGGCGGCGACGGATATTCTGTGCAAAAGAATTACGTTCCAATGCTTTATTTAACACCTGATTGTACTCCATCCTCGGGCCATCCACAGCTTCGGGAAGAACCGGGTTTAGTACTTCATCCTCTCCTACTCCCAAAAAGGCACGGAGCTGGAACATCTTGGCATTGAGATCACTCTCTGCTTCCGTCAATGCAGCCTTCGCATTTAAAGCGGAGAGCTTCAACTGCAAGAGTTCATTCTCGGAAATTTGCCCCATTTTGCGTTTGGCAAGGGCTACTTCATAAAGGTGGTCGGCGTTTGTCTGGTTCTGTTTCGCCGTGCCAAGATTTTCTTTTGCCAACAAAAGATTAAAGTAATAAGTGATGGCACGCATCGTCACTTCTTCGGTAGCAGTGATAAAAGCTGCTTTCGCTTCGGCATAACGAACCGGTTCGATGCGTCTGTTCCACTTTATATTATTGACTCCAAAGATGGGTTGTGTAAGTTGTAATGTGACAGGAACCGACATAAAATGCCGGTCTCCTCCGGCTCCCAATTGCTTGATATAGTCGAGAGAGGAAGTCAGCGAAAGTTTACCACCGGTAAGCCAGATGTTTTGATCGATAGAAAGATCACCGGTAAGCCCCAATGTGTTATTACGGACGAAACCGTAAGAACCGTCCGAATTTTGATAGGAACTATATGATTTGTTATAATTGGGCAGGGTTCCGGTCAAGTTGACTTCCGGCAGAAGATCGGCACGAAAGGTACGAAACTCCCAATAGGCCGTTTTCAATTCATTCAAGGCAACAGCAGCGTCAACAGATTGAATACGCGCCATAGCAATGGCTTCATTCAAGGTTATTTCCCTTTCCTTCTGTGCCGACAATGCCAACGGCAGGCAAACGGCAGCAAGAGCAAACAATATACTTTTCTTTTTCATTATGCACAGTATTTTCCACTATGAGAGAATCAAACGATGTGCCAAAAAAGTAAAGTTTTTATTATCAACAGATTAGAAAATAAGAAAAGTGTCCATTTTCGGACACTATGCCCAAAAGTGAACGTTCGATTATTCGCAGTAGTTAGGAAGGCGCACAGTGAAACGAGTGCCTTTACCTACTTCGGAGGTGACGGAGATGGTACCATTCAGACGTTCGATGATGGTCTGACAAATACTTAATCCCAAACCTGCTCCTTGGGTGAAATTATCGACTTTATAGAATCGTTCGAATATATGACGGATACCTTCTTCAGAAATACCGACTCCGGTATCCTCCACAAAGATGCGGGTGTAGCCGGGAACCTCATCATCTTCATAGCCAAAAGTAATGAAACCGCTACTCGTAAATTTAGCAGCGTTATTTATCAGATTATTCACGACTTGCTGCAAGCGTACATTATCTGTCGTAAGGTATTTCTTATCACTTTCGGGCATACGCAACACCAGTTCTACTCCCGGTGGCATATTCAAGCGTTGAGAATCATGGACGGTCTTTAATAACAGCGGCAGGTTATGCTCGGCGAACATAAATTCCATGGTTCCCGATTCGATACGTGACAAATCAAGAATATCATTAATCAAAGCCAGCAACAGGCCATAATTCTTATTAATGGTTCCGATAAACTGGGCAATCTCTTCGCTTGTAAAACCACTCGTATCGCTTAGCAAATCGGAGAAACCTACAATCGCATTCAGCGGAGTCCGAATCTCGTGACTCATGTTGGCAAGGAACGCCGATTTCAGTTTGTCAGCCTGGAGGGCTTTATCACGGGCCTCTCTCATCTCCTGCTCGGCAGTCTTATATCGCTGGATACTCTGACAAACACCTAATATATTGTACAATGAATCTTGTGTCAATCCCGTGATTACGGAAGAACGATATTCCCACCATTCATACTCTCCGTTGACATTCCGCTGACGGAAGTTCAGACGGGTATTGGAATCTTCCCCGGTCAATGCTCTATTAAATAACGGACTTATTTCCTTCAAATCATCAGGATGGATAGTGCGATCCATTTCATCACGGGAGATGGTAGTAACCGATTCATCGTATCCAAGACGTTTCAAGAAACCTTGCGGGAAAATGAAACAGTTCGTTTCCATATCAAACTGCCACGGATATATGGAGCTTTCGTCTACCGCCATATCAAAGAAACGTTTCTGCATTTCTTCATCCGAAATATTCCGCGCAGAAAGTGCCATACCGGTAATTGCGTCCTTTGAACGGATCGGAACTATTTCCCCCGACACAGGGAAGTACTTATCACTATGCACTTCTTTCATGAAAGCTCCCTGCGGTATCTTCACACTTTCTCCTTTTGAAGCTACCTGCTTCAGCATTTTATGAAGAATGTCCTGACCGTTATAATATATTTTGAAGATACTGCCAGCCATCATTCCTTCATAAAAACGCCCACCTGCCTCATACGGCAAATGAAGCATTTGTAATAAGGAACGGTTTGTGAAATGAATGTGCAAATCGGTATCATACGTTATCACACCATCACGGATGGAATGAAATACATTATCGAACTCATTACGCTGTTCCACCAGTTTATTCTGTACCAGCAGACGGGTCTGTGCCTGAATCCGTCGTTTGGATTCACGCCGGTTGGCACGCATCAGCCACACGATAGAGGCTATCAACAATGCGAGGATAGACGGATAGAGAAGTATAAAAAGGTATTTATATTTCTCCCAATATGGTTCATTGACAATGGTTCCGCTAGAGGATACTTTATCAGAGTCGACATGGAAAAAATCTAATTGCTTGTAGTCAAAGATGAATCCTTGTGTAATTTCCGTCACTCCTATATCCCGGGGAGAGGTACCTTTCAAGACCGAAGCAGCCCTTTGAGCAGCCAATGATGCAGAAGTATAGCTGTCGGCATCATAAGCACTAAACACACCGTTAGTCAATCCTACATTTTGAGTTGAAAATACGGGAGCTTTTGAGTTTTTACCTACAAATGAAAGGAAAGGCGACCATTTAGGAGCAACAACCAAACGTTCGTAGCTGTTACGAGGGTAACAAATTGCCGCAATGATATGACTAGTCGTATGATTTTGGGTATTATAGATTTTCATTCTATAATCCGGGTTATCTTTCTGAAAGATTTTCCACTCTTCTTCAAAATCTTCAAGCCCTTTGTTACTTAAAAAGCTGTTATCTATCACACAAACCACTTCTTTCCGGCGGGGAAATATCTTTTGTGCCTGACGTAATATGACGTCGAAATCCGGATTGGCTGTGAATCCACAAACATTGGGATGAGCAGTAATCAACTTCGTATCAGGATACTTAATACCGAAAAACACCACCGGAATCTGCAAAGGCAACGAATCTCCACACGCAAAAAGGGTATAAAAAGCTTCATCACTCGCAGTTACAATCAAATCTGTCTGCCTGTCGCGGGCACGCTGACAAAAACGACGCATGATTACCTTCTCGGAATTGAATGCCCAAAAATCCGCATCAAGATATTCCGTTGTTATGTTCACCTTCAAACCACTCTCTTTAAACCCTTTAGCCAAGCCCTGATTAAGGTCACTGTGCCAAGGAGTCTGCGAGGTGTAAGACTGTATAAAAAGGATATTGAATGTACGTTCCGCTGCCGCCGCCTGCGTAAGAACAGCAAAAAACAGAACTATAAACATACAATAATAGCGTCGATTCATATAGTTAAAACCTGCGGTGTTTTCAATATTATGCCGACAAAGATACGTTAAATCTATTGAAAACAAATAGATAGCCCAAGTTTTTTATTCTTCGCGCAGCGCTTCGGCAGGCTGTATGCGGATTACCTGACGGGCAGGAAACCAAATACCTATAAGAATCATTAAAGACATCAGGAAGTAGGTTATGACAAATGTAATAAGAAAACGTACTACTCCCCACTCCATATACCCTTCAGTCAACTCCAGATGGCCGATATTATAACAGATGGCGGCGGCAGGCAAAGCAGCCAGAGTCAATAATAGCAATCCTTCTTTATTTAAACGTTGCCAAAGCTGCATCCGGCTGGACCCGACTGCTATACGAAGCGCAGACTCGGTACGACGGTGCTGCGTACGGAACCAGAAGGTGCCGACAATACCCAACAGGATATTAAGCAATAAGAAGCCCATCATCCAGAAACGTACCTGTACCTGATTATAACTTCCTTGCTGGAAGTCATTCCGCAGATCTTCATAATCATGCACTTTCAGGATGAATAAGTTACCGACACTCAACTGGTTGGCGGACAATTTCATCAAATGTTCCGCAAAGTCTCTGGAAGTCCCCGGTTTCACTCGCAGACAAACTTCTACACTCGAAGGATAAAGTTCATCGTCAAGTTCGACCATTATCTTTTCAGTAAGTTCAATGGCTACATACCGGTCACTGTAGTTAGGCCAAAAGTCATTGTAACGCACTTTCTTCGAAACTCCCCCTATCTTGTACACTTTTGTAGAATCATCCACATCGACCATTTCTTTACCCAACAGCGTACGATCGCCTTTATAATCTTTGGGCCAGAAATTTTCACCAACAACGACATTGCCATTCCTTAAAGCTTGCACCAACGGCTGATAACCACGCCCATCAGCACTTTGATAACGGAAGACCTGAAAAAAGTCAGGGGTTACCGAACGCCGTAGCGGACTACTAACCAATGTATCGATACGCAACATACTACCGGAATTACTCCCGATATAGGGACGCGCATTATTGGATATTGAAACGGCCTCCACTTCCGGCAATCTCCGGAGACGATTGGTCAACTCGATAATATCTTGTCCTAAAGATGTACTCTTTTGCTCTTTCGAAAGATAGGAATTACTCTTGTCGTTTTTCAGGCTTAGCTCCAAATAATACGTATCGGTAATATCAAATCCTACCGGTTCGTAATAAGTACGCGCTGTCACATACGTCCAGTCGACCACATACCACAGGACCACAAAAACAATTAATAGTTCTGACCATAACCATCCGTTTGACCGGCGCTCGTTCCATATTTGTTTTAATAGTTGCATTTTCTTTAGAATTTAGATGAGTTGAAGAATTATCTTTCGTTGATGGCATCCACAATATTGGTGCGAGTTACTCTCCATGCCGGAATGGCGGCACTTAATAAATTGAGTAAGAAGCAAGCCAGAAATGCCAGCAGGAATACGGTAGGATCGAACAGTAAGTCGACACACATGGTCCGCAAATCTTCCACCCCATTGGATACAAAGTCTACGGAGAAAAGCATTCCTCCCAAAAGGAAAGCGGCGACATAACTTAATACCAGTCCGAGAATTCCTCCGAACAGGGAATAAAGCATATTTTCGGATAGTACCTGCATCATAAGCTCCCGTCTGGGGGCACCAAAGGCTTTTCGCACTCCTATTTCGGAGATACGCTTACGCATGCGTGACAAAGTAAGTCCGGACAAGTTGACGGCAGGAACAATCAATAAGACAAGTAATGTCAGTATGTATTGCCGTACTGCTTCTTTCACAGCAGGAGGATTGTTGGCGGAATAGCGTTGCGCGGCTACGAAATAAGTATCAGGCTGTCCGCGATAGAGTAAATCGAAATTGGGATGCCCTGCCATAAAGATAGCCCGCAAGCGGTCTGCCTCCTGACGAATAGCCGGAAAATCGTCTTTCGATTTAGCCAGTATATAGACGGCAGTCATACCCATGATATTGTCATCGCCCCAAGTGGCTGTAAAGGCACTTGTTGAACTCAAAGGAATCCAAACTTGCGCATAGGCGTATTTCGCCAGTTTAGAGACCGGACGTACCACTCCGCAAACAATATAAGCCGAATGATTCAGAAGGAATGTTTTTCCAACCACTTCTGATGTTCCGAACAAGCGGCGAGCCATATCTTCGGAAATCACAGCTTTTGCTGCTCCGGCATCAAAATCGGCATTATCATACGGCTTACCGGATAGAAACTCAAATTCAAATATTTTCCAGAAAGCATCGTCTGTTTGCAACACACTACAACTTTCCATCTCACCTGCCGGTTTAGCAGCCAGCATTGTTTCCTGCCAGATATTGGTTATGGAAACAACTTCGGGAATTGTCATTGCTTTGAAACAAGCCTTTGCCGTATTGTATCCGATAGGGCCATTGCTTTGCCAATTCACGTTGGACTTATTTTGAAGTCCGGCAAACCGGAAAATAAGCATCCGGTCACGATGGGTTTCCGGTGCAAAGGGAGCAATAGTCGCACGTAAAGTAATCACAATTACCATTATCATAGCAATAGCCAAAGCTGTACCAATAATGGAAATAGATGAAAGCAGTTTATTTTCTCCCAACAGATGGAATGCTTGTTTAAAATAGAGTTTTATCATGATCGTTACCAGTATAGAGTTCAGTATATTTCTTACCCGTCTTTTTTATTTTTCTTCGATTAGGTTCCACAGAAGTTCGTCAAAGAACGTTCCATATTAGAAATTCCATCCCTTCTTTGTTATATCCTTACATTTCAGGCTTTTGTGATTGATTTTACCAACACCATCCTTTTTAAAGAAAGCAGTATCAGCCTTACCTGATAAAGTGATATTACCTACTCCATCCACTTTAGCCTTGATAAGGCCACAGTCAACATTCATTTTCATATTGCCTACTCCGTCGACATCGAGTTTCAGTTCATCGCAATGAAGATTTTTCACGTTGCAATTTCCCACTCCGTCAAGTTCGAAAGCTATATTTTTAAGATTCAATTTTTCCTTTGCATCAAAGTTCCCTACCCCGTCGATTTTCACTTTACTCAAATCGGGAGCAGTGATGTAAAAAATCAGATTCTTGACATTCTTTACGTTCTTCTCTTTATAATCGATAACCAGTGTGCCGTTCTTCACCGTTACCCGGGTTTTCTCTACAAATTCAGAAGGCCCTCCCAAACGGCAGGTACATTCTGCCGATTGAGCGAAAATAATATTTCCGACAGATTGCAGGTTGATGGCAGAAAAGTCGCCTACATTATAATCTTTACTCACATTTTGTGCCGATAGCGAACAAAAAGCAACACTTAACAGGACAGCTATCGCAACGATGAAAATATTCTTTGTCATGGTGGTTTTTAATTTAGAGATGTATCAATCTGTTTTTCTATTTAGTTTCATGTATAAAACGCAGGTTCTACTGCACTTGTCGTCCGTCAAAGAAACGAATGGTACGCGAAGTCTGCTTCGCCTGTTCTTCATTATGGGTAACCATGACGATGGTGCGTCCGTCTTCTTTATTCAGTCGGTGAAGCAGTTCCATGACTTCGGCTCCCATCCTTGAATCCAAGTTACCTGTCGGCTCATCGGCAAGGATTATTTCAGGATTACCGATAATAGCACGGGCAATAGCTACACGTTGGCACTGACCACCGGAAAGTTGTGTAGGAAAATGTCTCATACGATGGCTTAACCCTACTTTTTCCAATACCTCTTGCGCCAACCGCTTTCGCTCACTACTGCCAACACGGCGATAAAGTAAAGGCAACTCCACATTATCCGTCACATTTAACGAATTAATCAGATGAAAAGACTGAAACACAAAACCAAGCGTTTTATTACGAAAAACGGCCAATTCTTTGTCTTTCATTCCTTCGGTACGTATTCCATTGATTTCCACTATTCCCATGGTAGGTGCGTCAAGTAATCCCATTATATTCAACAATGTAGATTTTCCGCACCCGGAAGGTCCCATTATACTTAGGAATTCTCCACGTTCTACCGTCAGATTCACATTTTCCAACGCTACCGTTTCAATCTCATCAGTACGGTAAATTTTGGAAAGAGAGTTCAATGTTATCATAACTTCTAGTGTTTAATTTATTTAATCTTCAGCTTATTCTTGTTCTTATATGCACTCATATCACTTACCACTACCCTGTCACCCGGTTGCAATCCACTCAAAACTTCTACATATTCAAAGTTTGAATCACCCAACTGTATCTTACGTTTGACCAGTTCATTGTCAGAGTTGCAGACAAACAATTCGTATTCACCACGCCCCACATAGAAAGAGCCATTGGCAACACGCATCACATCTTCCTTTACAGCATTCATCACATAAACATCCGTCTTCAATCCGGAGCGCAGACGACGATGATTATCTTCCTTCAACTGAACCGTGAATGATATGACGCCATTTTTGGATAACGGTGTTACACTGCTGACCGTTCCTTCCAGTTTATCGCTTCCTATCTTAACAATTGCTTTTCCTCCAGCTGCCACACGGTCGCCATACGTATCAGCAATCTCGCCTTCCACCTTAAAATGACTTAAATCAGAAATGATAGCGACTTGTCCACCTTCGGAAATCTGCGCACCAATCTGGTTGTTAATATAGGTAAGAATAGCTCTGCGCGGAGAACGGATTTGCGCGTCATCCAAAGTACGTTTCTTTTCGGAAAGACTCTTACGGAAGATATTAAAATCAAGTTCCTGTACTTTCAGTTCGGCAGCAGCCACCTCCTTCTCATTTTTATATTGTTGCCGGAGTTGTTCGTACTCTAACTGGGCAACATTATAGCTCAATTCAGCCTGGCGCACTTTATCCGTTGTTCCCGCACCGAGACTGTCCAAATAGTGTTCATTTCTCAACTCCACCTTCATCCGGCTTAATTTCATAGCCGAAACTTTGATCTGCATCGCCATATCCGAAAGCTTCGTCTGATTATTGACACGAAGCTGATCGAGCTTATACCGACGCATCTGCTCTTCGTCCAGCAACTTTTTATATTCGGTTTCCGTACTCTGAAGATCGAGTTTCAGAATCGGAGTACCTACATCTACGCTATCTCCTCCTTTTTTATAAACTTCAAGAATACGACTGTTGATTGGAGAATTGATAATTTCTTCAAATGCAGGAACCACCTTGCCGGAAGCACTGACACTTACCTCAATAACTCCTGTATCGACTGTGGAAAAGACAAGATCTTTTGCCTCCACTCCTGCCCTTAGTACAGATATAAGTACACCAATGACAACAATACTTGCCACCCCGATGGATGAATAACGAATGATCTTCTTGTTACGTTCTTTCTGACGTATTTCTTTAGGAATTTCTCTGTCCATATCTGATCGTTTACGATTTTATCATGTATCAATTTAGCATTTTATATACCAAATCTATGCCAAAACCGTAAGTAATTGATAAATAGAATGTAACAAAAAACAAAGGGTGTCCGATATCGGACACCCTGTACGAATTTACTGTTCAGAATATGAATCTATCCACCTGTCGGCGGAAGGTCAGTATACCTGGATAATGACGGATTGTCAACTACGGTATAATGACTTCTCATTGACTATTTTTTCTCTAGTTCGGAAGCTTGCTGAATCTCCTGCGGAGAGTGTTGCTTCGGTTCCTGTATCAGTTCTTTTCCCCAATGATTAGTCTCCTCCAGCTTTTCACGATCGCGAATTTCTTTTGCTTTACGGGCATAGACAATCATACGCATGGATTGATCGTAAGTGAAATAATTCCAGATCCAATTTAAGAGCACAATCACTTTATTACGAACTCCAAGGATAGAACGCAGATGAACAACCAGCCACATCACCCAAGCAAACCATCCCTGCATCTTTACTTTACTAAACTCTGCCACGGCACGATTGCGCCCGACAGTCGCCATCGAACCTAAATTGCGGTAATGGAAAGGTTTCATTTCCTGTCCTTTTTCCATACGAATCAGATTCTTTGCCAATAGTTCTCCTTGCTGGATCGCCACTTGTGCCAGTTGAGGATGCCCGTTCGGGTAATTTTCATCAGCTAACTGAATACATTGGTCGCCAATAGCAAACACATTGTTCATCCCTTCTACACGGTTGAATGAATCGACTTTAATACGTCCTCCACGCCCAATCAGAGAGGCATCCAGATTGCCGATAGTCACACCGGTAACACCACTCACCCAGATAAAAGTACGCGTGGCAATCTCTGTACCATCTTCGAGTACTACTTTATGGTCACGATAATCCACAACACGTTTATTCAACAGGATATTTACTCCCATTTCACGGAGAAACTGTTCAGCATGTGCAGAAGATTCTTCTGACATTCCGGCAAGCAATCGCGGCCCGGCTTCAATCAAATAGATATGCATCAGACTGCTGGGCATATCAGGATAATCATTCGGCAAGACAAATTTCTTCATCTCGGAAAGTATTCCGGCTACTTCTATCCCGGTAGCTCCACCTCCTACAATTACAATATTCAATAGCTCTTGTTGTTCCTGCTTTGTTGAACAGGTCAGCGCTCGTTCCAGATTAGCCAGAAGAGCGTTTCGCAATCCCATCGCTTCTGACACATTTTTCATCGGCATGGCTTCCTCTTCAATATGTTTATTACCGAAATAGTTGGTTGTAGTACCTGCTGCTAACACCAGATAGTCATATTCTGCTTTTCCGATGGAAGTCTGTATCATATTCTTTTCCGGGAAAATGGCACGTACTTCCGCCATACGGAAATAGAAATCTTTCCGATGCTGGAATATTTTACGGAAGGGGAAGGATATGGAAGTTGGCTCCATACCAGCCGAAGCCACCTGATAAATCAAAGGAGGAAACTGATGATAGTTGTTTTTATCTATCAATACGACTTGAAAGCCTGACTTTTTCAGCTTGTTAGCCAGTTTCAAGCCACCGAAACCACCGCCTACTATGACGACACGTTTCTTATTACTTTTTGCAATGTTTAGACTCATATTCTAATCATGTTTTATCAAGATAATAACACATGAATGAGTCATTAAGTTTCCGAAATTCGAAACTTTTGAGAGAAGTCTCTACCGCAGACGCAATCTATCTCCGATTTCCGGAACATACTCACCATCCTTACGATTCATCTTATACAGATTTTTGAGGCGGATACCATATTTTTGAGAGATGCCATGCATGGAATCTCCATCTTTCACAACATATACAGTATAAGGTTTGGAAGCCTTTTTCTTCTTGCTCTTCAGGTAGATGATATCTCCTTCCATCAAGGTATAATCACGCTGCAAGTCGTTGTACTTCACAAGTTTTTTCCAACTAATATCGAATTCGTTGCCTAAATCTTTAAAGGTATCACCGTTGCGGGCTACCACATAAGCGATATCATTAGCGATATACACCTGATGCGGGCTCATCAACCAAGGATTCTTTTTCAGCTTCCGTTCCGAATATACACCCTTACGGTCGTATTTATACAAGTCATAATCTTCGATAATCGTAATCAGACGGTTAGCATAAGAAGGATCGGTAGCATAGCCTGCTTTTTTCAGTCCACGCGCCCAGCCTTTATAATCGGTGATATCCAGTTTGAAAAGAAAAGCGTAACGGGCACCTCTTCTAAGGAAGTCGGAATGATCTTCGTAAGAGTCACGCGGATGCTTATAAGCACGGAAACATTCGTTGCGCGCATCATCATCATGACGAACCGTACGTCCCCGCCAACTGCCACCACACTTAATACCAAAGTGGTTATTACTCTTTCGTGCCAACTGGCTGTATCCGGCACCGCTTTCCAGCAATCCTTGCGCCAACGTGATACTCGCCGGAATCTTATGAAGCTTCATCTGTTCAACAGCCAAATCACTATACTTATTTATATACTCGACGTAACGGGCATTCCGTTTCTGTGCCTGCACTCCTACAGCAAAGAAAAAAACAACGGTTAAAAAGATAAGTCTATGCAGTTTATTCTCCATTTTTATTCAGATGTGAATTAGATGGCACAAAAATCCGAAAAATAATTGGGATTATCAATCTCTTTCCTAACTTTGTAACATTAATTGTAGAAACCAATACCCTGACGTATATGAAAGACCTCACAATTACCGCTATTATTAAAGTATATCAATATGATGAGTTGAATGAGGGCGATCGGTCACTTATAAAGACTGCCATGGAGGCAACAGCTCGTAGTTATTCTCCGTACTCCCATTTCTCCGTAGGTGCCGCTGCGCTATTGGGCAACGGGACAGTAGTGACAGGAACCAATCAGGAAAATGCGGCCTATCCGTCGGGGCTTTGTGCAGAACGTACTACATTATTCTATGCCAACTCCCAATATCCCGACCAACCGGTTGTCACTCTTGCCATTGCGGCACGAACGGAAAAGGACTTCATCGACCATCCGATTCCTCCCTGCGGTGCTTGCCGGCAAGTGATTCTGGAAACGGAAAAGCGTTACAAACACCCCATCCGCATCCTATTATATGGCAAAGAATGTATCTACGAAGTAAAAAGTATAGGTGATCTACTGCCATTATCATTTGACGCATCAGCAATGGAGGATTAATTATGTTACAACAATATCACACGAAACTAAAAGGAACACTCGCACTTACAGACTCTTATCTGACAGAAAAAACACTGCAAAAAGAAAAAGGGCTTTATAAATTTATATGGGTACGCAACGGAAGCATCACGGTAGAAATCGACCATCAGGAAATGACGCTTACCCAAGATGAAGTGATTTCACTCACTCATCTGCAACACCTCGAATTTAAATCGATTGATGGTGAATACCTGACTTTATTGTTCAACAGCAATTTCTATTGTATCTATGGCAACGACCATGAAGTGTCATGCAGCGGCTTCCTGTTCAACGGTTCATCTCACCTGATCCGTTTCACACTGAACGAAAAAGAACGTAAAGAACTCGACACTATTACCGAAGCACTGGAAAATGAGTTCACCGTTTCCGACAGCCTGCAGGAAGAGATGCTGCGCATCCTGCTGAAACGTTTCATTATCCAATGTACCCGGATTGCACGTCATCGCATGAATATCACCCGTGAAAAAGAATCCGGATTCGAGATTGTCCGCCAATACTATAACTTGGTCGACGAGCATTACCGGACGAAGAAACAGGTGCAGGACTATGCCGATATGTTGCATAAATCTCCCAAAACACTATCGAACATCTTTTCTACCTGCAAACTGCCTTCGCCGCTTCGGGTTATCCACGAACGGGTGGAAGCGGAAGCTAAACGTCTCCTGCTTTACAGCAACAAAAGCGCCAAAGAGATTGCCGATATTCTGGGATTTGAAGACCAGGCTTCTTTCAGCCGTTTCTTCAAAAATATGACCGGACAGAGCGCCGTGCAATTCAGAAACACACAGGAAGGGAAAAATTGACAAGGCATACGGAAGTATTGCCATTTTGGGGGTAGTGGAAATGGACGACCTTTGCGACATAAGATAAATCCATTAAAACCCCAACAAAATGAAAGAGAAATTGATCGTTTTACTGACCTTCACTTCAAGTCTGAAAAGTTTTGGTATGAAATTTATCCGCATTGCCATCCTGGTAGTATTTGTATGGATAGGCGGATTGAAGTATTTCCATTATGAAGCCGACGGGATTGTTCCGTTTGTTGCCAACAGTCCTTTTATGAGTTTCTTCTATGCTAAAGGTGCACCCGAATACAAAGAACATAAAAATGCGGAAGGTGCTTTTGTCCCGGAAAATCGTGCATGGCACGAAGCAAACCGCACTTATACTTTCTCTTACGGACTGGGAGCTCTTATTATGGGTATCGGCATACTGGTATTCTTGGGAATCTTTTTCCCAAAAGTGGGATTGGCAGGCGACACCCTCGCCATTATCATGACGCTCGGCACACTTTCTTTTCTTGTCACCACCCCGGAAGTCTGGGTTCCCGACTTGGGAAGCGGAGAATTCGGTTTCCCATTACTATCCGGTGCAGGGCGGTTGGTGATTAAAGACATCGTGATCCTAGCCAGTGCCGTAGTGTTATTATCCGACTCGTCACAACGCGTACTCAAAACACTTAAAAAAGACTAAGACAACCACTAAAGAGGATTCTGACTTCTTGCCATTGCGGAACAAATCGTATTTTCAGACTGTTATATAGTCTCATACAAATCGTTAATACAAGAAGTTATGAAACAATATGATGCAATTATTATAGGATTCGGCAAGGCAGGGAAAACCCTGGCTGCCGAACTTTCCAACCGCGGATGGCAAGTGGCCATCGTAGAACGTTCCAACATGATGTATGGAGGAAGCTGTCCGAATGTAGCCTGTATCCCAACAAAGACGCTGGTGCATGAAGCCGAGGTTTCCGCTTTGCTTTACCACGATGATTTTCCGAAGCAGGCGAATATGTACAAACAGGCCATCGGCCGAAAGAACCGCCTCACTTCCTTTCTTAGGAATGATAATTACGAAAGACTAAGTAAACGTCCTAATGTGACTATCTATACCGGAACGGGGTCTTTCATATCCGCCGATACCATAAAGGTGGAACTTCCCGAAGGAGAAATCGAACTGAAAGGAAAAGAGATATTTATCAACACGGGATCTACTCCCATTATCCCTGCAATAGATGGTATTCAGCAAAGTCAGCACGTATATACCAGTAGTGCGCTTTTGGACTTAAGCGTACTTCCTCATCACCTGATTATCATAGGTGGAGGATATATCGGACTGGAGTTCGCTTCTATGTATGCCGGTTTCGGCAGTAAAGTGACGATACTCGAAGGAGGAAACAAATTTATGCCTCGTGAAGATCGGGATATTGCAAACAGCGTCAAAGAAGTGATGGAGAAGAAAGGTATTGAAATCCATCTGAACGCTCGTGCGCAGTCTATCCATGACACGAATGACGGAGTGACACTAACTTACTCGGACGTATCCGACGGTACTCCTTATTATGTAGATGGAGATGCCATTCTTATCGCAACGGGACGTAAACCGATGATTGAAGGATTGAACCTGCAAGCAGCGGGTGTAGGAGTTGATGCCCACGGAGCTATCATCGTAAACGATCAGTTACGCACTACTGTTCCTCATATATGGGCAATGGGAGATGTGAAAGGCGGATCGCAATTTACATATCTCTCGCTGGATGATTTCCGGATTATCCGCGATCAGCTCTTCGGCGACAAGAAACGTGATATCGGAGACCGTGATCCTGTGCAATATGCAGTGTTTATTGATCCGCCATTGGCACATATCGGAATCAGTGAAGAAGAAGCTCTGAAAAGAGGATATTCATTTAAGGTTTCCCGGTTGCCGGCTTCCTCCATCGTCCGTACCCGTACATTGAGACAGACTGATGGTATGCTAAAAGCTATCATCAATAATCATAACGGGAAGATTATGGGCTGTACTCTATTCTGCGCCGATGCTTCAGAAATCATCAATATCGTAGCTATGGCGATAAAGACAGGCCAGACGTCTACATTCTTGCGCGATTTTATCTTCACGCATCCCAGTATGAGTGAGGGATTAAATCAACTGTTTGATGTATAAGAATAAGAAAGAGTATAACTCACTTCTAAAACAGAGCCTCTGAATAGGGTAAACAGAGGCTCTATTTGGAGTAATCGGAGGCTCTGAATGAGGTAAACGGAGCCTCTAAATAAATGAAGTTCATTCTTTTTCAGTCTTAATAGAGTGAAATCTAATAGAAAGTGTTATCTTTGCAGCCAAGTTAAACTATATACCTACCACAATGAGAATTACTAAGTAAGACAACACTTCTAAGTAAACATCACTTTTCTTATATGCTTTTTCTATTTTGTTAAGCATCACGAAATCCGTGTTGTTTAGCCAGTATTGTGTTTGTCGTTCCCCCTATCCTGTGTTTTTTTTCACTCTATTTTCAACCTCAAACCCAATAGATCATCATGTCTATCAGTATCCAACAAATCAGCTATATCCATCCGGATAAAGAAGTATTATTCAGTGACCTCAATTTCGCCATCAGTAAAGGGCAGAAATTGGGATTAGTCGGTAACAATGGTTGTGGCAAATCTACTTTGCTACAAATTATTGCCGGACAGTTATCACCCTCTTCCGGTGTCATTGTCCGCCTGGACGACCTATATTATATCCCGCAACATTTCGGGCAATATGATTCACTGACCATTGCACAAGCTCTTCAAATAGAGCGTAAACAGCAAGCTCTGCACGCTATCCTGGCAGGAGATGTCTCAAACGAGAATTTCACCATTCTAAATGATGACTGGAATATCGAAGAACGTTCCATCGCCGCTCTCGATTTATGGGGATTAGGACAGTTTACGCTATCCTACCCGATGAATCTGCTTAGTGGCGGCGAAAAGACCCGCGTATTCCTGGCAGGTATGGACATTCATCATCCATCTGTCATACTTATGGATGAACCGACCAATCATCTCGACTCTTCCGGCAGACAACGTTTATATGACTGGGTAGAGAAATATCGTTCCACCCTGTTGGTGGTAAGTCATGACCGTACTCTGCTCAATCTTCTCCCCGAGATTTGCGAACTAGAGAAGCATCAAATCAATTATTATGGCGGAAATTACGAATTCTACAAAGAACAAAAAACGCTGATGCAGGAAGCATTGCAACAACGTATTGAAGAAAAAGAAAAGGCACTACGTATTGCCCGTAAAGTGGCTCGCGAAACGGCCGAACGCAGGGACAAACAGAATGTACGCGGCGAAAAGAGTAATATAAAAAAAGGAGTTCCACGCATTGTATTGAACGCACTCCAAGGGAAATCCGAGAAGAGCACTAGTAAACTGACTGGCGTTCATCAGGAAAAAGCCGAGAAGTTAACAGATGAGCGCAACCAGCTTCGAGGTTCGCTCTCTCCGACTGCTGCATTAAAAACCGACTTCAATAGTTCCTCGCTTCATACCGGGAAAATATTAGTGACAGCAAAAGAGATTAATTTCAGTTATCATTCCAATTCGATTAACAATAATATTCTGACAAATGATGAAATAAATTTGTCTGACACAGGTTATCATCCCAATCCGAATAGCAATGATATTCAGGAAAATAGTATCTCAAAACAACAGCTTTGGCAAGCTCCTGTCAGCTTTCAACTAAAGAGTGGAGACCGCCTCCGTATAGAAGGAGCCAACGGTAGCGGGAAAACAACTCTATTGAAATTAATCACCGGCCAACTTCAACCACAGGAAGGAACCCTGACACGGACGGACTTTAGCTATGTCTATTTGAATCAAGAGTATTCGATCATTGACGACCGGAACAGTATTCTTGAACAGGCTTACGCTTTCAACAGCCGGAATCTGCCGGAGCATGAAATAAAGATTATTCTAAACCGTTACTTGTTTCCTGCATCCGAATGGGACAAATCCTGCCGGAAACTTAGTGGTGGTGAGAAAATGCGTCTCGCTTTCTGCTGTCTGATGATTAGTAACAATACCCCTGATATGTTTATCCTGGATGAACCTACCAACAATTTGGACATACAAAGTATTGAAATTATCACTGCTACTATCAAAAATTATGCAGGTACTGTGATAGCAATCTCACACGACAATTATTTTATTCAGGAAATTGGTGTCGAACAATGCATTTTATTGAGTTAGTCTATTGATATTTTATCCAGGGCAACCGCACCAAAATTTAATTCATATCCGCACAGTTTTGAATAAAATAATGGAGTATTCTGGAAACGTTGTGGTAAATCAGAAAAAGATGATTGAGTTTTTAAGATTCCCCGTTATCTTTTTATTATAAGATACGGGTCAAAGGTGAGGGTTGGTGAGGGTAGATTTATAACTTTCGTATTTTTTTT
>NZ_QTNF01000043.1:0-44647 GCF_003603455.1 Bacteroides sp. AM37-9 | reverse complement strand
ATATAATTAAGCCCTTTCAGGGCACTCCGCAAAATTATCATTTAGCTCATTTCCGTACAGAAATGAACTATAATGGATTACCGGCTTATGTAGTTAATCAAAACAAAAGTAGTAAACGTTAAGCAATTCTAAAAAGACCACTTCTTTTTAGGAAAGACCTTCTAATGGCCTGTCTTTTATATGTATTTGTCGATACACAAGACTATACAAAATCAGGTAGAAAAAGTTTGAATCATTTTCTACCTCATAATAGAAGTTTATGATGAAAATATCAGTTATAAATATAAATAATTGGCTAATTAATTACTATTTTTGACACGTAAATGAAAAACAGCGAATAACCCCTATTAAAAACTTAAAATATGATGAAGAAACTACTCACAGCCACTGCTATCGGCTTGGCTTTGTTAACTTGGCACACCAGTTGTACTCAACAACCAAAGGCTCCGGAAGCCTTTACTCCTATCAAAGTAGAAACTCCTGCCCGCCCTACCGGACAAGAAGATGTAATCCAACTCGTTACTCCTAAAATTGATACCGTACGTGTCGGTTTCATCGGCTTAGGAATGCGTGGTCCCGGCGCCGTAGCACGCTGGACTCATATTCCGGGAACTAAGATTGTAGCGTTATGCGACCTGCTTCCCGAACGTGTTGAAAAATCACAAGAAATTTTGAAGAATGCCGGACTCCCTGCTGCTGCTTCTTACAGCGGAGAGGAAGATGCATGGAAAAAACTTTGCGAACGGGATGATATTGATCTTGTATACATAGCTACAGACTGGAAGCATCATGCTGCAATGGGCGTCTATGCCATGGAACATGGCAAGCATGTAGCCATCGAAGTTCCTGCCGCTATGACATTGGATGAAATCTGGCAGTTAATCAACACTTCTGAAAAGACCCGCAAGCATTGTATGCAGCTCGAAAACTGTGTATATGACTTCTTTGAACTGACTTCTTTAAATATGGCACAACAGGGCGTATTCGGAGAAGTGCTTCATGTAGAAGGTTCATATATCCACAACCTGGAAGACTTCTGGCCTGAATACTGGAACAACTGGCGAATGGATTATAATCACCTGCATCGCGGTGACGTATATGCGACTCACGGTATGGGTCCCGCTTGTCAGGTACTTAACATCCACCGTGGCGACCGTATGAAAACATTGGTATCTATGGATACGAAAGCTGTCAACGGACCGGCTTACATTAAAAAACAAACAGGAGAAGAAGTGACCGACTTCCAGAATGGTGACCAGACTTCGACCTTGATTCGCACAGAAAATGGCAAAACGATGCTGATCCAGCACAATGTAATGACCCCCCGCCCATACAGCCGCATGTACCAGATAGTGGGAGCCGATGGCTATGCAAGCAAATATCCGATTGAAGAATATTGCCTGCGACCTACACAAGTTGATTCTAAAGATGTGCCTAATCATGAAAATCTGAATGCACATGGCTCTGTATCCGAAAATGTAAAGAAAGCCTTGATGGACAAATATAAAGATCCGATTCACATAGAGTTGGAAGAAACTGCCAAGAAAGTAGGCGGCCACGGTGGTATGGACTTTATCATGGACTACCGTCTGGCATATTGCCTGCAAAATGGATTACCATTAGATATGGACGTTTATGACCTGGCAGAGTGGTGTTGCATGGCCGAACTTACCAGACTTTCCATCGAAAACAATTCTGCTCCGGTAGAAGTCCCCGATTTCACTCGTGGCGGATGGAATAAAGTACAAGGCTATCGTCACGCTTTTGCAAAATAAAACTGAATATATCCTTTTAGCACGAACATA
The DNA here is from genome assembly GCF_003603455.1 of Bacteroides sp. AM37-9. NCBI lineage: Bacteria > Pseudomonadati > Bacteroidota > Bacteroidia > Bacteroidales > Bacteroidaceae > Bacteroides > Bacteroides sp. AM37-9. The sequence continues at coordinate 42,842 of NZ_QTNF01000043.1, read as the reverse complement.
ATGAACCAATCCGGCTTCTCCCCCAAAGCCGGATTATTCATGGGTTCGTGTTTGAACATTTTATAGATTATCATAATCACTTTTATGAAAACAGCTATTCCAAAACCTTCTAAGCAAAGCATTATCCGTGAAGCCAGAGATTATGTAATGATTGCCATCGGCATGATTTTGTATGGCATCGGTTGGACCGTTTTTCTACTTCCGAACGATATCACTACCGGGGGAGTACCGGGTATTGCTTCTATTGTATATTGGGCTACGGGTTTTCCCGTACAGTATACGTACTTCAGCATCAACTTCTTTTTATTGCTACTGGCCCTCAAATTGCTGGGGATGAAGTTTTGCATTAAAACTATTTTTGGAGTATTTACCCTCACCTTCTTTCTGTCCGTCATTCAAAAGCTGACAGCAGGTTTCGGACTCCTTCACGACCAGCCCTTTATGGCATGTGTCATTGGAGCATCCTTCTGTGGAGGTGGTATAGGGGTTGCTTTTTCGGCAAACGGAAGCACAGGAGGCACGGATATTATCGCAGCCATCATCAACAAATACCGGGACATCACATTAGGAAGAGTCGTACTCATCTGCGATATGATTATTATTTCTTCCAGTTATTTTGTCTTAAAAGACTGGGAAAAAGTGGTATATGGGTTTGTTACTCTTTATATTTGTAGCTTCGTTCTCGACCAGGTAGTGAATAGTGCCCGCCAATCCGTACAGTTCTTTATCATATCCAATAAATATGAAGAAATAGGACGGCATATCAACGAATATCCACACCGGGGAGTTACGATTATCAATGCAACCGGCTTTTATACAGGACGAGAAGTAAAGATGATGTTCGTATTAGCCAAGAAGAGGGAATCGCCTATCATCTTCCGGTTGATTAAAGATATAGACCCGAATGCATTTGTGTCACAAAGTGCTGTCATCGGAGTTTATGGAGAAGGATTCGATCATATCAAAGTAAAATAAAAAAGAAATGAAAAACCAATATTGAGAAACATGAAATTTCGACCAACCCCCAATTTATTAACAGGCATTTTCATGGGAATATTTTCCCTGACAACATTTAATGTAATGGCTGAAAAAGCCGTGAAACCCTATTGGCAGGATGTGCAGGTAGTTGAAGTCAACAAAGAGTATCCACGCACTTCTTTTATGACATACAACAATCGCGCTGATGCCTTGAGTGGCAAGTTCGAACGGAGCAAGTATTACCGTTTGCTGAACGGAACCTGGAAATTCTACTTTGTAGACTCTCATAAAAAGCTTCCCGACAACATTACTGACCCGAATACGAATACAGATTCGTGGAATGATATTCAGGTACCCGGTAACTGGGAAGTACAAGGACACGGAATAGCCATCTACACCAATCATGGTTATGAATTCAAGCCACGCAATCCGCAACCTCCGGCTCTTCCCGAAGCGAATCCGGTGGGAGTTTACCGTCGGGATATTGATATTCCGACAGATTGGGACGGACGGGATATCTACCTGCATCTGGCAGGAGCCAAGTCCGGCGTATATGTATATATCAACGGGCAAGAAGTTGGATATAGCGAAGACTCCAAAAATCCGGCAGAGTTTCTTATTAACAACTATGTGAAGCCCGGCAAGAACGTGCTTACCGTTAAAATCTTCCGCTGGAGCACTGGTTCCTATCTGGAATGTCAGGATTTCTGGCGCATGAGCGGTATTGAACGCGATGTTTATCTGTATTCACAACCTAAAGCAGCCCTCAAAGATTTCCGGGTGAAGTCTACCCTGGATGACAGCTACAAGAATGGAATCTTCAGCTTGAATGTCGATTTGAGAAATCACGAGAAGGCAGCAACTAATCTCACATTAGTTTATGAGCTATTGGATGCACAGGGAAAAGTAATCTCTACTGAAGAGAAGACCGCCTATATCCCATCGGACGAAGTACGTACACTTTCTTTCGATCAGAAGCTGGCAGATGTCAATACATGGACATCCGAACATCCGAATCTGTACAAACTGCTGATGACCGTCAAAGAGAATGGCAAAATAAATGAGATTATTCCTTTTAATGTAGGATTCCGCCGTATTGAAATCAAACCTATCGAACAAAAAGCTGCTAACGGAAAACCATACGTTTGCCTGTTCATCAATGGTCAGCCACTAAAACTGAAAGGGGTAAATATCCACGAACACAACCCGTCAACAGGTCATTATGTAACAGAAGAGTTAATGCGTCGTGACTTCGAGCTTATGAAGCAACATAACCTGAACAGCGTACGCCTTTGCCACTATCCGCAAGACCGCCGTTTCTACGAACTTTGCGATGAATACGGTCTTTATGTGTACGATGAAGCCAATGTCGAAAGCCACGGAATGTATTACGATCTTCGAAAGGGCGGTTCATTGGGTAACAACCCCGAATGGCTGAAACCACACATGGACCGTACCATCAATATGTTCGAACGCAACAAGAACTATCCGAGCGTCACCTTCTGGTCGTTGGGAAATGAAGCCGGAAACGGATATAATTTCTATCAGACTTACTTGTGGCTGAAAGAGGCTGACAAAGAGCTGATGAATCGCCCTGTCAACTATGAGCGTGCTCAATGGGAATGGAACTCCGATATGTATGTTCCGCAATATCCAGGTGCCGACTGGCTGGAAAATACAGGAAAGAACGGCAGCGACCGTCCTGTAGCTCCTTCCGAATATGCGCACGCAATGGGAAACTCCACCGGAAACCTGTGGGGACAATGGCAGGCGATTTACAAATATCCGAACCTACAGGGTGGATATATCTGGGACTGGGTAGACCAAGGTCTTCTCCAGAAAGATGAGAATGGAAGAGAATACTGGGCTTACGGAGGTGACTTCGGTGTAGACGCGCCGAGCGATGGCAACTTCCTCTGCAACGGTCTTGTCAATCCGGATCGTGGTCCGCATCCGGCAATGGCTGAAGTGAAATATGTACATCAGAATGTAGGCTTTGAGGCAGTAGATGCCGCTGCCGGTATATTCAAAATCACCAACCGTTTCTATTTCACCAATCTGAAAAAGTATCAGATTCACTATAACGTACTCGCTAACGGAAAGACTATAAAAGGTGGAAAAATATCTTTGGATATTGCTCCGCAGGCATCCAAAGAATTCACCGTACCGGTAAACGGCTTGAAAGCCCAACCGGGAGTGGAATATTTTGTAAACTTCAGCGTGACAACCACAGAACCTGAACCGTTGATTCCAACAGGATATGAAATAGCATACGACCAGTTCCAGCTTCCTATCCAGGCAGAGAAAGCTATTTATAAAGCAAACGGTCCGGCACTGAAAACAACGACTCAAGGAGATGAGCTAATCGTTTCTTCTTCCAAAGTGAATTTTGTATTCAACAAGAATAGCGGATTAGTTACCTCGTATAAAGTGGACGGCACAGAATATTTCAAAGACGGATTTGGTATTCAGCCTAACTTCTGGCGTGCTCCTAATGATAATGATTATGGTAATGGCGCTCCTAAACGTTTACAGGTATGGAAGCAATCAAGCAAAAACTTCCACGTAACGGATGCAACCATGACAACAGAGAATAAGGTAGTTTCCTTACATGTGACCTACTTATTGGCTGCCGGCAACTTGTATGTTGTCACATACAAAATCTATCCGAACGGAGTAGTCAATGTAAATGCCAAATTCACGTCAACAGATATGCAGGCAACAGAAACTGAAGTTTCTGAAGCTACCCGCATGGCTACGTTTACTCCCGGAAGTGACGCTGCCCGCAAGGCCGCTTCCAAACTGGAAGTTCCCCGTATCGGTGTTCGTTTCCGCTTGCCGGCACAGATGAACAATGTACAATACTTTGGCCGTGGTCCGGAAGAGAACTATATCGACCGTAATCATGGAACCCTCGTTGGCGTATATAAGACAACAGCAGATAAAATGTACTTCAACTATGTACGTCCACAGGAAAACGGACATCACACCGATACCCGTTGGATCGCTTTATCTCCCGTCAAAGGAAACGGCCTGGTTTTAGTAGCCGACAGTACGATCGGTTTCAATGCCTTGCGCAACTCTATCGAAGACTTTGACTCTGAAGAGGCTCTGCCCCACCCTTACCAATGGAATAACTTTAGCCCGGAAGAAGTAGCCAATCATGATGAGAATGCCGCCCGTAATGTATTGCGGAGAATGCATCATGTTAATGACATCGTTCCAAGAGATTTCGTAGAGGTTTGTGTGGACATGAAGCAACAAGGTGTAGGCGGATATGACAGTTGGGGTGCACGCCCGGAACCTTTCCACCAAATCCCTGCCAATCGTGATTACCATTGGGGATTCACATTAGTACCTGTTCGCTCGGCTAATCAGGCCAACGAGGCGGCTAAATACGATTATCGATAACCTTAGTATAAATTTTTAAAGAAAAAACCCATGAAAGATTTATCTAGCATTGTAGCTAATTTTAAAGTCCAAGGTACGATAGAAGAAATCAAACCTTTGGGTACAGGACTTATTAACGACACTTACAAAGTAAACACCAAAGAAGCAGATGCTCCCGACTACGTTTTGCAACGCATCAATCATGCCATTTTTCAGAATGTAGAGATGCTTCAATCCAATATTACCGCTGTCACCAATCATATTCGCAAGAAACTAACGGAGGCAGGAGAATCGGATATAGAGCGCAAGGTTTTGAGTTTCCTCGAAACAGAAGAGGGTAAAGCATATTGGTTCGACGGTGATAGCTACTGGCGTGTGATGGTATTCATCCCACGCGCCAAAACGTATGAGACGGTGAATCCCGAATATTCAAATTATGCTGGAGAAGCTTTTGGTAACTTCCAGGCTATGCTGGCCGATATTCCGGAAACATTGGGTGAAACCATACCTGACTTCCACAATATGGAGTTCCGCCTCAAACAATTGCGTGAAGCTGTTGCGAAAGATGCTGCCGGACGGGTATCGGAAGTGAAATACTATCTGGACGAAATAGAGAAGCGTGCAGATGAAATGTGTAAAGCAGAACGTTTATATCGTGAAGGAAAACTCCCCAAACGTGTTTGCCACTGCGATACGAAAGTGAATAACATGATGTTCGACGAGGATGGCAAAGTGCTTTGTGTCATCGACCTGGATACGGTAATGCCCAGCTTTGTCTTCTCCGATTATGGCGATTTCCTTCGTACAGGCGCCAACACGGGTGATGAGGATGATAAAGACCTTGATCGTGTAAACTTCAATATGGAAATATTCAAAGCGTTTACCAAAGGCTATCTGAAAGGAGCCAAATCATTCCTGACTCCAATTGAGATAGAGAATCTCCCTTATGCAGCCGCTTTATTCCCATACATGCAGTGTGTACGGTTCTTGGCAGACTATATCAATGGAGATACTTATTATAAAATCAAATATCCGGAGCATAATTTGGTTCGTACTAAAGCACAATTCAAACTGCTTCAAAGTGTGGAAGCCAACACACCGGAAATGATCGCATTTATCAACGAATGCTTGTTAAATTGAAAAATAAGCTACGCTGTGGTGCAGCTATTTTGAGATATTCTCAAAATTAAAAATATAAGGAACTGTCTAGCGAGCTTTAAATATTGAAAATCACCCGCGCTATAACTATCTGTAGCGCGGGTGAAATGATTAATGAGAGACTTGTTAGCCAGCCCCTTTTTTTGAAATCTTTAATCAGGGATATTATTGAATAATCCCTATTTCTCAATTTTTAATCCTCTGTTTTCAATTTAACAAATGCTCCAGTCTTCCAATAATAGACAATAGGACGACGGAGAAATGGTTTCAGTTTCTCTGCCGTCTCCTTTGACATATAGTCGGGAGTAGCTAATGTAACAGTCAATTCTGTATTTTCTTTATTAAAATCAGCTTTCATCAATAATATATCTGCCGAACGGCGTGCTTCGTCAAACTCATAAACACCTGCTGAATCCGGCGTATTCAAAAAGTCGCCCATCACAGGAAGGGTAATAAAGAGAGATGCTGTAAGCGGTTTCCAGTCATCTGTATAGAAACGGATGCTGCTGTCGCAGGCAGGTGCACAAGCTGTAGAGACTGTACAGATCACATTCGTCGAGTCATTCAAAGCCAACACTTTCATTTGCCAGGTAGATTGAGAAGACATCTGCATACGGATATAATCTTTACTTAGATCAGTCATCTCCGACTTCTTGCCGAAACGATTCTCTACTTGCGCTTTCATCTTACTTTCCAGAAAGTCAATACAATCTTCCCGGTTTACTTTGGTTAGTAACGGGCTTAGAGAATCCGGCATATTCACAAACAGCGTTTTGGCTTCTTGTGCCCAAAGAGCGGTCGAAGCAAAGAGTCCGACAGCAGAAAAGAATATAGTGATTACAAGTTTATTTATTTTCATATCTATCTTATTTAACCTGCGACAAACAGATTTTGTGTAACTGTTTTAATTTTTAGACCCCAAATATAAGAATATCATTCCGATTAACACCAGTATAAGGTCAATCGCTTTGCTTTTTAAATTCTTTTCACGGAAGAGAAGTGCACCGAAAGTGAAAGAGACTACTACACTTCCCCGACGGACCATCGAAACAATGGAAATCATGGAATCGTCATAGCTCAATGCGTAAAAGTAAACGAAATCGGCAGCCGATAGGAAGATAGAAATCAGGATAATCGTCCAGTCCCAGCGAAACGGGGTGGTAGACTTTCTTTTAGGCCACCAAAGCAATAACAGAATAGGACACATAATAAACACTTGATAAACATTATACCAGGATTGTACCAGCATCGGATTCAGAGATTTCATCAGATATTTATCATACAATCCGCTGATAGCACCTGTAATGGCAGCCAGCACGATAAAGAATATCCATTTGTTATGCTTAAAATCAATTCCTTCTTTCTTCCCCGAACGACTTAACATAAAGAAAGAAACAATGGCCAGCATTACCCCGATCCATTGATAGAGATTCAACCGTTCGCCAAATACCAGCATCGCTCCCACAAGCACCATCACCGGACGGGTGGCGTTGATAGGTCCTACTATGGTTAAAGGCAGATGTTTCATTCCGAAATATCCGAATATCCACGAAGACAACACGATGAACGACTTGATGATGATATATTTATGCTGTTCCCAGCCAACAACGGGAACATTAAATATCGTTCCTCCCAACAAGTCCGGTTTATATACGGATATCAAGATAAATGGCAGAAAGATGAGACTGGAAAAAAATGTATTTAGAAACAAAACGGGAAGTACCGCATTATCTTTCAACGATTTCTTCTTGAATACATCATAAAAACCCAGCAAAGTAGCCGAGAGAAATGCTAATAATAACCACATGAGAATATTTATTATTTATTATTCAAATATACTTTCGGGATATTCCACATTTACCAGAAACAGGGCTTGCCCCGGAGCAGATGTTCCGGCTTTGCAACGGTCTTGTTGTTCGATAACCCGCCGGAAGCCTTCAACAGTAAGTTTCCCTCGTCCCACTTCAATCAGCGTACCTACGATAGCTCGCACCATATTTCGCAGGAAACGGTCGGCACGGATGGTAAACACCCAAGTAGCATCATCTTCCTGCGTCCATTCGGCATGAGTGATATGGCAGATATTGGTCTTTACATCCGTATGAAGTTTGCTGAAGCTCGTAAAGTCAGTATACTCGAAAAGGGTACGTGCAGCTTCGTTCATAAGTGCATAATCCAACTGATTATAAACTCGCCAACGATATTGCCGGTTAAAAGGATATTTCGATGTCGTTACATAATACTTGTAAGTTCGCGCAGTCGCATCAAAGCGGGCATGCGCATCCGGATTGACACGGCAAACCCGGTAAACGGAAATGTCCGGAGGTAACAAACGGTTTAATTTATCGGCAACTGATATTTCATCCAACGGCTCATCGAAGTCAAAATGAGCGATCATCAGAGAAGCATGCACTCCGGCGTCCGTACGGCCCGCTCCTATTATTTCTATTTCGCGACGCAGAAAGGTAGACAATGCTTTCATCAGGCATTCCTGCACACTAATCCCATTCGGTTGAATTTGCCAACCATGATAGTTGGTCCCGTCGTAAGCCAAATAAATAAAATACCTTTGCACGCTAATTCCTCATTTTAGGGTTTTCGCGCGCAAAATTAATCATTTTATCTCATTTATCTTTGTATAATTCACATAAACCTGTATATTTACAGGACAAAATAATCATGATTTACTAATACCCCACAATTATGAGTAGTACCATTTTCCTCATCATCGCCCTCGTCACGACAGGCATCTTTCTTATCCAATTCGTATTATCCATCTTTTTCGGAGATATAGATGCAGATGTAGACATGGATGCTGATATCAGTAGTGTAGTTTCTTTTAAAGGACTTACCCATTTCGGAATTGGATTCGGCTGGTACATGTATCTGGCAGGAAACACGGAAATGCAAAGTTACGTCATTGGTATTCTAGTAGGTCTTTTCTTTGTTTTTGCCGTCTGGTTCCTCTATAAAAAAGCATACCAACTGCAACAAGTGAACCACAACGAGCAAACCGATCAGCTTGTGGGACGGGAATGTGTGATCTATTTCAAACAAAGCGACAGCAAATATACTGTACAGACCACCCGGGACGGAGCCATGCGCGAAGTAGACGTCATCTCCGAATCCGGAAAAACATATCAGACTGGCGACAGAACGATTATCACCAGTTACAAAGACGGAACACTATTCATTCAATAATTATTCAAATACACAATTTTATGACACAAGAAATGTTAATCATGGCTGCTATATTAGTGGCAGTCATCCTACTCACTTTTATTGGTATCCTTTCGCGTTACCGTAAATGTAAGAGTGATGAAGTCCTCGTTGTATATGGTAAAACGGGAGGGGATAAGAAATCGGCAAAGCTATATCATGGTGGAGCTGCTTTTGTATGGCCGATTATCCAAGGATACGAATTCCTTTCCATGAAACCAATGCAAATCGAATGTAAACTGACCGGCGCGCTATCCGCTCAAAACATTCGTGTAGATGTGCCGACTACAATCACTGTAGCTATCAGCACCGATCCTGAAGTGATGCAAAATGCTGCTGAACGTATGCTGGGCTTAACGATGGATGACAAGCAGAACTTAATTACTGATGTTGTGTACGGTCAGATGCGTATGGTGATCGCCGATATGACTATCGAAGAATTAAATTCAGACCGTGATAAGTTCCTGGCTAAAGTGAAAGATAACATCGATACCGAACTTCGCAAATTCGGTTTGTATCTGATGAACATCAACATCAGTGATATTCGCGACGCTGCCAACTACATTGTCAACTTAGGTAAGGAAGCTGAAAGTAAAGCACTGAACGAAGCACAGGCTAACATCGAAGAACAGGAAAAGCTGGGTGCTATCAAAATTGCCAATCAGATTAAAGAACGCGAAACTAAAGTTGCGGAAACCCGCAAAGACCAGGATATCGCTATTGCAGAAACGAAGAAACAACAGGAAATCTCTGTTGCAAATGCGGATAAGGACAGAATCTCGCAAGTAGCCATCGCCAATGCGGAAAAAGAATCGCAAGTAGCAAAGGCTGAAGCTGAAAAGAACATCCGTATCGAGCAGGCAAATACTGAAAAGGAAAGCCGTGTTGCCGAACTAAACTCGGATATGGAAATCAAACAGGCAGAAGCTGCCAAGAAAGCTGCCATCGGACGAAATGACGCACAGAAAGAGGTGGCTCTTTCCAATGCAGAACTAGCTGTAACACAAGCCAATGCCGACAAGCAAGCTGGTGAAGCTGCCGCAAAATCGGAAGCTGCCGTACAGACTGCACGCGAAATTGCGCAAAAAGAAGTGGAAGAAGCTAAGGCACGAAAAGTGGAATCTTCATTGAAGGCTGAAAAGATTGTTCCTGCGGAAATCGCCAGACAGGAAGCTATCCTTCAGGCAAATGCCATCGCTGAAAAGATTACCCGCGAAGCGGAAGCCCGTGCAAAAGCTACTTTGGCACAAGCCGAAGCGGAAGCAAAAGCTATCCAATTGAAACTGGAAGCCGAAGCGGAAGGTAAGAAGAAATCATTACTTGCGGAAGCGGAAGGTTTCGAAGCAATGGTAAGAGCGGCTGAATCGAATCCGGCTATCGCTATCCAATATAAGATGGTAGACCAGTGGAAGGAAATCGCCGGCGAACAGGTAAAGGCGTTCGAACACATGAACTTAGGAAATATCACTGTTTTCGACGGAGGAAACGGAGGTACAAGCAACTTCCTGAACACATTGGTGAAAACAGTAGCTCCAAGTCTCGGTGTATTGGATAAATTGCCTATCGGTGAAACAGTAAAAGGTATTATCAATCCGGAAAGCAAAACGGAAGAAAAGCCTGCAACAAAAGCTGACGAGAAAAAAGATAAGAAATAGTTGTGATCCGACATAATATACGCTGATGAGAAAAGAATGATTACTTGTTCTCATCAGCGTTTGTTTTTTATAATATAACTCGAATAAATCTTCTTTGAATATTCCGGATTTATTACGTTCTTTATGTTACATAAAATGTGTTACACAAAATATGTAATAAGTCGTGAAGCCATATCGCTCATTCTTTGTATACAGTTACAATAATCCCGGAATGTCGCCTATTTCGGTCAGCTCCGCTTAGGGCACTAGAAATGATTTTGCGAAATCATTTCTCATATTCTCATACTTTATAGGATAATCATCTGTAATTCAAAGCAATAACACTATGAGAAATACTTTTCAAAAAGGTGTTTCTCATAGTATTTTGCCTGAAATGTCACAAAAAACCGGTATTTCTCATACTTTCATCATGCATTTCTCATACCGGAACTGCTATATAATACCTACATAATAAATGTCAACCCAACCCGAAGATAAGAAAAAAGGTAGTCAACTATTATCAGGGTATTACAGACCCCGGTAGTCCCACATATTGTGGGAAAAGATTCCCTAGCTGGAGAGAATTTATTCCCTCATTTTGCGGGAATAAATTCCCATAATATAAGAGAATACTTTCCCACAATATATGGAACTACCGGGACTAACGGATATACTTACCCAAGATCATAGTATTCGATATATTCATCATATTGAGGCGTTTCTGTAACTCCCCTCTTTCGAAAAAGTTCTTGTATATACTTTTGTTCCTTTGGCTTAATCAACCGTTCTTTATTGCAACAACGATAATAGATCGTTTTGCCGAAGTAGGCTATCATCTGTCGCTTGATAACGGTGGCATCAGCAAGCGGCACCCGGTCCAGCAAATGTTTCATTCCCCGTGCAAACAACACCGGCTTTTCATCAATAAAGTAAGTACAGTCTTCACCATCGGAGGTGACATGTTCGGGATTAATAACCATTACAGCAGCCCGCTCTTTCGGCATTCGGAGAGTTACTTGTCGTCGCAGACATTTGTCCGCACGCAAACAATGTCCATTCAAGCAATGAGCGAAGCTAACGGGCATAGAATTGTAATCGAAATCTGTTTTCATGTGTGTTATGTTTAGTGGGAAAGTGGCCTATTTTTTATAAACCGCTACAAATGTATAAAAATAGCTGGAGGACAGGAAATAAATATACTATTTACTTCAACATATTGATAAAATCTTTATATTTGTCTCCAACATCAACACAGGAACTTATAAGATTATATCTCTCCTGCAAAACTATAAAACAGAATAATCATGAAGACAAAACATTTACTTGGAGCACTACTGTCATTTCTCTATACAATTATCTTTTTTAGCTGTGGAAATAACGATGAAAAAAAGATATATTCTTTATCCTTCGAAAAAGAGTATTACGAACGACCTTTGTTAGGAACAACCAATATCACCATCACAGGTGGAAACAGGGACTACACCGTAACTGTAGAAAAAACTGACATTTTAAATATAGATGTAGATTTATCCAGTTCGATAGGAATGGGAAGCTTAAGGATCACCCCCAAAAAGAAAGGAGAAACAAAGGTGAAAGTAAAAGATAATATCACCAACGAAACGGTTGATTTAAGAATTAAAATTACAGACAGTTATTTGGCATACGCTATAAAAAAAAGTAATCATCCGGCACTTTCTAATGGCACTGTAGTTTATCTTATTAACAATGAAGCTAAAGATTGCTATTTTTTCCGTTATATTGAGTCTAGAGACGAAATATCTCGTATTCCAATAGCAAAAGGAACATACGATTTTTTCACCAAGTTAGAAAGCGGTTCCGGCAACTCGTCTCCTACATACGCCATACCTTATTTAACACTAAACTATGCATCTGACGAACAAGGAAATTTCAGCGATGCAACAGTTCCTCCCACCCCTCACAAATTAAGATTTGAACTATACGATGGAGTTACGAGTGCAAATGCCGTTCTAAATCTTATATCAAAATTTCTAGGTGTAGATTGGAAAGAACTTGTAGAAAAAGCTCTTTCCAGAAGTGAACATACAATAGTACCCACACTAAAAACAACAATTGACAATACAGATTATACCATAATAGGTATATTAAATACCTATCCTGAAATACCAGAGAATATTTTGGAATAGCCCCAAAGTATGAGCCAGAAAATAAAGCAAAGCATAGAACGTATAAAAAAATAGCGTATATTTGCGAGCAAAAAATATAAAATGACTATTTATAAGCTTCGCATATTACCGCTATTTTTACTAGTTATTGGGCTTACAACGCTTACTTCGGGCTGCAAAAAGAAAGACATGTCGCTGAAACTGAATGAGCCACGCAATATTCGTGGCGTCGTCAGCTATAAACGTTCTTTCCCTGATTTGAATGACGCACATCTGGAAGTAGCCAAAAAGATAGGGATTCGTCCATTGGCAGACCGGGAAGCAGCAGAAGATATGAAAGAAAAGCTAACTCATATTACTGACAATGAGTTTTATGTAGTAGATTCATTGACGCACTCTATCCCCTATCTCGTACCGCGTGCCAGTGCACTGCTCGATACAATCGGTTCCAACTTTCTCGATTCATTGGCTGCAAAAGGCTTGAATCCGAATCAGGTAATCATCACTTCCGTATTGCGTACCGAAAACGATGTGAAACGCCTCCGCCGTCGCAACGGAAATGCTTCCGCCAACTCGGCACACTGCTTTGGAGCCACCTTTGACGTCAGTTGGAAACGTTTCAAAAAGGTAGAAGACAAGGATGGAAGACCGTTACAGGATGTAAGTGCCGACACACTGAAACTTGTCTTGTCCGAGGTTTTAAGAGACCTGCGACAAGCTGAAAAATGCTACATCAAATATGAATTGAAGCAAGGTTGTTTCCATATCACCGCCCGATAAATACCCTTTTTCAAAATCTTTGACCAGCATATCATAAAACCTTCAAGGTAAATTTTGCGTTAAGATGGAAAACAGCTATCTTTGTATGAATCCAACGCTAAAAGAATCAGATTATGAGCAAGCTATATCCTATCGGCATACAGAATTTTGAAAGTCTCCGTAACGATGGTTATCTCTATGTAGATAAAACCAGACTCATTTACCAATTAGTAAAAACCGGCCGTTACTATTTTCTTAGCCGCCCGCGCCGCTTTGGGAAGAGCCTGTTGATATCCACCCTTGAAGCTTATTTTTCAGGGAAAAAGGAACTCTTTACGAATTTAGCCATAGAGGAACTGGAGAAAGAATGGATCAAATATCCCATTCTCCACATGGATCTTAACACCGAAAAATATGATACATTGGAAAGTCTGGAAAGTATCTTAAACTTCACATTGGGAAAGTGGGAACGATTGTATGGCACCGCTCCTTCAGAAACAACCTTTGCGTTGCGTTTCCGGGGCATCATCGAACGGGCCAACAAGCAAGCCGGACAACGCGTCGTTATCCTTATTGACGAATACGACAAACCGATGTTACAGGCAATAGGCAACGAACCACTTCAGCGAAAATTCCGCAATACGATGAAGGCTTTCTATAGTGTATTGAAAACTATGGACGGTCATATCAAATTTGCTTTCTTGACAGGTGTCACCAAGTTCGGTAAAGTCAGTGTATTCAGCGACCTGAACAACCTGATAGATATTTCTATGGACGAACAGTACGTGGAACTCTGCGGAATCACAGAAAAAGAAATCCACGATATCATGGAAGAAGACCTGCATATCTTGGCAGATAAACAGAAAATGACTTATGAGGAGGTATGCTCCGAACTGAAAGAATGTTATGATGGTTATCATTTCGTAGAAAATTCCATAGGAATATACAACCCATTCAGTTTGCTCAATACATTCTATAAAATGAAATTCGGTAGTTACTGGTTTGAAACCGGCACCCCGACTTATTTGGTAGAATTACTAAAGAAATCCAATTATAATCTCCAACGTATCACCCATGAAGAAACGGATGCAGATGTACTGAACAGCATTGATTCGACGTCCCGAAATCCTATTCCGGTTATCTATCAAAGTGGATATCTTACGATCAAAGGATTCGACAATCGCTTTGGGATTTATCGACTGGGATTTCCCAATCGGGAAGTAGAAGAAGGTTTTGTAAAATACCTCCTTCCGTTCTATACCAATATAGATGTAATCGAATCTCCTTTCCAAATACGGCAGTTTGTCGATGAAGTGGAACAAGGTGATTATGATGCCTTTTTCCGCCGCCTGCAAAGTTTCTTTGCCGATACACCTTACGAATTGGTACGCGATTTGGAACTACATTATCAAAATGTACTCTTCATCGTATTTAAACTCATTGGATTCTATGTAAAAGCAGAGTATCATACCTCACAAGGACGCATTGACCTCGTCCTGCAAACCGAGCATTTCATCTATGTGATGGAATTCAAACTGGAGGGAACCGCCGAAGAAGCTCTGCAACAAATCAATGACAAACATTATGCACAAGCATTTGCTGCCGACAAGCGACAAATATTTAAAATAGGCATTAATTTCAGTAATGAAACAAGAAACATCGAAAAGTGGATAGTAGAAGATTTGCAGTAAAATTCACCTCCAAACAATCAGAGAATCCAAAACGTTTGATTAAATTTGCAGAAATTTTTCTTTAATACAACTTAATGATAGAGAAGCTGATTGTTCTTGAGGACATTGATCCGGTTATTTTTTACGGTGTAAACAACGCCAACATACAGTTAATTAAAGCTTTATATCCAAAGCTACGCATAGTTGCCCGAGGCAATGTCATCAAAGTGCTGGGCGACGAGGAGGAAATGTGTGCCTTCGAAGAAAATATCACCAAACTTGAAAAGTACTGCGCCGAATATAATTCACTGAAAGAAGAAGTTATCATTGACATTATAAAAGGAAATGCTCCGCAAGCGGAACAGACAGGAAACGTGATTGTGTTCAGCGTCACGGGCAAGCCTATCATCCCCCGAAGCGAAAACCAGTTGAAACTGGTAGAAGGATTCGCCAAAAATGATATGGTATTCGCCATCGGTCCGGCAGGTTCGGGAAAAACATACACTGCTATCGCCCTTGCCGTGCGTGCATTGAAAAACAAAGAAATCAAAAAAATCATTCTTAGCCGCCCCGCCGTAGAAGCCGGAGAAAAACTCGGTTTCCTGCCCGGCGACATGAAAGATAAGATCGATCCATACCTACAACCTTTATATGACGCCTTGCAGGATATGATACCTGCCGCCAAGTTAAAGGAATACATGGAATTGAACATTATCCAAATTGCCCCGTTAGCCTTTATGCGCGGACGTACGCTAAATGATGCAGTCGTTATATTGGACGAAGCCCAGAATACTACCGCACAACAAATCAAAATGTTCCTCACCCGTATGGGTATGAACACCAAAATGATTGTGACGGGAGACATGACACAGATTGACCTTCCCGCTTCACAAACATCGGGATTGGTGCAAGCCCTCCGCATCTTGAAGGGAGTGAAAGGGATCAGTTTTGTTGAACTGAATAAGAAAGATATCGTACGCCATAAACTGGTGGAACGTATCGTGGATGCTTACGAAAAGTTCGATAAAGAAGCGAAAGCCGAACGGAACGGTTCACCACAGAGGACACAGAGTACACAGAGGATTTAATCCAAATATCTCAATGAAGACTCTGTGTACTCCGTGTCCTCCGTGTCCTCCGTGGTGAAATTAAAGAAAGAAGCATAATTTTAATATATATATCATTATGAAAGCATTAACAAAAACAGATTTCAACTTTCCGGGACAGAAAAGTGTGTACCACGGAAAAGTGCGCGATGTGTACAACATCAACGGCGAAAAACTCGTCATGGTAGCAACCGACCGTATTTCGGCCTTTGACGTAGTACTACCTGAAGGTATTCCTTACAAAGGACAAATGCTGAACCAGATTGCAGCTAAATTCCTCGATGCCACTACTGACATCTGTCCGAACTGGAAACTGGCTACTCCGGACCCAATGGTAACAGTGGGTGTGTTGTGTGAAGGTTTTCCAGTGGAAATGATTGTACGTGGTTACCTGTGCGGTAGCGCATGGCGGGCTTACAAAAGCGGTGTACGCGAGATTTGCGGCGTAAAATTGCCGGACGGAATGCGCGAAAACCAAAAATTCCCCGAACCGATCGTCACTCCGACTACGAAAGCAGAAATGGGATTGCACGACGAAGACATCTCTAAAGAAGAAATCCTGAAACAGGGATTGGCTACTCCGGAAGAGTATGAAATCCTCGAAAAATATACATTAGCCCTTTTCAAACGCGGTACTGAAATCGCAGCAGAACGCGGACTGATTCTCGTAGATACAAAATACGAATTCGGCAAGCACAACGGTACTATCTACCTGATGGACGAAATCCACACTCCAGATTCAAGCCGTTATTTCTATGCTGAAGGTTACCAGGAACGTTTCGAAAAAGGCGAACCACAGAAACAACTTTCTAAAGAGTTCGTTCGCGAATGGTTGATGGAAAACGGTTTCCAGGGCAAAGACGGTCAGAAAGTGCCTGAAATGACTCCGGCTATCGTACAAAGCATCAGTGACCGTTACATCGAATTGTTCGAAAACATCACCGGTGAGAAATTTGTGAAAGAAGATACCACCAACATCGCTGAACGTATATTCAAAAACGTTGAAACGTTCTTGAATCGTTGATAGTCAACAAATGACAGATAATAAATGATAGTTGACAGATAATGAATGACAGTTCGTATGCAATTCATCGCATATAACTTCAACCTTAATTATTATCCGCCAACTATCATTTATCAACTATCATCTTCTAACTATCATTTATCAACTATCAATTAAAAAGAATGGACTACCCACAACAACATATCAAGCCTTACGACGAAGAAGGGAAAAAGACCGAGCAAGTGGAACGAATGTTCGACAACATCGCGCATGCATACGATAAGCTGAACCATACCTTATCTCTAGGTATCGACCGCAGCTGGCGCAAAAAAGCGATTGCCTGGTTACGCCCTTTCCAACCGCAGCGTATGATGGATGTAGCTACCGGCACAGGAGATTTTGCTATCCTCGCCTGTCGTAAACTGCAACCTGCCGAACTGATCGGGACGGACATCTCGGAAGGCATGATGAATGTGGGACGTGAAAAAGTAAAAAAGGAAGGACTATCGGACAAGATCTCTTTTGCCCGGGAGGACTGTACTTCACTCTCTTTTGCCGACAATGATTTTGACGCCATCACCGTAGCTTTCGGTATCCGCAATTTCGAAGACCTCGACAAAGGACTCTCCGAAATGTGCCGTGTATTGAAACCGGGCGGTCATCTTGTGATTTTGGAACTTACCACTCCGGACCGTTTCCCGATGAAACAATTGTTTTCCATCTACTCAAAAGTCGTCATTCCATTATTGGGCAAACTGCTCTCCAAAGATAACAGTGCCTACCGCTATCTGCCGGATACCATCAAAGTATTTCCTCAAGGGGAAGTGATGAAAGGAGTCATCGCCCGAGCCGGATTTAGCGAAGTCAACTTCAAACGGCTGACCTTTGGCATCTGCACTCTTTATACCGCAACAAAATAGCAATTCATTGTGAATGATTAATTTAACCCTTATTATATTATGGAAAAATATGGTTTAATCGGCTATCCTCTGCGACATTCATTTTCTATCGGATACTTTAATGAGAAGTTCAAATCCGAAGGAATCAATGCAGAGTATGTGAATTTCGAGATTCCCAGTATCAATAACTTCATGGAAGTGATCGAAGAGAATCCCAACCTGTGCGGGCTCAATGTCACCATCCCTTACAAAGAACAAGTGATTCCTTTTCTGGATGAACTCGATCGTGACACCGCAAAGATAGGCGCAGTCAATGTAATTAAAATCATTCGCCAGCCAAAAGGAAAAGTCAAATTGGTGGGTTACAACTCCGATATCATTGGATTCACTCAATCTATCCAGCCCTTGTTGCAGCCTCATCACAAGAAAGCGCTGATTTTGGGTACCGGCGGAGCTTCCAAAGCTGTCTACCACGGTCTGAAGAATCTAGGTATCGAAAGCATCTTCGTATCGCGCACCCACAAAGCCGACGATATGCTGACTTATGAAGAACTGACTCCCGAAATTATGGCAGAATACACAGTCATTGTCAATAGTACCCCCGTAGGAATGTTTCCTAAGGTAGATTTCTGCCCTAATATCCCTTATGAACTTCTGACACCAAACCATTTGCTCTACGATTTGTTATATAATCCGAACGTTACGCTGTTCATGAAAAAAGGAGAAGCGCAAGGGGCTGTTGTGAAAAACGGTCTGGAAATGCTCCTGCTTCAGGCATTTGCCGCCTGGGAGATATGGCATAAATAAGGGTTAAAAGAAGTTTTTATGAGGAGAAAAGTAGTATATAGCATCATTATTATCATGCTGGCATTGACCGGCTGCACCATCGGAGGAAGTTTTTATATGTTAAACTTCTCATTGACTCCGAATGGCAAAATTTTGTCTAAAGATGCTGACTCTTATCCTTTTATGTATAAAAACTACCCTTTCTTGCGTCCATGGGTGGATAGTCTGAAACAAGTGGATGCACTGAAAGACACTTTCATTATTAACCCGCACGGAATACAACTGCATGCTTATTATGTGGCTGCTCCCCAACCCACCAGCAAGACCGCAGTCATTGTACACGGATATACAGATAATGCTATCCGCATGTTTATGATCGGTTATCTGTATAATCGTGATTTAGGATATAATATATTACTCCCCGACCTGCAACATCAGGGAGAAAGTGAAGGTCCTGCCATTCAAATGGGCTGGAAAGACCGTCTAGATGTATTGCAATGGATGAACATCGCTAATGAAATCTTTGGAGACAGCACGCAAATGGTTGTACACGGAATTTCAATGGGAGGTGCCACCACCATGATGGTATCTGGTGAGGAACAAAAGCCATTTGTCAAATGCTTTGTAGAAGATTGCGGTTACACCAGTGTATGGGACGAATTCTCACACGAGTTGAAAACAAGTTTCCATCTTCCTCCTTTTCCACTCATGTACACCACAAGCTGGCTTTGTGAAAAGAAATATGGATGGAATTTCAAAGAAGCTTCTTCACTGAAACAGGTAGCCAAATCACAACTTCCAATGTTATTTATCCACGGGGACAAAGACACGTATGTGCCTACCTGGATGGTATACCCGCTTTACGAAGCCAAACCGGAGCCCAAGGAACTATGGATTGTGCCGGGAGCCGCTCATGCCGTTTCATACCAAGAGAATAAACAGGAGTACACCGACCGAGTCCGTGCATTCGTCGGACGATACATCCATTAAACCTATTATAACAAGGAGTTTTAGATTCATAACAGAAAAAGTTTCTATATTTGCAAAGATAAAACAAGCGTTATGAAATCAATATTAACTTTTATACTAGCAACTTTTCTTCTGTTCCCACTACAAGCTCAAGAGAAAGTATATACGGTAGACAACCTTCCGAAAGTTCACCTGCAAAACAAAATGCAATATGTTTGCAACCCGGCCGGCATACTTTCACAGGCTGCTTGTGACAGTATAGACTCCATGCTTTATGCCTTGGAACAACAAACAGGAATTGAAACAATGGTTGCCGTAGTTCCCTCAATCGGAGAAGAAGATTGTTTCGACTTCTGTCATCAGCTGCTTAATAAATGGGGTGTAGGAAAAAAAGGCAAAAACAATGGATTAGTCATTTTATTAGTCACCGATCAACGCTGTATACAGTTCTATACCGGTTATGGTCTGGAAGGAGTACTTCCTGATGCTATCTGCAAAAGGATTCAAACAAGATATATGATTCCTTACCTCAAAGATGGGAATTGGGATGCAGGAATGGTGGCTGGTATAAAAGCGACTTGTCAGCGGCTCGACGGCTCGATGGAAAATGATGCTCTCTCCGATTCTAACAGTGGTGGTTCTTTTGATTTTATTCTTGCCATCCTTTGTTTTATCGCCATTGGCGGAGGTCTTGCTTTCTTTTCAGCACGCAAACAAAGTCGCTGTCCAAATTGTGGTAAACATCAATTGCAGAGAAGCGGAAGCAGAGTCGTATCCCGGATTAATGGAGTGAAGACCGAAGATGTCACCTATACATGTAGAAACTGCGGACATACCATCATACGTCGCCAGCAAAGTTATGACAATGATTACCATCACCGGGGCGGTGGCGGAGGCGGTCCGTTCATTGGTGGTTTTGGCGGAGGCAGAGGTGGTTTCGGAGGCGGAGGCGGTTTCGGTGGAGGCAGCTTTGGCGGAGGAATGGGCGGAGGCGGTGGTGCCGGTTCTCGTTTCTAAAATAAATGTTATCCAATGCCCTAGTTTCGAAATAAATTAGTAACTTTACCTAATGACTAAGACAGAAGAAAATGAAAGAGAATAAAGAATATCAAGAAAAAAAAGAACAAGAAAAAGTTGTCCATGAGCCAACTGGTTCTTACGGTATGGACACCATCACCATGAGACAGAAAATTATGGAACGAGTTATGTTAATGGAAGAAAATCAGCTCAAAGAAATGCTTCGATTCTCCAACGAATTGGAACAAAAATCATGGTTATTACCACATACTCAAGAAGAATTAGAGATCGCAATCAACAGAGGTATGGAGGATGTCAAGGCAGGAAGAATTGTTTCACATGAGGATGTTCTCAAATATTATATGAAATGACAAATATTGTTTGGACTCAATCGGCTTTGCAAACGCTAGAATTAGTTTATTTACAAACATTACAATATACAAAAAACGAACGTATAGCTGCTAAATTACATAATAAACTTATCAAAGAAGCAGAGATGCTTAGAACTTTCCCAAATGCGGGAAACATTCTAAATACTTCAGAAAGAGTTACACTCTGTTACAGAGCATTAGTAGTAGACACTAATTATAAACTTATTTATTACGTTGATGCTAATAAGGATGTAATCATTGTGACAGTTTGGGACGTTCGTCAAAACCCTGATAAATTAACAAAAACTATAGAATAATTAGAAACATGAAGAAGTCAATTATTATCATCTTAGCCGTTGTGGCTATCCTTGTTATATGGGCAGTAAGTGTATATAACGGTCTGGTTACTATGGACGAGAATGTAAGTGGTCAATGGGCAAATGTAGAAACTCAATATCAACGTCGTGCCGACTTGATTCCTAACTTGGTAAACACAGTGAAAGGATATGCGACACATGAAAAGGAAACCTTGGAAGGAGTTGTTGCCGCACGTAGCCAGGCTACTCAAATCAAAGTAGATGCTGCCGACCTGACACCGGAAAAGCTGGCGCAATACCAAAAGGCACAAGGTGCTGTAACATCAGCATTGGGCAAGTTATTAGCCATCACCGAGAATTATCCGGACCTGAAAGCTAACCAGAACTTCCTGGAACTTCAAGCTCAACTAGAAGGAACCGAAAACCGTATCAATGTAGCACGCAAAAACTTCAATGATGCTGCATAAGCTTATAACACCAATATCCGCCGTTTCCCGAAGAATATCTTTGCAGGAATGTTCGGCTTCGATAAGAAAGCATATTTTGAAGCAGAGGAAGGAAGTGAAAAGGCTCCGAAGGTAGAATTCTAAAAAAAGATTAGATAAAACACTTCTATATTAAGAGTTAAATTCATAGTTCTCATTACTATGATTTTAACTCTTAATTTTCTATTATTCTTCTCCTTTTCAATAGAATATCCCAAAGTATAAAAGTTAATGATTAACATTTACTAGTACCTAGTTGGCTGTACCAAAAAAAAGCTGTACTTTTGCAGCCGTATACAAAATAATTCTATAACTCATGAGTAATCAACGATACATGATGCGTGGAGTAAGCGCATCAAAAGAAGATGTGCACAACGCCATCAAGAACATCGACAAAGGAATCTTCCCGAAAGCATTCTGTAAAATTATTCCCGATATATTGGGAGGTGACCCGGAATATTGCAACATTATGCATGCCGATGGTGCCGGAACCAAATCATCTCTTGCTTATATGTACTGGAAAGAAACGGGTGACTTATCCGTTTGGAAAGGTATTGCACAGGATGCATTGATTATGAATATCGACGACCTGCTTTGTGTAGGTGCCGTAGACAATATCCTTGTTTCATCTACCATTGGACGTAACAAACTGTTGATTCCCGGAGAAGTAATCTCCGCCATCATCAACGGAACAGACGAATTGCTGGCCGAACTCCGTGAAATGGGTGTAGGCGTATATGCAACCGGTGGTGAAACTGCAGATGTCGGCGATTTGGTACGTACCATCATCGTTGACTCTACCGTAACTTGCCGTATGAAACGTTCAGACGTTATCGACAATGCCAATATTCGCCCGGGTGACGTAATCGTTGGGTTGGCTTCTTACGGACAAGCTACTTACGAAAAAGAATATAATGGCGGTATGGGTAGCAACGGTTTGACGAGTGCCCGTCACGACGTATTCGGCAAATATCTTGCTGAAAAATATCCGGAAAGCTATGATGCTGCAGTTCCTGAAGAGTTAGTTTATTCCGGTAAGTTAAAACTAACAGACAGCGTGGAAGATTCTCCAATTGATGCAGGTAAGTTAGTACTCTCTCCTACCCGTACATACGCACCGGTAGTCAAAAAATTACTTGATGCATTGCGCCCGGAAATCCACGGAATGGTACACTGCTCCGGTGGTGCACAAACTAAAGTTCTGCATTTTGTAGAAAACGTTCGTGTAGTAAAAGATAATCTTTTCCCTGTTCCTCCTTTATTCAAAACGATCCAAGAACAAAGCGGTACGGACTGGGCAGAAATGTACAAGGTATTCAATATGGGACATCGCCTCGAAGTCTACCTGTCACCGGAACATGCAGAAGAAGTAATAGCTATTTCCGAGTCATTCGGTATTCCGGCACAGATTGTAGGACGTGTTGAAGCATGCGAGCAAACAGAATTAATCATTAAGAGCGAATTCGGAGAATTTAGATATTAAAGAATGGCAGACAATAGTACCATACTAGAAAAATTAGACGGACTCGTAGCCCGTTTTGAAGAAATATCTACCCTTATCACAGACCCGGCAGTGATTGCCGACCAGAAACGTTATGTCAAGTTGACTAAAGAATATAAGGAATTAGACGACTTGATGAAAGCAAGGAAAGAATATATCCAATTACTGGGTAATATTGAAGAAGCTAAAAATATCCTTGCCAATGAATCGGACGCTGAAATGCGCGAAATGGCGAAAGAAGAAATGGACAATAGTCAAGAGCGACTCCCGGTGTTGGAAGAAGAAATCAAACTGATGCTTGTTCCTGCCGACCCGCAAGACAGCAAGAACGCTATTCTCGAAATCCGCGGAGGTGCAGGAGGCGACGAAGCTGCTATCTTTGCCGGTGACCTCTTCCGTATGTATGCCAAATTCTGTGAAACCAAAGGTTGGAAAATGGAAGTCTCCAATGCGAACGAAGGAACAGCCGGCGGATTCAAAGAAATTGTTTGTAGTGTGACAGGCGATAATGTATACGGAATTTTAAAATACGAATCGGGAGTACACCGCGTACAGCGTGTTCCTGCTACGGAAACGCAAGGACGTGTTCACACTTCAGCCGCATCCGTGGCCGTGCTTCCTGAAGCAGAAGAGTTCGATGTAGTCATCAACGAAGGAGAAATCAAATGGGACACTTTCCGAAGCGGTGGTGCCGGCGGACAGAATGTAAACAAGGTAGAATCCGGAGTACGTTTGCGCTATATCTGGAAGAACCCGAACACCGGTATTGCCGAAGAAATCCTTATCGAATGTACCGAGACACGCGACCAGCCGAAAAACAAAGAACGCGCCTTGGCCCGTCTCCGTACTTTTATCTACGACAAAGAACATCAGAAATATATCGATGACATTGCCTCCAAACGTAAGACAATGGTATCTACCGGAGACCGTTCAGCCAAAATACGAACTTACAACTATCCTCAAGGACGTATCACCGACCACCGCATCAACTATACAATCTATAACCTGGCAGCCTTCATGGACGGAGACATTCAGGATTGTATCGACCATCTGATCGTAGCGGAAAATGCGGAACGCCTGAAAGAAAGCGAACTTTAGAGAAGTGGAGAGTTGAGAATTGAGAGTTGAGAACGGGTTCTTAAAATAGTAAATAGTAAATTGCAAAATAGTAAATAACAAGATGGATAAGCAACAATTATTTGAAAACATAAAGCGCAAAAAATCATTCCTTTGTGTAGGACTTGATACTGACATCAAGAAAATCCCGGAACATCTGTTGAAAGAAGAAGATCCGATCTTTGCATTCAACAAAGCAATCATTGACGCGACAGCTGATTTGTGTATCGCCTACAAACCCAATCTGGCTTTCTATGAAAGCATGGGTGTAAAAGGATGGATCGCATTTGAAAAGACAGTAAAATATATCAAAGATAACTATCCGGATCAATTCATCATTGCTGACGCAAAGCGTGGTGACATCGGAAATACTTCTGCAATGTATGCCCGCACATTCTTTGAAGAATTGGATATCGACTCTGTAACAGTAGCCCCCTACATGGGTGAAGACAGCGTTACTCCGTTCCTTACCTACGAAGGCAAATGGGTGATCCTGTTGGCATTGACTTCCAACAAAGGATCTCATGACTTCCAATTGACAGAAGACGTAAACGGTGAACGTCTGTTCGAGAAAGTATTACGCAAATCACAGGAATGGGCTGGCGATGACCGCATGATGTATGTGGTAGGTGCTACTCAAGGACGTGCTTTTGAGGACATCCGCAAGATTGTCCCGAACCATTTCCTTCTCGTACCAGGCGTGGGAGCACAAGGCGGTTCACTCGAAGAAGTTTGCAAATATGGTATGAACAGTACATGCGGATTGATTGTTAACTCGTCGCGTGGTATTATCTACGTAGATAAAACAGAGAAATTTGCAGAAGCTGCCCGCACCGCCGCACAAGAAGTGCAAGCACAAATGGCTGAACAACTCAAAGCAATTCTCTGAAAAGGGAAAAAGGATCTCTAAAGAAAACGAATGCCTTACGAAAGAAAGATAATTAACGACCCCGTATTCGGGTTCATCAATATTCCAAAGGGGTTACTGTACGATATAGTACGGCATCCCCTTTTGCAGCGTCTTACCCGCATCAAGCAAGTAGGATTATCATCTGTTGTGTACCCCGGTGCACAACACACCCGCTTCCAACACTCCTTAGGTGCTTTTCACCTGATGAGTGAAGCTATCACCCAACTGGCCTCCAAAGGCAATTTTATCTTTGATAGTGAAGCGGAGGCCGTGCAGGCTGCCATCCTGTTGCATGATATAGGACACGGCCCTTTCTCGCATGTACTGGAAGACACGATTGTAAAAGGAGTCTCGCACGAAGAGATTTCTCTTATGTTGATGGAACGGATGAATAAAGAGATGAACGGCCAGCTGAGTCTTGCCATTCAAATCTTCAAGGACGAATACCCGAAACGCTTTCTGCATCAACTCGTAAGCGGTCAGTTGGATATGGACCGGCTTGATTATCTTCGCCGCGACAGCTTTTATACAGGCGTAACAGAAGGTAACATCGGCTCCGCCCGAATCATCAAAATGCTTGATGTAGCGGATGACCGACTGGTTGTCGAATCCAAAGGGATCTATTCTATCGAGAATTTCCTCACGGCACGTCGCCTGATGTACTGGCAAGTATACCTGCATAAGACGTCCGTGGCATACGAAAAGATGCTGATTAGTACTCTATTGCGTGCCAAAGAACTGGCTTCACAAGGAGTGGAACTGTTTGCATCTCCTGCATTACGTTTTTTCCTTTACAATGATATCAATCCAACGGAATTCTATAACAACCCCGACTGTCTGGAGAATTTTATCCAGCTGGACGACAATGATATATGGACAGCCTTGAAAGTGTGGAGCACCCACACAGATAAGGTACTTTCCACTTTAAGCACGGGAATGATAAACCGAAATATCTTTAAAGTGGAAATTTCGTCGGAACCTATTAGTGAGGACAGAAAAAAAGAATTAACTTTGCACATCAGCCAGCAACTAGGCATACCCCTTTCCGAAGCGAACTATTTTGTCTCTACCCCCAGCATCGAAAAGAATATGTATAACCCGGCAGATGACAGTATTGATATTATCTACAAAGACGGCACTATCAAAAATATTGCCGAAGCATCGGACATGCTGAACATCTCATTATTGTCCAAAAAGGTAAAGAAATACTATCTCTGCTATCAGAGATTACACAGATAAGTATAAAATATTCATGCAATAACACGGAAATCTGAAAAAAAAATCCGTTATTTGTGAACTAATTAAATTTTAAATAAAAGACATGGAGTTCTCGGCTAAGCAAATTGCAGCATTTATCCAAGGGGAAATCATTGGAGACGAAAACGCTACGGTACACACATTCGCTAAAATTGAAGAGGGAATGCCCGGAGCAATTTCTTTCCTGTCAAATCCCAAATATACACCTTACATCTACGAAACACAATCAAGCATTGTCTTGGTTAATAAGGACTTCACTCCCGAACACGAAATTAAAGCTACTCTTATCAAAGTAGACAATGCATACGAAAGTCTGGCTAAATTGCTCAATCTTTATGAGATGAGCAAGCCCAAGAAACAAGGGATAGATTCATTAGCTTTCGTTGCACCCAGCGCCAAAATTGGTGAGAATGTATACATCGGTGCTTTTGCCTATATCGGTGAAAATACCGTGATTGGAGATAATACTCAAATTTACCCCCACACTTTCGTTGGAGACGGCGTGAAGATAGGCAACAGTTGCCTGCTTTACTCCAATGTAAATGTTTATCATGATTGCCGCATAGGTAACGAATGTATCCTGCACTCGGGTGCAGTGATTGGAGCTGACGGATTTGGTTTTGCTCCCACTCCGAATGGATACGATAAGATTCCGCAAATCGGAATTGTTATTCTGGAAGATAAAGTAGATATAGGTGCTAATACTTGTGTAGACCGTGCTACAATGGGAGCTACGGTAGTGCATAGTGGTGTCAAATTAGACAATCTGATACAAATAGCACATAATGATGAAATAGGTTCACATACCGTAATGGCTGCACAAGCCGGAATTGCCGGTTCTACCAAAATTGGTGAATGGTGTATGATCGGAGGTCAGGTAGGTATTGCAGGACATTCCAAAATAGGAGACAAAGTTGGTTTAGGTGCACAGTCAGGTGTACCCGGAGACATTAAATCCGGTAGCCAGCTTATCGGAACTCCTCCTATGGAACTGAAGCAATACTTCAAAGCATCCGTCGCACAAAGAAGCTTACCGGATATGCAGAAAGAATTGCGTAATTTGCGCAAAGAAATAGAAGAATTAAAACAACTATTAAATAAGTAAATAAGTAACCAATGCTGAAACAAAAAACGCTGAAAGATAGCTTTTCACTGAGCGGGAAAGGTCTTCACACTGGACTTGATCTCACTGTAACATTTAATCCTGCTCCGGACAATCACGGATATAAAATCCAACGCATTGACGTAGAAGGACAACCAACTATCGACGCAGTAGCCGACAATGTAACAGAAACCACCCGTGGTACTGTATTGTCGAAAAATGGAGTCAAAGTAAGCACCATTGAACATGGTATGGCAGCCCTTTACGCATTGGGCATTGATAACTGCCTGATCCAAGTTAATGGACCGGAATTTCCTATTTTAGATGGTAGTGCACAATATTACGTACAAGAAATAGAACGTGTAGGAACAGTAGAACAAAATGCCGTCAAAGACTTTTATATTATCAAGTCTAAAATTGAGTTCCGGGATGAAACGACTGGTTCTTCTATCATTGTACTACCTGACGAGAATTTCAGTCTGAATGTACTGGTTTCTTACGATTCGACTATTATCCCGAATCAGTTTGCTACCCTTGAAGATATGCATAATTTCAAAGACGAAGTGGCTGCCAGCCGTACTTTCGTCTTTGTTCGTGAAATAGAGCCGTTGCTCTCCGCCGGATTGATTAAAGGTGGCGACCTGGACAATGCGATCGTAATCTACGAACGCAAGATGTCACAGGAAAGCTTCGATAAGTTGGCAGATGTGATGGGAGTACCTCACATGGATGCCGATCAGTTAGGCTATATCAATCACAAACCGTTAGTTTGGCCCAATGAATGTGCCCGTCACAAACTGCTTGATGTCATTGGTGACCTCGCTCTAATTGGAAAACCGATTAAAGGCCGTATCATCGCTACCCGTCCGGGACACACCATCAACAATAAATTTGCCCGCCAGATGCGGAAAGAAATCCGTCTGCACGAAATACAGGCACCAAGTTACGACTGTAACCGTGAACCAATAATGGATGTAAACCGTATCCGCGAATTGTTACCGCACCGCTATCCTTTCCAACTGGTGGACAAAGTGATTGAAATTGGTGCCAACTACATTGTAGGTATTAAAAATATCACAGCCAACGAACCTTTCTTCCAGGGACATTTTCCACAGGAGCCCGTTATGCCGGGAGTACTTCAAGTGGAAGCAATGGCACAAGTCGGAGGCTTGCTCGTCTTGAATTCCGTAGATGATCCTGAACGTTATTCTACCTATTTCATGAAAATAGATGGAGTGAAATTCCGTCAGAAAGTAGTGCCGGGAGATACAATCATCTTTCGTGTAGAACTGCTGGCACCTATCCGCCGTGGCATTTCTACCATGAAAGGATATGCGTTTGTCGGCGAGAAAGTTGTTTGCGAAGCAGA
Source organism: Bacteroides sp. AM37-9 (assembly GCF_003603455.1). Lineage (NCBI taxonomy): Bacteria > Pseudomonadati > Bacteroidota > Bacteroidia > Bacteroidales > Bacteroidaceae > Bacteroides > Bacteroides sp. AM37-9. The sequence goes on along the minus strand of NZ_QTNF01000043.1, from coordinate 13,682 downwards.
ATTCATGGCACAAATAGTAAAAAATAAGTAATAATTGATATTTAAAAGCATGATAAGTCCTTTAGCGTATATCCATCCCGAAGCTAAGATCGGAGAAAATGTAGAAATTGCGCCTTTTGTATTTATAGATAAGAACGTAGTTATCGGCGACAACAATAAAATTATGGCTAACGCCAATATTTTATACGGTTCACGTATTGGTAACGGAAACACGATTTTTCCGGGTGCCGTTATCGGAGCCATTCCGCAGGACCTCAAGTTTCGCGGTGAAGAATCGACAGCCGAAATCGGAGATAATAATCTGATTCGTGAAAATGTAACAATCAACCGTGGTACGGCAGCTAAAGGGCGCACGATTGTGGGAAATAACAATTTATTGATGGAAGGTGTACACGTAGCACACGACGCATTGGTTGGTAACGGATGTATCATCGGTAACTCTACCAAGATGGCAGGCGAAATCGTCATTGATGATAACGCGATTGTCAGCGCCAATGTATTGATGCATCAATTCTGTCATGTAGGCAGTCATGTAATGATTCAGGGCGGATGCCGTTTCAGTAAAGATATTCCTCCTTACATCATTGCAGGACGCGAACCGATCGCTTTCAGCGGAATCAATATCATCGGCTTGCGCCGTCGTGGCTTCTCCAATGAAGTGATCGAAAGTATTCACAATGCATATCGTATCATCTACCAAAGTGGTTTGAACACGACAGAAGCATTGAAAAAAATAGAAGATGAATTCGAAAAGAGCCCGGAGATTGACTATATAGTCAATTTTATCCGTAATTCAGAACGTGGTATTATTAAATAAACAGTTCAAAATAGTCATATTATGATATACAGATTTACTATCATATCTGATGAAGTTGACGATTTTGTCAGAGAAATACAAATTGATCCGGAAGCAACTTTTTATGACTTCCATGAAGCAATACTGAAATCAGTAGGGTACGCAAACGACCAGATGACTTCTTTCTTTATCTGCGATGACGACTGGGAAAAAGAAAAAGAAGTAACCCTGGAAGAAATGGACGACAATCCGGAAATGGATAGCTGGGTAATGAAAGAAACTACTATCAGCGAACTGGTAGAAGATGAAAAACAAAAACTGTTATATGTATTCGATTACATGACAGAACGTTGTTTCTTCATCGAACTATCCGAAATTATCACCGGAAAAGATATGAATGGTGCCAAATGTACCAAGAAATCAGGAGATGCTCCCAAACAAACGGTAGACTTTGAAGAAATGACCGCTACCGGAGGTTCTCTTGATCTGGATGAAAACTTCTATGGAGACCAGGACTTCGACATGGAAGACTTCGATCAGGAAGGATTTGACATAGGTGGTGACACTAGCAGCCCATACGAAGAAGAAAAATTCTAAGTATTAAGCATCAAGTATTAGGTATTAATTGCTATGTAGTGTCAGGCAGTTAATACCTAATATTTTTTTAGTCCCGTACGCTTTAATACTTAATACTTCTATACTTAATACTTAAAAATCTATGCCTACTCTCATTGTTCTTATAGGTCCTACAGGTGTGGGGAAAACAGAGTTGAGCCTGCGCTTGGCAGAAACATTTCAGACAAGCATTGTATCTGCCGATTCGAGACAGCTTTATGCCGAATTAAAAATAGGTACGGCAGCTCCGACTCCCGATCAACTTAAACGTGTCCCCCATCAACTGGTCGGCACGCTCCACCTCACAGACTATTACAGCGCTGCCCAATACGAAACAGAAGCACTGGAAATTCTGGAGAAATTATTCACGCAACACGAAGTCGTGATTCTCACTGGTGGCTCAATGATGTATGTAGACGCTATCTGTAAGGGAATTGACGATATTCCTACCGTTGATGCGGAAACCCGTCAACTCATGTTACAAAAGTATGAAGAGGAAGGCCTTGAACAACTCTGCGCAGAACTTCGCTTGTTAGATCCGGAATATTACCGGATTGTAGACCTAAAGAATCCCAAGCGGGTGATTCATGCGTTGGAGATTTGCTATATGACCGGACGCACTTATACTTCTTTTCGCACCCAACAAAAAAAACAGCGTCCTTTCCGTATTCTGAAAGTCGGCCTGACTCGTGATCGGGAAGAACTTTATGACCGTATCAACCGTCGGGTAGACCAGATGATGGAGGAAGGATTATTGGAAGAAGTACGTTCCGTACTTCCCTATCGTCACCTCAATTCACTCAATACAGTAGGCTATAAAGAACTGTTCAAATATCTGGACGGAGAATGGGAACTCTCCTTTGCTATAGACAAAATCAAGCAAAACTCCCGCATTTATTCGCGTAAACAGATGACCTGGTTCAAAAGAGATGAAGAAATAAAATGGTTCCACCCGGAACAAGAAACGGAGATACTAGCGTACCTCCGTCAATCTTTATAATTATAGTTAAGAAGAAGAGTCCACTATTAAACACCTATGGAACAAAACATTTACATCTCTTTTAACTCCACAGTTTATTGACAATAAAGTTGCCGATAAAGAACAAGTCGCCCATAAAAATAATGCTGAATACTAGGAAAGTGAAACAAGTACTCCACCGGGCTCCTCCCTCCTCTTCGCCACGTTTGATACGAAGCAGGGAACTATGTAAACAATCACCTGCTATGAACAGTACAAACAAACTCGGTATCAAGTCACCCCATGACACCAACCACAGATTATCACCCTTTCCCATCAGGAACGTCAATGCCACGGCCAATAAGAAGACAGAAGCATATTGCAAGTCTTTTCTTTTTGAATTCATAGTGGTAATGTTTAAAGTCCTTTTCACAAAGATATTGAATCTCACCCAATAATCCTTATCAAATCTATATAAAAATCGGTCAGGCTTTGTTGAATCTAAGTTTATTGTTACTTTTGCAAGTACGAATTAAAACCAAAACCGATTATAAACGCAGATGAAAAAGATCAGCATCACTTTATTACTCTGCCTTCTCTGTCTGACCGGAATGGCACAAGGACAAAAGGCACTCGATTTAAAAGATATTACCTCCGGACGTTTCCGCCCGGAAAATATTCAGGGAGTAATCCCTATGCCTGATGGCGAACACTACACACAGATGAACGCTGACGGCACGCAAATCATTAAATACTCTTTCAAGACAGGCGAGAAAGTAGAAGTGATTTTCGATGTAAATACCACACGCGAATGTGACTTCAAGAACTTCGACAGTTACCAATTCTCGCCCGACGGTCAGAAATTGCTGATTGCTACTAAAACAACACCTATTTACAGGCATTCATACACAGCTGTACATTACATTTACCCTTTGAAACGAAATGATAAGGGCGTTACGACAAACAACATTATTGAACGGCTGTCTGACGGTGGACCTCAACAGGTCCCCGTCTTTTCTCCGGACGGTACCATGATTGCATTTGTACGCAACAATAACATATTTCTTGTTAAGTTGCTTTACGGCAACAGCGAAAGCCAGGTCACAGAAGATGGCAAACAGAATTCGGTAATCAACGGTATTCCTGACTGGGTGTATGAAGAAGAGTTCGGCTTCGACCGTGCTTTGGAATTCAGCGCCGACAATACGCTGATTGCTTTTATCCGTTTCGACGAGTCGGAAGTTCCCTCCTACTCTTTCCCGGTATTTGCCGGACAAGCACCCCGCATTGATGCTTTAAAAGATTATCCGGGCGAATATACATACAAGTATCCGAAAGCCGGATATCCGAATTCGAAAGTAGAGGTACGCACGTATGACATCAAATCACATGTTACCCGTACAATGAAACTCCCATTGGATGCAGACGGATATATTCCGCGTATCCGTTTCACAAAGGATGCCAATAAACTGGCTATCATGACATTGAACCGCCATCAAGACCGTTTTGACCTTTACTTTGCCGATCCTCGTTCCACACTTTGCAAACTTATACTTCGTGATGAGTCTCCTTATTATATCAAGGAGAATATTTTCGATAATATCCAGTTCTATCCGGAATATTTCAGTCTACTTAGCGAACGTGACGGTTACAGTCACCTCTATTGGTATAGCATGGGGGGTAATCTGATTAAAAAAGTTACTAACGGTAAGTTTGAGGTGAAAGATTTTCTGGGATATGATGAAGAAGACGGTTCTTTCTATTACACCAGCAATGAAGAAAGCCCTCTGCGCAAAGCTGTCTATAAAATAGACAAGAAAGGCAAGAAGCTCAAACTATCCCAACAGGTAGGAACCAATACACCGCTCTTCAGCAAATCAATGAAGTATTACATGAACAAGTTCTCCAACTTGAATACTCCGATGCTGGTTACACTGAATGATAATTCGGGCAAAACACTCAAAACGCTTATTACCAATGACGGATTGAAACAAACATTGTCCGGATATGCTGTGCCACAAAAAGAGTTCTTCACTTTCCAAACCACAGATGGCGTGAAGTTGAACGGCTGGATGATGAAACCGGTTAATTTTTCCGCATCTAAAAAATATCCGGTACTGATGTATCAATATAGCGGTCCGGGCTCTCAACAAGTATTGGATACCTGGGGAATCAGTTGGGAGACATACATGGCAAGCCTCGGTTATATCGTGGTATGCGTGGACGGTCGCGGCACAGGAGGTCGTGGAGAAGCTTTTGAGAAATGCACTTATCTGAAAATCGGAGTCAAAGAAGCCAAAGATCAGGTAGAGACTGCCTTGTATCTCGGCAAACAGCCATACGTGGATAAAGATCGCATCGGTATCTGGGGCTGGAGCTACGGCGGATACATGACTCTCATGAGTATGAGCGAAGGAACTCCCGTATTCAAAGCAGGAGTAGCAGTGGCTGCACCCACTGACTGGCGTTTCTATGATACGATTTACACCGAACGCTTCATGCGTACTCCGAAAGAGAATGCGGAAGGATATAAGGAATCATCAGCCTTCACCCGCGCTGACAAACTACATGGAAACTTGTTGTTGGTGCATGGCATGGCAGACGACAATGTGCACTTCCAAAACTGTGCAGAATATGCCGAACAATTGGTTCAACTTGGAAAACAATTTGATATGCAAGTGTACACGAACCGCAATCACGGAATATATGGTGGCAATACCCGCCAACATCTATACACACGGTTGACCAACTTTTTCTTGAATAACTTATAATGACGGACAGAGTACGTAAGCCCGAATGGCTGAAAATTAATATCGGTGCCAACGAACGATACACCGAAACCAAACGGATTGTCGACTCCCACTGCTTGCATACTATATGCAGCAGTGGGCGTTGCCCTAATATGGGAGAATGCTGGGGAAAAGGAACTGCCACCTTTATGATCGGTGGTGACATCTGTACGCGCAGTTGCAAATTCTGCAACACACAAACCGGCCGCCCGCACCCGCTAGACATAAACGAACCTACCCATGTAGCAGAATCTATCGCACTGATGAAGCTGGATCATGCTGTCATCACTTCCGTAAACCGGGATGATCTGCCGGATTTGGGAGCCGAACATTGGGCACGTACCATCCGAGAAATCAAAAGACTGAATCCACAGACAACAATCGAAGTGCTCATTCCTGATTTTCAAGGCAGGATGGAGTTGGTAGATTTGGTAATCGAAGCCCGTCCCGACATTATTTCACACAATATGGAAACCGTACGCCGCATTAGCCCGTTAGTACGCAGCGCGGCAAATTATGATACAAGTTTGCAAGTCATCAGACACATTTCCGAAAAGGGAGTTAAATCTAAAAGCGGTATTATGGTCGGACTGGGTGAGACCCCGGAGGAAGTCGAAACATTGATGGATGATCTATTAACAACCGGTTGTCAGATTCTTACCATAGGCCAATACCTGCAACCGAGTCACCGGCATTATCCCGTTGCGGCATACATCACTCCGCTGCAATTTGCAAAATATAAAACTGTAGGTTTAGAGAAAGGATTCAACATCGTAGAAAGCGCTCCCCTTGTCCGCTCCTCCTACCACGCAGAGAAACATATTCGTTAGCAAACAAAACACATACACGATTTGTTTTATAGATAGAACCGACAAATAAACATAAATATAGAGATGGCTCATAAAGGAATACTTTCTTCCGCATTTAACATGTCGCTGGGTTTTATCCCCGTTATTATTTCCATTTTATTGTGTGAACTTATAACGCAAGACACGGCTATTTACATCGGTACAGGCATAGGTATTATAGGTATATACCTTTCTTATCGACGTAAAGGATTGTTAATTCCAAATTTTATCCTCTATATAGCGACCGGAGTGTTAGCACTATTATCCGTAGCAGCTCTCATTCCTGGTGATTATGTTCCCCCCGGTGCGCTTCCACTTACGCTGGAAGTCAGTATTCTCATTCCGATGTTGAGCCTTTACATGCATAAGAAAAGGTTTATCAACCACTTCTTAAAACAGATAGGTTCTTGCAACAAGCGTTTATATGCGCAGGGAGCAGAAGCAGCCGTTGTATCTGCCCGCATTGCCTTGATTTTCGGAATACTGCATTTTATTATAATCAGCATTACCATCGTTTTCCAAGACCCGTTGAGCAAGACGAGCATGTTTGTACTCTATAAAGTGTTACCCCCTGCTGTCTTTCTGATGAGTATCCTGTTCAATCAGATCGCCATCCGTTTCTTCAATCATTTAATGTCACACACGGAATATGTTCCTATTGTGAATACCAAAGGAGACGTGATCGGGAAAACACCTGCAATAGAAGCTGTTAATTACAAAAACGCATACATCAATCCGGTGATAAGAATTGCCATATCCACTCACGGAATGTTATTCCTTTGCGACAGGCCATCAACAGCCATTCTGGATAGAGGGAAAGTAGATATTCCCATGGAATGTTATCTTCGCTACGGAGAATCTCTGGAAGCAGGCGCCACTCGTTTAATCAACAATGCTTTTCCTCATGAAAAAGGTATCAAACCTGAATTCAACATCGTTTATCACTTCGAGAATGAAGTGACCAACCGTCTTATCTATCTATTCATTGTCGATATCAAAGACGATTCCATCCTTTGTACCCCCCGCTTTAAAAACAGTAAGCTGTGGAGTTTCAAACAGATAGAGGAGAACTTAGGAAAAGGCTTCTTCAGCAGTTGCTTCGAAGATGAATATGAACACCTGAAAGGCGTTATTTATATAAGAGAAAAATACAGGGAATCTTAGATAAATCGGGCACATGTCCTTTCCAGTCCTTCACTGTACGCGTCTGTATATATTCTCCTTCACAAGTAATATTGGCAGCGATACAGAGCTTTGTTTGAGGACGGCAATTCAACAAAATATCCTCCACCATCTTATGATTCCGGTAAGGCGTCTCTATGAAAAGTTGCGTTTGATTTTCAGCATACACACGCTGCTCCAATGCTTTTAGTTTCTTGGCACGTTCTCCCGGTTCAATCGGCAGATAACCGTGAAACGCAAAACTCTGTCCGTTAAAGCCGGAAGCCATCACGGAAAGGATAATGGATGAAGGTCCGACCAAAGGAACCACTTTCAGCTTTTTACGTTGTGCGATAGCAACCACATCCGCTCCCGGGTCAGCTACTGCCGGACAACCTGCTTCGGAGATAACCCCCATTGAAGCTCCACCCACCAAAGGTTGCAGATAACCGGAAATATCATCAGGAGAAGTATGCTTGTTCAACGGGTAAAATGTCAATGCATCAATATCAATCTCCCGGTCCACCTTTTTCAGGAAACGCCGGGCAGAACGAACATCTTCGACTATAAAATACCGGATACCAGAAATGATCTCCTTATTATAAGAAGGCAATACCTTTTCAATAGACGTATCACCTAACGTCACGGGCAACAAATAGAGGGCAGTTTCCACTTTTAAAATTGAGAATTAAGACTATACTTTAATATTAAAAATCAAATAAGGTTTTGAGCGAAGCTAATTAAAAATTGAAAAATGCAACAGTTTAGGAAGCCAGATAGTTGGATTCACTTAACATCACATGATAATCAGTAAATTCCAGGAGATCTTTCAGTTTCATGTCCTTATGCTTTTTCATATAAGAAGCGATGATTCTTGCTCCCATCCATGTTCCGATTAATGCCGGAGCTTGAGCACCCAACATATCGACAGCAGGGGCAGGCTTCATATAATAGCGGATCACCATCGGGTCGCGTGCATGCAGATGATCGTTGGTACAGATATAATTCCATATCTCCTTTTCATTCTCCTTACACCAGTCGTTTTCCTCCTTGGAATATCCCATCGCTTCGCCGATATCACTATATCCCAATAAGTTTTGCACGACGTAGTTGATTTTTCCGGAGTGCATCATCAAGTCAATCAAACAAGTACCCTCATGATAGTTCATTCCGTAACGGCTCAAAAGATAAAAAGCAAAACAATCCGGCACAATCCGTTCCGGACGCATCGAGCGACATTGATAATCGTAATAGAAACGCTTATAAAGAGGATAATCTTCCCCCATATATTTATCAAGACTGATCCCTAATAAAGAATCCACCAAAATAATAGATTCGTTGAAAGCAGACACTTGCGAATAGATAAACGGCACTTTCGTATCAGGCACTTCCTTCTTCAGTTTTCGGAATCCTTTGTTAAGTCCTTTTTCCACCTCATCCAGATTAGGGTACTTTGCTTCCACATCGCTAAGCAAACGGACTAAAGTCGTATCCGAATAGAATTTCTGCAGACGTTGCGAAATGGTATCATCTTTCACCGTACCGATAGACAATACATCCTCAATCAGGATTTTCGTCGGCATACGGTAGTCCATCGTCAACTTCTGCATAGCAGAAAAGCTGTTGGAGCGAACGTATTCGCTCAACAGCTTATCATATCTTAGAACAGAAATCTCCTCTTCCTTCTGCTCCGTACCCTTTCCCGTGCTTATCCCACAGGAGGTGAAAAGCATACTAATTAAAATAATAAGAAGAGAGATCCGTAGTTTCATAATCTTTTATCCGTAAATGATGTTACCATTTTCGTCCATATACTCATCGAGTCCTTTCTCATAAGTAGCCATGGCACGAAGACTCATACCTACGCTGGAGAATCCACCGTCATGGAATAAGTTTTGCATAGTCACCTTACGGGTAAGATCGGAGAACATCACGATGCAATAATCGGCACATTCGTCAGCCGTAGCGTTTCCGAGCGGAGACATACGGTTGGAGAAGTCAAACAGTTTATCCATACCTTTCACGCCCGAACCGGCAGTAGTAAATGTAGGAGACTGTGAGATAGTGTTCACACGCACGCTATGTTCGCGTCCGTAGATGTAACCGAAGCTACGTGCAATAGATTCCAGCAATGCCTTTGCATCTGCCATATCGTTGTAGCCGTAGAAAGTACGTTGTGCGGCCACGTAGCTCAAAGCAACAATAGAACCATAATCAGCAATAGCATTCATTTTTTTAGCCGACTGAATCATTTTGTGGAATGAAACAGCTGAAATATCCAATGTCTTATCCAACATTCCATAGTCAAGGTCATCGTAAGTACGTTTCTTGCGCACGTTGGGAGACATACCGATAGAGTGGAGTACAAAATCAATTTGTCCACCCAGTATATCCATGGAGGTTTTGAAGACATTTTCCAAATCTTCTACGCTGGTGGCATCTGCCGGAACAACCTGGCAATTTAATTTCTGGGCCAAAGCGTCGACTTCTCCCATACGGATAGCCATCGGAGTATTTGATAATGTAATAGTTGCACCTTCTTCTACGGCACGCTCTGCCACTTTCCAGGCAATAGACTGATCGTTCAAAGCACCGAAGATAATACCTCTTTTTCCTTTCAACAAGTTGTAACTCATATCTTTTAATAGTTAAATTTTGTGCAAAGATAGGAACTTTTTATCAGCTAGCCAAAGTTTGTTTCAATATATTGTGTAAGGGGTTACAATACGGACATACCTTCTAAAATATCTCATTAATAACCAAATGTAATAACCGATTTTAATAACACTTGGTAATAACAAAGATGAGTGAACAGGTATTTTTAGATTTCAGTTTAAATTTCAATTTGCGGCAGACAAAGAAGAATATGCCAACCATTATTTACGCTCTGTTTACCTTTAGAGGGAGACAGTACAAGGTCAATATTGGCGCCAAGGTTTATCCAACGCAATGGAATAAGCGGAAGCAGATAGCCACTATCAGCAACGGGCAAACAAGGCTGGATAATCGCAATAATGAGATAGTCAATAAAAAAATAAGGTCGCTTCTTGCTATCTTTGAAGAGAAGAAGAATTATCTTTGTGAGAACTTAGAAAGGATAGACTTCCTCTTTGAAGAAATGAGGCAAGCTATTAATCCTAATCTTAAAACTCGTTATACAATTATGAAAGATAACAACCAATTATCTGCAACACTTATCTTAAGTCAGATGGCAGAAAAGAATATTCTTTCAGAGAATAGTCGAAAGATATATTTGGGATATGTAACGGCATTTAAAGAGTATTTGGAAGCCAAAGGTATAAGCAACAGTTTATCTGCCATAAATACAGATGTACTGGAAGATTATCAACAATTTCTACTGGAAAGGAATCCTGTGAAAATAAAAACTCTCCTTAACAAAGTCAAGGGGATTGTAACGTTAATCAACCATGCCAATAAGGATAAAGCTATCAAAGCAAACATAAACACCAATGGCATAACATATCTGGAAGACAAGCGGAGCAAGGAGCAGAAGAAAAGCAAACAAGTTCCATTAACAGAAGAACAATTATTAGCCATATATAATTATGCAGATTTAAGACCTAGAGAAGTAGAAGCTAGGGATTTGTTTATTTGTCAGTGCTTGTTAGGACAGCGTATTTCAGATTTGCCTAAAATATTTAAGGGAGAATATACGATTACAAAGCTAGAGGACGGTAATGAAGTGATTTCATTTATAGTTCAAAAGACCACAGAAGAGGCTACATTGTATCTCTTTCCTGTAGTGAAAGAAATATTAGAGAGGTACAAAGAAACAGGTTTTAAGTATATAGATTTGCTTACAGAAGATGAAAGGATAGTCAAGAAGAATGAAGCTAAGCTGAATAGAACAATTAAACAGGTATGTGAGAAGGCGGGACTGGATAGCGATATAAACTATGTTGAACAAATAGGCAGTAATATAACTAAAAAGAGAAAGAAACTATTTGAGTTAATTCATACTCAAACAGCAAGACATACTTTTATCACTTTGATGTGTCGTTTGGGTATACCTAAAGAAGATGTTATAATAGCAACTGCGCATACAGATACCACAATGATAGACGATGTTTATTTGCACGAAACTGTAAATGACAAAGGGACAAGGCTCATTAATTCTTTAAAGAAAATCAAAGGTAGTACATTATTCAAGATTGAAGAGGCAAACAACATGGTAGATACTACTATGAATGAAGAAGAAACGGTTAAGAAACCAATTTCAACTGCAAGCGTAACTAATAATATAACCTTCGATACTTTGCTAGACACTCAATTTTTTGCGTCTAAAATCAATAAGGCTGTTAAACTACAATCACAGGTAGGTCATTTGAAAAATGGGAAACTGTGTAGCTATGACAATGAAATCACATCCCTTATAAGCGAGATAGAAAAATTCTCCCAATCTTCCACTTCTGATTCTGATGTGGCAAAACAATATGTGAAACAGTTATCTGTTGGGAAGCAGTCAGATTTGTATGACAGTTTTAGAGAAATGATTATCAAGTGCGTTAAGATTGGTATCAGTAAGGATGCAATTATGCAGTTTATCAATAAGGCTTTGGAAATAAGCTTGTTGGATAAGGAAAGATTCACCAATATAAAAGAAATCACTACAGCCTTATTGGATAAAAGAAACAAGGGCTGACGAGCTTTTTAGGAAATCAAGGCTTCTGGTAAGCCTGAACATCATATTCTCCCCGAACAGCTACAGCTATGGGGAGAATTTTTGCTTTATCGCATCCTCAACTCAAATATTCCACAATTTCGACTTGTCGTTTGGTGATGCGGTCGGGACTTTATACCTTTGCAACGTGATTGAAAGTCAGAAATGACCGAGTTCCTCATCACCCAGATTCACCACTACAAACCTAAATCTACTCCAAATGAAAGAACTGACCTACGCTGACATTCGTAAAATGGCACTGGAGCATGGCATCAAGGACACAAGGCTTCACATTGGGCTTTGGGCTACTGACCGATACGTCAAGAAGAGAAAAATGATACAAGGCAAGACTTACACAATCTATCTGCCATATCATAAGCCGGAGCAGAAACAGTTTTAAGTCCTAGACCTACTCTCAACTATTAAACAGAGTACACCATTGTCAACTAATCATCTAATTAGTATCACTATCTACTAATGTGCTTACTAATACAGCAAAGTTATGTGCTGAAGTATTGATATTACCAGATTATAAAGGTGTGCTTATTCCCCCCTTTAGCGGTGTGCTTAATCCCCTTTTGGAGCGTGCTTATTCACCCCCTGTCTACACTCCTAGATACTACACTCCATACAGCCATACCGTAAAGTTCTGACGAACTTTCAGTAGGTGGGATAAGTAGGATATATAAATCAATAATATATGTGGCATTATAATAATAATTTATATGAGAAACTAAGCGAACTAAGGAAAGTGAACAGACTAAGTTCCACTAAGATGAGATTCTTGTTAAAGACCAATCAGATTATTTTGATTAACCATATTGAGCGTTTGCCTTATGAAAGACACGAAACTTCCATTCAAGGAGTACACAGTTATGAGTAATAATCTGATTCAGAATCTAAACTGTTCAGATGTGTACAGGACTTATACCTTGCTATTGACAGCAGATAAAGATTCTTTGGAAACCAATACCACATTAAAACAGCTTGCAGGGTTTGTAGGGGAAGAACTGGATAATTACAAGAAGAGTAAAAGTACATTATCCTTCAATGACAAATTAAGGGCTACAGGCGAGGTTGTTATACGTGATATAGATTCTAAACGGAAGGACAGGCATTGGACTATATACAGATTCAATCAAGTAGAGCCAGGCAATTATAGAAGAATTGGCAGAGAGTTCTACGATACTTACAATACTTTAGATTTGAAGCTAAGAGGATTCATATTAAAACTATTCAGTGTAACAGAGCCGCATAGTTATGTTATCAAATTATCATCCATAAGGAAATTGAAGGAGCTTATTCACATGGGACATAGCACTATTAGTCGGTATATAGAGCAGTTAAAGGATTTGGATTTATTGGATGAAATTGGTGACTGTCTGATTCTAAAGGTCAAAGGCTTAATAATAGACCAGCCTAAAGATAAGCAAGTAAAGAAACTAATTGCCATGTTCGACCACATGATAGACTTCAACGAAGGCAATAACAAACCATTATCCAGAGAATGTATGATTTATAAGAAGTATAAGGAGAATGGATTTAAAGATGTCAAGAATATCCACGCTTTTATGAAGTCAATACAAGCAGGTACAGTAGGAAGAAAGCGACCTGTTAAGGAAGATATACCTTATGAGATTATTCTGTAGTTAGTTTGTAAGCAATAAAGCTCCAGACCATTAAACGGGTTTGGGGCTTTTTATGTATATCCCCAACTCAAAAATATAGATACTTAAAATTCATACCCCCGCCCCTTTTATTGAGGAAGTGTTTTCTATTTGGAGTTTATGCTTTGATAAAGTGAAATATTTAATCTATTAATCCCCTAAAATAA
>NZ_QTNF01000042.1:0-46021 GCF_003603455.1 Bacteroides sp. AM37-9 | reverse complement strand
CTCCCAAACAATCACGCTTGCCAACGCACAACCTATAAAAGTAACCTTAGGAGAAGATACGCAAGTATTGGACGAAGTAGTTGTTACTGCATTGGGTATCAAGCGTGCAACTAAGGCGTTAAGTTATAATGTACAAGAGGTAAAAGGTGACGAATTGACAGCTGTAAAAGATGCCAATTTTATGAATTCACTATCAGGAAAGGTTGCCGGTGTTCAGATTAATAGTGGTGCAACCGGTGCTGGTGGTGCCACACGTGTTGTTATGCGTGGTATGAAATCTCTGACTAAAGATAACAATGCATTGTATGTAATTGACGGTGTACCTATTTTTAATACAGGAAAAAGCGGTGGCGAAGGATTATTTGGAGAGATGGGAGGATCAGATGCTGTTGCTGACTTAAATCCGGACGATATTGCTAGTATTAGTATGATGACCGGTCCTTCTGCGGCAGCATTATATGGTTCTGCTGCGGCAAACGGTGTTGTTTTAATTACTACTAAAAAAGGCCAAACAGAGAAAACTACCATAACAGTATCCAACAGTACTACTTTCTCTAAAGCATATATTATGCCGGATATGCAGAACCGTTATGGTACAAGTTCCGGATTATTCAGCTGGGGAGAATTGGCAAACCGTCGATATAACCCATCTGACTTCTTTGAAACAGGCTCCAATGTTATCAATTCGGTAGCATTATCTACAGGAAATACCAAAAACCAGACCTATCTTTCTGCTTCTACAACTAACTCCGGTGGAATTCTTCCGAATAACTCCTATAACCGTTATAATTTTACGGCACGTAATACCACCCATTTCCTGAATGATAAACTTACTCTGGATATCGGTGCACAATATATCGTTCAGAACAACAAAAACATGGTTTCTCAAGGACAGTATTATAACCCTCTCCCATCACTGTATCTATTCCCTCGTGGAGACAACTTTGACGAAATTCGTTTGTATGAACGTTATAATACTAACTACGGCTATATGGAACAATATTGGCCTTATGGTGATGCAAGTTTGTCATTACAAAATCCATATTGGATACAAAATCGCATCAACCGTACTTCCAACAAGAAACGTTATATGATGAACGCTTCTTTGAAATGGCAGGCTACAGATTGGCTCAATGTTGTCGGTCGCGTCAATCTGGACAATTCCGACTACCGGAATAAAAACGAAAAATCAGCTTCTACATTAACAACATTCTGTGGTGTAAGTGGTGGTTTTGAAGATGCCATGCGTCAGGAACGTTCTTTATATGCCGATTTCCTGGCTAATATAGATAAAACATTTGGTGATTTTCATTTAACAGCCAATGTTGGTGCTTCCATATATCATACTTCAATGGATCAGTTATATATTGCAGGTGACCTGGTTATCCCCAACTTCTTCCAGATCAACAATATTAATTTCTCTGCCAACTATAAACCGGATCCTACCGGATATGAAGATGAAATTCAAAGTATTTTTGCCAGTGCTGAATTAAGTTGGAAAAATCAACTGTATCTAACTGTAACCGGACGTAATGACTGGGATTCAAAACTCGCATTCTCCAAACAAAAATCGTTCTTTTATCCGTCAGTCGGTTTATCGGCTTTATTATCAGAAATGGTTAAACTACCAGAGGTGATTTCTTATGCTAAAATACGCGGTTCGTATACAGTGGTAGCCTCTTCTTTCGATCGTTTCCTTACTAATCCGGGGTACGAATACAACAGCCAGACACATAACTGGGCGAATCCGACCGTATATCCGATGGACAATATGAAACCTGAAAAGACTAAATCCTGGGAAATCGGTTTGAACTTGAAATTCTGGGGAAATCGTTTTAATTTAGACGCTACTTACTATCGTTCTAACACACTGAACCAAACATTTAAGGTAGATATCCCCTCTTCTTCCGGATATAAACAAGCGATTGTACAAGCTGGTAACGTGCAAAATCAGGGTATTGAATTAGCTTTAGGATTCAGTGATAAATGGGCAGGATTCGGATGGTCTTCTAATGCAACCTTCACTCTAAACCGTAACAAGGTGAAACGACTGGCAAGCGGTAGCGTGAATCCCGTGACAGGAGAAGCTATCCAAATGGATGAAATGAATGTGGGTTGGTTAGGTAAAGAGAATGTAGCTCCTCGCGTCATCCTGACAGAAGGAGGTTCCATGACTGATATCTATGTATACAACCAACTGACAAAAGACAATAACGGTAATATAAAAGTCGATCAGAATGGTAATCTGGGTATCACTTCATCAAACACTCCGGTAAAAGTAGGTAATCTGGATGCTGATTTCAATCTCGGATGGACCAATCATTTCACTTATAAAGAAATTGATTTAGGAGTTGTATTATCAGCCCGTGTAGGCGGATTAGCTTATTCGGCTACTCAAGGTATTTTAGATTATTATGGAGTATCCGAAACATCTGCAACGGTTCGTGATAATGGTGGTATACCTATTAATAACGGCAAAGTTAACGCCCAAAAGTATTACCAGACTATTGGTACGGGTGAAGGTGGCTACGGTCGTTATTATCTATATAGTGCAACCAATGTACGTTTGCAGGAATTAAGTCTAAACTATACACTTCCTAAAAGATGGTTTAAAAATGTGGCGAATGTTACTTTGGGTATTGTAGGACGTAATTTATGGATGATTTATTGTAAAGCCCCATTCGACCCGGAATTGTCTGCCTCTACCTCCAGTAACTATTATATGAATGTAGACTACTTTATGCAACCTAGCTTGCGTAACTTCGGTTTTAATGTGAAAGTTCAATTCTAAAAGAAAAAGCTAATGTTATGAGAAAATATTTAAGAAATATCACAGTCGGTGCCGCTCTGTTGTTACTGGCAGGAAATTGTACCGATAAATTTGAGGAGTATAATACGAATCAATATCAAATTCATGATGCAGACCCTGCGACTTTGATGAAGTCTATGATTGAAACAATTGTGAATATTCAACAGAATGACTCTCAAATGCAAGATCAGATGGTGGGACAGCTGGGCGGCTATCTATGCTGTTCTAACACATGGAGTGGTACAAACTTCAGCACATTCAATCAGAGTGATGCCTGGAATGCTACCCCCTGGAACACTCCGTTTGAAAAAATATATGGAAACTTTTTCCAAATACAGGAAGCAACTAATTCTACGGGACATTATTATGCTTTTGCGTGTATGATACGTGCAATAACGATGCTTCGTGTAGCAGACTGTTATGGACCGATGCCTTATAGTCAAGTAAAGAAAGGTAATTTTTATGTTTCTTATGATACTCAGGAACAAGTTTATGCAAATATATTAAGTGATTTAGCTAATGCTGCTGACGTTCTTTATAATTATTATGTAGAGACTAATGGTAACGCACCATTAGGTGCCAATGACCCGGTTTTCGATGGAAATTATTCAGGTTGGGCTAAGCTAGCCAATTCAATGCGTTTACGTGTTGCTATGCGAATCAGCGGAACATGGCCTGGCATTGCTCAAGAGGCAGCTGAAGCAGCAGTAACACATAAAGCAGGATTGATTGAAAGTAATTCGGATAATGCTATGCTTTCTTGTGGCACACAGAGTAATCCATATCAACTGGCAGCTGTAAGTTGGGGTGATCTGCGTGTGAATGCAAATATTGTAGATTATATGAATGCATATGGCGATCCACGTATGCCGAAGTTCTTTAATAAGTCTACCCTTGCCGGGAAAACAGATAAATATGTAGGTATGCGTACTGGAGATGCCGATTTTAAAAAGGCAGATGCAGCAGGATTCTCTATTCCTGCATATACGGCAACTTCTAAATTAATGGTTTTCTGTGCTGCAGAGACAGCGTTTTTACGTGCAGAAGGAAAATTGCGTGGTTGGAATGTCGGTTCTAAAACAGCAAAAGCCTATTATGAAGATGGTATTAATTTGTCAATGGAACAATATCAGGTTTCAGCCACTGAATACATGAAGATTGACGAAGCTCCTGTCGTATCACATGAAAGTGATGCTGTGCAAAATGCTACTGCTACAATTACCAATACAGTGAGTGTGATGTGGGATGACAGTGAGGCTGACAACGTAAATGGAAAGAATTTCCAACGTGTCATTACTCAAAAATGGATCGCCAATTATCCATTAGGATTGGAAGCATGGGCTGAATATCGCCGTACAGGTTATCCGGAACTTTATCCTTGTATCGACAATCTATCAGATTGTGGTGTGAGCAGCCAACGCGGTATGCGTCGTTTAAGCTTCCCTTATACAGAGGCACAAAACAATAAAGCCAATTATGATCTGGGAGTAGCAGAACTAGGCAGTGCTGATAACGAAGCTACTGACTTAAAGTGGGCTAAGAAGAACTAATTTATATAATGCATAAAAAGAACTTTTATGAAGAAAATTTATTTATTATACATTGTACTCATATCACTGGCAACGACCTCATTGATCGGTTGCAGTGACTGGACGGAATCGGAAACAAAAACTTTTCCCGAATCGATCGTATCGGATGAATATTATGCGGCCTTGCGTGCCTATAAGCAGACAGATCATCAGGTAGCATTTGGTTGGTTTGGTGGCTGGAGTGGTGAAGGCGCTTTTATGAAAAGTTCTCTGGCTGGTATCCCGGATAGCGTAGATATCGTTTCTATCTGGGATAATGGAACAAATCTTTCAGAAGCTCAACGTAAGGATATGGCTTTTTGCCAAAACATGAAAGGTACAAAAATTGTATACTGTTCAATTATCGGTTCTGTAGGAGACAAATTAACTCCTCAAAACATACTGGATAATTGGGAAGAAATGGGATATAATAGTAAGCAAGAAGCGATTAACGCATTTTGGGAATATCCTTCAGACGAAAGTAACATACAGGCAGTAGAAGTTTCAATACGCAAATACGCAAAAGCTATTATAGATACTTTAAATCTATATGGCTACGACGGATTTGATATAGATTATGAGCCTGTGGCTGGACCATACACAGGAAATATAGTTGATAAAGATGAACATTTGTTTTTCTTTATTGATGAACTAGGCAAGTATCTGGGTCCAAAGTCTGGAACAGGAAGACTACTGGTTATTGATGGTGAACCTCAAAGAATTACTACCAAGCCTGAAATTGGAACTTACTTTGATTATTTCATTATTCAGGCCTATAAACCTGGTAGTGATTCAAATCTAGACAAACGACTGATTGACGGTAAGGTTTGGGGACCGGGATTGGTAGAAACTTTCGGCGGAGTAATGTCCGAAGAGCTAATTACAAAAAGAACCATAATGACCGAAAATTTTGAGGCAACCGATGCTGCCATGGATGGTGGTTATCCTTATACCGACCGTTATGGAAATAGCATGAAATCTTTAGAAGGCATGGCACGTTGGCAGCCTAGAAATGGTTTCCGTAAAGGCGGGGTAGGAACTTATCACATGGAAGCTGAATTTGGTACCTCACCGGAATATAAGAATATACGCCGTGCTATTCAAATTATGAACCCGTCATCACATTCATTACTTAAAAATTAATGTAAACTATGAAACGTATGAATTATATAAAAATTTTATGCTTCTCCGCAGTCATTACAGGCTTAGGAAGTATAGTAAGTTGTGGAGATGCAAAATACGATACTTTAGATACACATGCTTATATTGAAGAAGCACTTTCCAGTACAAGTCAGAAAGTAACAGTACAAGCTTCTGGAGAAAGCTTTACTACCTTAAATGTGCATCTAAGTAATCTTTCTTCTACTGATAATCACTATAAGCTGGTCACAGATCAATCAGTATTGGATGCTTATAACCATATAAATGGAACCGGATATATAATGTTGCCCGAAGGATATTATACATTACCGGAAACCATTACAGTGAAAGCCGGACAATATGCTACTGATGCCCTTTCTATTGCTTTGAAAGCTTTTAGCCAGGAAATGATGAAGTCAGGAGAATCATATGCACTGCCTGTAAAACTTGTATTGCAGGATGGAAGTATTTCACCGATGGAAAATACCGGAACCTTTGTTATTTTGGCAGAAAGTATTATCGAATTTTCAGCTCCAATGTTTGTTGGCGCTCCTAGCTTAAAAGCTAATAAATTCACAGAATCTCCCGAAACGTATTCACAATATACGATAGAGGTTCGTTTTCAGGTAGCCAACACAGCTGACCGTGACCGTGCAGTCTTTAAGAACGGAGGAGATGATGCAAACTTCATCCTTTTACGTTTTGAGGATCCTCAAAGTGACAATGAAAATTATAAGGCACATTCATTAGTACAGATTGTAGGACGTAACCGGCTTTATTTGAATCCAAGTAATTCTTTCAAGCCAAACGAATGGCAACATTTAGCATTGGTCTGTGATGGTTCCAACTATCGACTTTACATAAACGGAGTTGATTCGGGTGTGTTGAGTATACCAACAGGAGCTACAACTTTCTCTGATGTAAATTGGTTCTGCTTAGGTGATGATTCTTATAGTAGATGGGGAAACTGTAAAATTTTGATGAGTGAAGCACGTATTTGGTCCGTAGTTCGTTCCGCTTCTCAAATTCAGAATAACATGACGCAGGTTAGCCCTAAATCTGTAGGTTTGGAAGCTTATTGGCGATTCAATGAAGGACAAGGTAATGTGTTCGAAGATGCAACCGGTAAAGGTCATACTTTGACAACTTCTGCTACTCCTACCTGGATTGACGGTATTTTATCTACAGATAAGGCTACTGAATGGAAATAGTAAAAATTAAATTGTATATGTATATGAAAAATATATTTCAATCACTATCAATAGCAACTCTACTCGGCTTGTTTGTCCCATTCATTTCGTCCTGTAGTGATGATGAAGAAGTTTTTAACGAGTGGAATGCTACGTATGTGTCTCTACAGAGAAATGACTATTTATCGGGGAATGTAAAAAAGTTCAATCTGACTCATGATGCGAATGGAATCGGAGGAGATGAAATTAAGATGGCTTTTACTGTAAAAACACAGAAAGCAGTCTCTACAGATATGGTTATCGCATTAAGTGCAAAAAGTGAAACAGAAGGGCTTGATGCAAGCCAGATCGTTTTAAGTTCCTCACAGGTTACTCTCAAAGAAGGACAGATGACTTCTGAAGAAATCACTGCAACGGTCGATCCAACGATATTCGCCAGTATCATGGAAAAAACAAGTTTCTCTTTCAGTGTATCAATCAGTAATGTAACTACCAATGATAAGAACACTGTCATTAGCAGTAATTTAAGTATCTTACCTGTCATCATTAATAAAGCTGCCTACTGTAATCTAAAAAGTGGTACTCCTAGCAATAGCCAACTTATCAGTAATCGTGCAGGTTGGATTGTTAATGTGGAAGAAGGAGTAGACGGCGCACCTAATAATTTAATTGATGGCAAGACTGGAACTGACGTTGCTCTGAATAATAAAGGCTTCTGGTTCACCGTTGATTTAGGAGAAACTAAGGTTTTAACAGGCATCAAAACGAATCATTGGGGAAATGCATATGCTCCTAGAGAAGTGGAAATATTACAGTCTGAAAATGGTACGACATGGAAATCATTGAGTTCATTAGCAATACCCGGTAATAGTACACAAAACATCACGTTCATCTCTCCTATTACTACGCGATATCTAAAATATCAGATTATCACTATCTCTACAAACGGTCGTACGGATGTTACAGAATTTAATGTTTACGAACCCAAAAGTGAATAAACATAATGAATAGGTAACATAGAAATGATAAAATAGAGGGTAATCCAATGGATTACCCTCTATTTTAGAAACATACTTCCAGACTATCAATCTATCTCCCAAAAGAATACTCCAGATCTCTACTTGTTAGTTCATCTTTGTACATCTTTCTTATGACTTATGGTTTTGAATTAAATTTCTCCTACTGAATCTTTACGCTATTATCCGGTTTCAGCCGTTTCAGTTTTGTTCGTAAACGCCTTGATAAAGAGCGATAACGGCTGAAACCGGATTTTTGTATCCCCCGCAGGAAGGGATTCTGGATAGGGAGAATGCTTTCAGCCTCTTAGGAGCGACATTGATATGTCGGATTAAAGTCGTTGACATGCCGGGTTAGTAAATCAGAGTCTCTATTCGCATAAAACGAAGGCTATGTTTCACTCAAACAGCGGCTCTATTGAAGGTAAATAGAGACTCTAAAAAAGAGACTATTTACATCTCCTTTTTGTTTTCAGGTTCGCGTTCAGCCAAAAGCACCGATGAAAAGGAACTTTTTAAGTAGACTGAAAGCTGAATGCGGTTTTTAACTAATTCTATTTAGATGGGCTCACCACGGTGAAGTTTGTTCAAAACTGCACCAAAACAAAATTTTCGATCAAACACTTGTTTCTCTAATGATCTAAGAAAGCCATAAAGGAAAGGGGGATTCTTAATGAGTTAAGAATCCCCCTGTAAAAAGACTTATTTATATCTTATTTCTTCATCACCCGAATAATCCGTCCGTCTTTCTTATAAGAAAAATGATTTGTATGCATCAAAACATTCAGTATTTCATCAGCAGTGCTATCAGTAGAGAATTCACCGGTAAACCGTTCTGATTTCAAAGCATCATCCTTATAGATAAATTTAATATCATACAACTTCTCCATAATATTGGTTATTTCCAATAAAGAATGTTGCTTGAATTCCAACTTACCTTTCATCCACAGGAGCACATCCGTAGGCTGGTTATATTCAATCAACTCTGCCTGATAAGTATCCGTATTCACATTCAATGTCTGTCCCGGTTTCAGTAAATAGCCATTCTCTTCCGTTCGTGGAGAATCCACCCGCACCAAACCTTGAAGCAAGGTAGTCACTACCCTATTCTCTTCTTCACGCGCACGCACATTAAATTTCGTACCAAGCACACAAGTCTTGATTTGTTTACTGTTTACGATAAATGGAGCATGTTTATCATGGGAAACCTCGAAATAAGCTTCACCCGACAAATCGATTTGGCGATCCGAACTCCAGAAAGAATTATGATAAACTAATTTAGAAGATGCATTCAGCCATACCCTACTACCATCCGGCAGTACAGTCTGTGCTCTCTGTCCGGCAGCAGTTATCACCTCATAATCTGAAAGTTTATTGGAAAGTAATCCCCAGGCAATTCCACCGGCAAAAACAAGTCCGGTAAGAAAAGCAGCAGACACAGTAGCATAACGTCCCCAACGGATTGAGATATTTTTCCGTTTAGTCTTTTTCTCCTTTTCTCTGATAGCCGACTTAAATTTATCTAATGACGCCTCTGTATCTATAGCATTCATCACCGCTATACGTTCACCTACAAAAAGAGTATAATAAAGTTGCTCTAAAGTTTTCCGATTCCCCGGTTCTTCCTCGCACCAAGTTTCCACCCGGGCAGCTTCTTCATCATTACATTCACCCTGCAGATAATTCAACAAGATAGTTTCATCCATGCTCATTTAACCTTTTTACAATAAAAAAACTATAAAACCTTTGTAGTAATACAGTTGTGAGTACAAATATACTAAACGAAAAAAGAAAAAAATATTTTTTCTCGCATTTTTATTTCATTTATCTACTTCTTTCATTATTTTTGTCTTACATAAATTAAAAGAGAATGCCACAATCTCCGATATATTTGGATATTAATAATAATAAGTCCGTCATCACTGCCTTAAAAGCAGGAGAGGAAAAAGTTTTTGACGTCGTCTACAGACATTATTTCCGTAGGCTATGTGCTTTTTGTTCTCAATACGTAAGTGAGCAGGAAGAAATAGAGGAGATTGTGCAGGAAACAATGATGTGGCTGTGGGAAAACCGTTGTACTCTGATGGAAGATCTGACACTCAAAACTCTTCTTTTTACGATTGTCAAGAACAAAGCCCTCAACCGTCTTTCCCATTTTGAGATTAAACGAAAAGTACATCAGGAAATCGTAGATAAATATGATAGTGAGCTCAATAACCCGGACTTCTATTTGAGTGATGAGCTTTTCCGTCTATATGAAGAAGCATTAAAAAGACTTCCGAAAGAATATCTCGAAGCCTACGAGATGAACCGTAATCAACATCTGACGCATAAAGAAATTGCCGAGAAACTGAATGTATCTCCACAAACGATTAATTACAGAATTGGACAAGCTTTAAAGCTATTACGAGTAGCTTTAAAAGACTATCTACCTTTATTCATACTTATTTTCGGACCTAATTTTTTCGAACAATCATGAAATCAAACTTCGTATTTAGTAGTTCAAGCCTGTTTATCGGACTTTTTCTTTTCTTCTTCACAGAAAATGTATATTCACAAGAATCTGCTGACAACTGGACTCTTAAACAAGCCCGCCAATGGACACAGAAACAAGAATGGGCGAACGGGCTGAAGGCAATGCCTCATAAGACAACCGATTATCAGGAGTTTGCCTCACAATATCACAAGAACAAGAAAGTGTGGGACAAGACTTTCCAATGGCTAGCTACCCACGACCTCGTAAATATGCCTGCCGGACGATACGAAGTAGATGGTGAACATTGCTACATCAATGTGCAGGATGCAACAACACAAGATGTCAGTAAACGTAAAATTGAAGCACACCGCCACGGCATCGATTTGCAATATGTAGTAAAAGGTACCGAACGTTTCGGAATTACTTCAGCCGAATATGCGGAGCCTATCACCGAATATAAACCGGATGTTACTTTCTACAAAGCCAAAAAAATAAAATATGTAGATTCCACTCCGGACACATTCTTCATGTTCTTCCCTAAAAACTTCCATCAGGCATTAGTAAAAGCCGGGAAAGAACCGGAAGAGATACGAGTAATCGTTGCTAAAATCGAATATATCCCTTAAACAAAAACATGAGTGAACTTTTAGTCTATAAAGCCTCTGCAGGTTCGGGTAAAACATTTACCCTGGCCGTGGAATACATCAAACTATTAATTTTCAATCCCCGTGCCTACCGGCAAATTCTCGCTGTAACCTTTACCAATAAGGCAACAGCAGAAATGAAGGAACGTATTCTTAGTCAGCTTTACGGCATACAGATAGGTGATAAAGATTCGGAAGCCTATCTCAACCGTATCAAAGAAGAGACAGGAAAAACAGAGCAGGAGATACGGGAAGCGGCAGGCATTGCCCTTAGCTATATGCTGCATGATTACAGCCGGTTCAGGGTAGAGACTATCGACTCATTTTTCCAATCTGTCATGCGTAACCTCGCACGGGAGCTGGAACTTAGTCCGAACCTGAATATCGAGTTAAACAACACCGAAGTTCTTAGTGACGCCGTAGATAGCATGATCGAGAAACTAGGTCCCACTTCCCCTGTCCTCGCATGGTTATTAGACTATATCAATGAGCGAATTGCCGATGATAAACGTTGGAATGTATCAGACGAAGTTAAAAGTTTCGGACGCAATATTTTCGATGAAGGCTATATTGAAAAAGGAGAAGGACTTCGGCAACGATTGCGTAATCCGAACACCATCAAAGAATACCGCAAACAACTGAAAGCTCTGGAAACGGAAATACTGGAGCAAATGAAAGGATTCTACGACCAATTCGAAGGAGAACTAGATGGCCACGCATTAACTGCTGATGATCTGAAAAACGGTTCACGCGGAATCGGAAGTTATTTCCGTAAACTGAATAATGGCGTTTTAAGCAATGATATCCGTAATGCCACAGTAGAGAAATGCTTGGAAGATGCCAAGCACTGGGCAACCAAGACTTCTCCCCGTTATGCGGACATCATCAACCTAGCTAATTCCAGCCTTATACAAATTCTGGAAGATGCTGAAAAGTTGCGTTCCAAGAATAATTTGTTGCTGAATAGTTGCCGGTTATCCTTGCAACATCTCAATAAAGTGCAACTTCTCGCCAATATCGACGAAGAAGTACGTCAGTTGAACCACGACAACAACCGTTTTCTGTTGTCAGACACGAACGCCCTGCTTCACCAACTGGTGAAAGACGGTGACTCCTCTTTTGTATTCGAAAAGATAGGGACAAATATCCATAATGTCATGATAGACGAGTTTCAGGATACCAGCCGAATGCAATGGGGCAACTTCAAACTGCTCTTGCTCGAAGGGTTGTCTCAAGGAGCAGACAGTTTGATTGTAGGAGACGTCAAACAGTCCATTTATCGTTGGCGGAATGGTGATTGGGGAATTCTCAACAGCCTGAATGACCACATCGAGCATTTCCCGATCCGTGTCAAGACGTTAGCCACCAATCGGAGAAGTGAAACGAATGTCATCCGGTTTAACAATCGAATCTTCACAGCTGCTGCCAACTATCTGAACGGAGTGTATAAACAGCAATTAGGCAAAGATTGTGAGGATTTGCAAAAAGCCTATGCCGACGTTGTGCAGGAATCTCCCCGAAGTACAGAAAAAGGATACGTTAAAGTCTCTTTTCTCGAACCCGACGAAGAACATGACTATACCGAGCAGACACTTATTAGCCTAGGATCAGAAGTGGAAAACCTCCTCACCTCCGGAGTACAGCTTAATGACATCGCCATCTTAGTACGAAAAAATAAAAGTATTCCCCGTATTGCCGATTACTTTGATAAGGAGCTACACTACAAAGTGGTATCAGACGAAGCCTTTCGCCTTGACGCCTCTCTTGCCATTTGTATGATGTTGGACGCCTTGCGATTTCTTTCCGACGAAAACAATAAAATAGCACGTGCCCAGCTGGCCATAGCCTATCAAAACGAAGTTTTACAAAAAGGATTGGATTGGAATACCCTCCTACTCCTCCCTGCCGAGAATTATCTTCCCGCCGCTTTTCTTGAAAAGATAAAAGAATTAAGGCTAATGCCTCTCTATGAGCTATTGGAAGAGCTTTTCAGTATATTCGAGATGAATCTTATCAAAGACCAGGATGCCTACTTATTCGCATTCTTCGATGCTGTCACTGACTATCTACAAAGTAACTCTTCCGAACTCGACGGATTCATCCGGTATTGGAATGAAACGTTATGCAGTAAAACAATTCCAAGCGGAGAAGTAGAAGGAATCCGGATTTTCTCCATACACAAATCCAAAGGATTGGAATTCCATACCGTGCTCCTCCCTTTCTGCGACTGGAAACTGGAGAATGAGACCAATAACCAACTTGTATGGTGTACCCCGCAAGCAGCACCATTCGACGCGTTGGATATTCTCCCTATCAACTACTCCACCCAAATGGCAGAATCTATTTATGGAAACGACTACCTGCAAGAACGTCTCCAACTTTGGGTAGATAACCTCAATCTGTTATACGTTGCTTTTACCCGTGCAGGAAAAAACCTTATTATCTGGAGCAGAAAAAATCAAAAAGGTACCATGTCCGAACTATTGGCAAACACTCTCCCAATCGTAGCTAAGGAAGAAGGTATTGATTGGGAAGAAGACTGTTACGAACAAGGACAACTATGTCCGTCAGAAAAAGAAAGAACAAAGACATCAACCAACAAGCTAACCCAGAAACCGGAAAAGCTCCCTATCCGGATGGAATCCATGCGCCATGATATTGAGTTTCGTCAGTCCAACCGTTCAGCGGACTTCATCCAGGGAATTGAGGAAGAAGATTCGGACGACCGCTTTATCAACCGCGGGCGTATGTTACACACCCTGTTTTCTGTTATTGAAACAGCAGAAGATATAGATCCGGCCATCGAACGACTTATTTTTGAAGGAGTGATCAGAAATGATGAGAAAGAAAAAGTAGCCCGCGAAGTTGCAACGAAAGCTTTTTCTTCTCCTGAAATTCAAGATTGGTATTCCGGAAAGTGGACATTATTTAATGAGTGTGCCATTATCTATAAAGAAAAAGGAGTGCTGCAAACCCGTCGCCCGGACCGCGTAATGATGAAAGACAACCAGGTTGTTGTGGTTGATTTCAAATTTGGTAAGGAAAACCCTAAATATAATAAACAGGTAAAAGGCTACATGCAACTACTTACCAAGATGGGATATAAGAATATCACCGGTTACTTGTGGTATGTGGATGAAGAAAAAATAGAAAAAGTATGAAAGCAGTTCCCCTCATTGGCATCGCCCGCCATCGACTAACTATTGACGGTGAAGGAGTTACAACATTAGTTGCTTTTCATGGTTGCCCGTTGCGTTGCAAATACTGTCTCAATCCGACATCTTTGCAGCCCGATGGTGCTTGGGAGAGTTATGATTGTAACCAGCTCTACGAGGAAGTACGCAAAGATGAACTTTACTTTTTGGCGAGTTGCGGCGGAGTCACATTTGGCGGTGGAGAACCTTTATTACAAAGCGAATTTATCAGGCAATTCCGTCAACTCTGTGGCCCGGAATGGAGAATCACTGTCGAAACCTCTCTCAATGTTCCGCAACAGAATGTAGAAGAACTGATTTCTATTATAGACAATTACATAGTCGACATCAAAGATATGAATAATGACATCTATCAGCGATATACCGGAAAGAATAATGAAAACGTCTTAGGTAATTTACGATATTTAATCGGGCAAGACAAAACCAAGCAAATCGTTATTCGGACACCACTCATCCCCTCCTATAATACGGAGAAGGATATTGACCAAAGCATAGAACTTCTGAAAGAAATGGGAATTACCCAGTTCGACCGGTTCACTTATAAAACCCCTAATGATTAATGACATGGTACGAGGAAAACAAACTTGCAAAATTTTAAAAGAGATTCGTCGGCAGATAGCTGAAGCGAATGATATTGAATTCATCACCTCTGAATGTCAGTATCAGGGAGACTGTTTGGGCACTTGTCCCAAATGCGAAGCGGAAGTTCGTTATTTGGAGCAGCAGCTTGAACGAAAACAGATAGCGGGAAAAGCAATCACAGTATTAGGCATATCTGCAGGGCTGATAGCCATGACTCCAATGACTTCATGCACTAATTCGGCTAATAAAGGAATGAATAAAGAAGTGTCTAGTGATACAACTTCCTATGAAAATCTCATTATGGGAGAGCCTGTCCCCACTCCGGCAGAAGACACCATCATTGCCTCCATAAAAGATGCACCACCTCCCCCGCCACCAGCGCCAACACCCGATGATGTGCTAGAAGGAGATATTTGTGAAGAACCACCTGTAGTAGTTGGATTTATTGCCCCCGATATATCAAATACTTCACTGTCGGTTAGCGATACACTGGAAGTAGCTCCGGTTATGCCGGAATTCCCGGGAGGTCAACAAGCATTAATTCAATTCCTTGGAAAAAAAATAAAGTATCCGACAGTCGCTCAAGGAGAGATGGGACTACAGGGACGTGTAATTATCCGGTTTGTTGTTGATAAGGAAGGAAATGTAGTCAACCCCAAAGTTGTACGCAGCGTAGATCCTTACTTGGATAAAGAAGCATTGCGCATCATCAACCAAATGCCCAAATGGAAACCGGGAGAACTGGAAGATGGTACTAAAGTAGCTGTTTATTTCACCGTTCCAGTTATGTTCCGGGCACAATAAATATATGAATTAGAAAAAACTTAATTAATATGCAATCATTTCTCCAACTAGTCGCTCACGATTTATATGCCAAAATAGGAAATGACCTGTCACGTACAGCACTCATTTTCCCCAATAAACGTGCTAACTTGTTTTTCAATGAATATTTGGCAGGAGAATCCGATCAACCGATCTGGTCACCAGCCGCCATGAGTATTAGCGACCTGTTTCAGAAACTATCAGTACAAAAAAGCGGTGACCCTATTCGATTGGTTTGTGAGCTTTATAAAGTATTCAAAGAGGAAACACAGAGCCAGGAAACATTGGATGATTTCTACTTCTGGGGAGAGTTGTTGATTAGTGATTTTGATGATGTGGATAAGAATATGGTTGATGCCGACAAACTATTTAGTAATCTGCAAGATCTGAAAAACCTGATGGACGACTATGAATTCCTCGACAAAGAACAGGAAGAAGCCATTCAACAGTTTTTTCAGAATTTCTCCATTGAAAGACGAACCGAACTCAAAGAGAAATTTATTTCCCTTTGGGACAAACTAGGCACTATCTACCATCATTACCGGGAAAACCTGACAGAGCTAGGCATCGCATACGAAGGCATGCTCTACCGGAATGTGATTGAACAACTCGATACCGATCAACTCAAATACGACAAATACATATTTGTCGGTTTCAATGTACTGAACAAAGTAGAAAACGAATTTTTCAGAAAGCTGAAAGATGCAGGCAAAGCACTCTTTTATTGGGACTACGATATTTTCTACACCCAACAAATCAGAAAACATGAAGCCGGAGAATTTCTGAAACGTAATCTGAAGGAATTTCCGAACGAACTCCCGGAAAGCTTTTTCGACACCTTCAAAGAACCGAAAAAAATACGTTATATTTCCGCTTCCACCGAGAATGCACAAGCCCGTTTCCTCCCCGAATGGATCAAAATGATTACGGACAATCATTCACAAATCGCTGAAGAAAAGGAAAAAGAAAATGCCGTAGTACTTTGTAATGAAGCCCTGCTGCTCCCTGTACTTCATTCCATTCCGCAGGAAGTGAAGAATGTCAATATCACCATGGGATTCCCATTGGCTCAAACTCCTGTTTATAGCTTTATCAATGCCGCTATGGAGCTACAAACCAACGGTTATCGCTCCGATACCGGCCGATTCACTTACGAGGCGGTATCAGCCATATTGAAGCATCCCTATACCCAGCAAATCTCATCCCATGCCGGTCCACTGGAACGCGAACTAACCCAAACAAACCGCTTCTATCCACTTCCATCGGAACTGAAGCAAGATGATTTCCTGGCTACCCTCTTCACTCCCCGTAATGGCATTAAAGAGCTATGCGATTATCTGATTGAATTAATCAAAGATATTTCAACCATTTATCGCAAAGAAGGGGAATACAATGATATTTTCAATCAACTTTATAGAGAATCCCTCTTCCAAAGCCATACCAAAATCAACCGTCTCTACAGTTTGATTGAAAGCGGAGAACTAAGTATACGCACCGACACCCTGAAACGACTGATTACCAAAGTATTGACAGCTTCCAATATTCCTTTCCACGGAGAACCCGCTATCGGAATGCAAGTTATGGGAGTATTGGAAACACGTAATCTGGACTTCCGGAATCTCATCATATTATCTCTCAACGAAGGACAACTCCCCAAATCCGGAGGAGAATCTTCTTTTATTCCCTATAACCTCCGGAAAGCTTTTGGCATGACCACTATCGAACATAAGAATGCAGTGTATGCCTACTACTTCTATCGTCTGATACAGCGGGCAGAAAATATCACTCTGCTCTACAATACTTCCTCAGACGGTCTCAACCGTGGAGAAGAGTCCCGCTTCATGCTGCAATTACTCGTGGAAGGTCCGCATGATATCACTCGTGAGTATCTGGAAGCCGGACAATCTCCGCAAAGCATCCAAGAGATACAGATAGAAAAAACACCTGAAGTACTAAGACGAATTTATCGTACTTACAATAGCACTAATCCTTCATCGGTAATTCTCTCCCCTTCCGCTCTCAATGCATATCTTGATTGCCGGTTGAGATTCTATTACCGTTACGTAGCGGGATTAAAAACACCGGATGAAGTCAGTGCAGAAATTGATTCAGCTTTGTTTGGAACCATTTTCCATCTCTCTGCCCAATTGGCATACACCGATCTGACTGCCAATGGAAAAATGATACAGAAAGAAGATATTGAACGCTTATTACGTAATGAAGTAAAGTTGCAAAGCTATGTCGATCAAGCCTTCAAGGAAGAATTATTCAAGGTCGCTCCCGAAGAAAAGCCCGAATATAACGGCATACAGCTTATCAACTCCAAAGTAATTGTTTCCTATCTGAAACAATTACTCCGCAACGACCTTCAATATACTCCTTTTGAAATGGTCGCCATGGAAAAGAAGGTTTCAGAAGAGATAACCATACAAACGGGACAAGGACCGTTCACTCTCCGCCTGGGTGGGACAATCGACCGTATGGATGCTAAAGAAAGTACCCTGCGGATTGTTGACTACAAAACAGGAGGAAGCCCTAAGATTCCAGCCAACATCGAGCAACTGTTTACACCATCGGAAACACGCCCGAACTATATCTTCCAGACTTTCCTGTATGCCGCTATCATGAGCCGGAAGCAATCATTAATGGTAGCTCCTGCCCTGCTCTACATTCATCGGGCAGCATCGGAAAGCTATTCGCCTGTTATTGAAATGGGAGAACCCCGCAAACCGAAAATACCGGTAAACAACTTCGCCTTTTTTGAAGATGAATTCCGTGAACGCTTACAGGCATTATTAGAAGAGATCTTTAATGAAAAAGAGCCTTTCACGCAGACAGAGGACACTAAAAAGTGTTCGTATTGCGATTTTAAAGCTATCTGCAAGCGATAGATTAAATTAAAAATTCAGGCACGAATTAGACGGATCACGGTTTTTCCAATTATCTTAAACCGTGTAATTCCGTGTAATCCGTGCCTGAATAAAATATAAAGAAGTTTCAACGCATCCTTTAACAGAGACAAAAACGCATTGAATCAATTATTTTTCAAGCAATGGAATTGAGAAACTAAATGTAGATCCGTCTCCCTTCTTTGAAGTAAACCACAGTTTACCACCATTCTTGACAACAAAGTCCTGACACAATAATAATCCGAGTCCCGAACCTTCTTCATTATTTGTACCGAAGGTACTGAAATGAGTATCAGTGTGCAACAACTTCTTCTGATTTTCGTCATCAATACCGCAACCACTATCTTTCACACTTACGATTGCCATACCATCTTCCTCTGTCAGTGACACCACTACTTCCGAACCTTCATTGCTAAACTTGATCGCATTGCTGATCAAATTACGAATCACTGTCTTAATCATGTCAATATCAGCACGAACAGCCACATTTTCTACAGGCACATCTTGTACTATCTTAATATTTTTCAGGCTGGCCACCATCGTAAAGATTTCACTTACGCCCTCTACGACTTCCACCATATTAATATCCTGATAAACCACTTTCAGCTTACCAATCTGACTCTTCGTCCATTTCAGCAGATTATCAAGCAATGAGAATACATCTTCTGTTGTCTGATTAGCCATCGTTAGCAATTCATACATCTCATCACCGATTGTATCACTCGGCAAATTCAGAATCAGCATATTCAATACCATCTTGATAGATCCCATTGGTGAACGCAAGTCATGTGCAATCACAGAATAGAGTTTGTCGCGTCCCATGATCGTCTTACGCAACTCTTCCGTTTGTGCAACAATGATTCTTTTCGCTGCAACCAACGAAATCTGATGCGTCACACGAATAATCAATTCTTCTTTATTGAATGGCTTTGAAATAAAGTCATTACCACCCACCTGAAATCCTTTTACGATATCCGCCGTACTGTTTAGAGCAGTCAGGAAGATAATGGGAATTTCAGCCATTTCGGGGTCCGCTTTCATTTGTTGAGCTACCTCAAAGCCACTGATATCCGGCATCATTACATCCAGTAATACAAGATCCGGATTTTCCTTCTTCACTTGTTCCAACGCCTGCGTTCCATTACCGGCAGTCACAATTTTAAATTTTTCGTTAGTCAAAAGTACCTTTAATAAAAGGACGTTTGAAATCACATCGTCCACAATAAGGACTTTATATTCAGAAGGATTAATTTCCATATTCATAATTTTCTTTTTTTATGCTTCAGACATTTTTAAAATATTCAATCATACGCTTCAACCCCTCTTCAAGTTCAACAGTAGGCTGCCAGCCCAATTTCTCTTTAGCCAATGTAATATCCGGTTGGCGTTGCTTCGGATCATCATCCGGTAAAGACTTAAATACAATCTTCGAAGATGAACCGGTCATACTAATGATCCTTTCCGCCAATTCCAATACCGGAAATTCATTCGGATTCCCCAGGTTTATAGGACCTGTAAACTCGTCCTCCGTATTCATCATTCTTATCATTCCTTCAATCAAATCATCAATATACTGGAAGCTGCGCGTCTGCTTCCCATCACCATATATCGTTATATCTTCATTATTCAACGCTTGAAGAATAAAATTAGAAACAACCCGTCCGTCATTCGGCAACATTCGCGGACCATACGTATTAAAAATACGGATAATCTTCACACGCACATTGTTCTGACGGTGATAATCCATAAATAACATTTCTGCACAACGCTTTCCCTCATCATAGCAAGACCGGTATCCCACCGGATTCACATTTCCCCAATAGCTTTCCGGTTGCGGATGAACGATTGGATCTCCATATACCTCGCTCGTAGAAGCTTGCAGAATCTTGGCATCCAGTCTCATTGCCAATCCCAGCATATTAATAGCTCCCATCACAGATGTTTTGGCAGTTTGAATCGGGTCATGTTGATAATGAATGGGAGATGCCGGACAGGCCAAATTATAGATTTCATCTACTTCAGCCGAATAAGGATAAGTGACATCATGCCTCACCACCTCAAAATGATGATTATCCATCAAGTGAATGATATTATCTTTCGAACCCGTAAAAAAATTATCCAGGCATATCACGTCATGACCTTCGTTTATAAGCCGTGTACAGAGATGAGAGCCTATAAAACCGGCTCCGCCACTTACCAATATTCTTTTCATTCTAAATATTTCTATTGTTTACTAAAGAGACGCTGTCTCTTCGTTTTGTTTATGGTCACAAATGTAACCGATTTGCTTAAAATAAACAATTTTCGGAGAGGATATTTTAAAAAAAAGAAGATTTAAATAGTTTCAATTTCCGAAACAACTTGCCACTGACAAATGTTTATAATAAAAAAGTATTATTTATTAGAACTATTATGATGACAAATAATCCAAATGCAAACCTCATAGAAGCGATGAAGGAAAAGCTCCCGCTCAAAGGGCAACTGGCAGATATGTTAATGGACACGCTATACATAGGAAAAGAGGCAGTATATAGAAGATTGCGCGGTGAAGTACCTTTCACCTTGCAAGAGTCGGCTCTTATTTCAAGAAAACTGGGTATATCGCTAGACAAGATTATAGGACTAAGTTTCAAATCGAACGCCATGTTCAATATAAACATTGTAGATTATGACGACCCGTTCGAGAGTTACTACAATATCCTTGAAAAATATGTCTCGCTGATTAATACGATGCCGGATGACCCGAATTCTGTAATGGGAACTTCCGCCAACATTATTCCACAGACTCTCTATCTGAAACATGAGCTTCTGGCTAAATTCCGTTTATTCAAATGGATGTACCAGAATAAATATATTGATTGCAAGAGTTTCGAAGAGTTGGATATTCCACCGAAACTGGTCAATATCCAAAAAGACTATGTAGCAATGACACGTCATATCCACTCCATAGACTATATATGGGATAATATGATTTTCCAGCATCTCATCAACGATATTCAATACTTCGCCAGCATCCATCTCATTTCCGACGAAACAAAAGAAGAAATCAAAAAAGAATTATTCTTATTGGCGGATGAACTGGAAGAACTGGCTATCAACGGTAAAACAGCCGATGGCAATCGTGTACGCATCTATGTGTCGAATATCAACTTTGAGGCAACATATAGTTATGTAGACACCAATAACCTGCAACTGAGCCTCATACGTATTTATTCTATCAACTCCATTACCACGATGGACAACGAAATTTTCTGTACCTTGAAAGAATGGATTCAATCTCTGAAAAAGTTCTCCACTTTGATATCCGAAAGCGGCGAAATGCAGCGTATTCAATTCTTCAAGCAACAGCGAGAAATTATTGACGCTCTTTAATTTTATTTTCGCAGATTAGAACTTCAAAAAAAATTAAGTTCCAATAAATGAAAGTAGATAAGAATCTTATCTACTTTTTTTCATTCCCTGTTCCCATCCTACCCACTTGATTCCCAATCAGAAAAAGACCTGTACGCTCATCTCTGTTTTACCACACAAATCTTTCAAACACAAGACGTAATTTTGCATAGAATGTATCACAGAGATTATTAACATTAAAATTAAAGGAACAAACAATGAAAAATGGTATTCTAAACGAATTAATATCTACAATGAGGGAGCGAATTCCTCAAGATATGAATCTGGCCAATACTTTGGCTGACATTTTATGCATGGGAAAGGAAGCTGTCTATCGCAGATTGAGGGGTGAGGTGTCTTTTACAATAGACGAAGTAGCACTGCTTTCTCAAAAACTCGGTATTTCTATCGACCAGATTGTCGGTAGCCATGTCTCTAATAAAGTTACTTTCGACCTGAACTTGCTTCATGCTTCCAGTGCGCTGGAAAGTTATTACGAAATAATCAACCGTTATCTGCAAATTTTCGACTATGTGAAAACAGATAATACGACGGAGGTGTATACTGCATCCAATTCCCTGCCCTTTACACTTTATTCTTCCTATGAGAATTTGTCTAAATTCCGTCTTTGCCGATGGATGTATCAGAATGGAGATATAAAGACGCCACATTCTTTGGAAGAGATGTCTGTAGATGAACGGATCGTCAATGTACATAAGAAGCTGAGTGAAAGTATAAGGCAGTGTCCAAAAACGTTTTTCATCTGGGACACAAATATCTTTTATTCTTTTGTGAAAGAGATCAAGTACTTTGCCAGTCTGAATCTGATAAGCAAGGACGATGTCATGCATTTAAAGGAAGAGCTTCTTCAGTTACTTGGCGTGGTAGAACATCTGTCCATAAAAGGAGAGTTCAGCGAAAACAAGAAAGTATCTTTCTATCTGTCCAATATCAGTTTCGAAGCCACTTACAGTTATATCGAGAAACATGATTACCAAGTCAGTCTGCTGCGGGTATATTCTATCAACTCGATGGATTCGCAAAGCTCATATATCTGCCAGATGCAACGCAATTGGATTCAATCGTTGAAGCGCCACTCTATTCTGGTTTCGGAAAGTGGAGAAGCACAGCGTATTGCTTTCTTGCAAAAGCAGTTGGAAGTTATCAATACGTTGTAAACAATTGTAGATTTTAGGATATAAAGGAAAGGGGGAAAAGACGAGCTGTATCAGAATGTTGTTTATCTTCATTCTGATACAGCTCTTTTCTTTTAGCTTTTATTCTATTGTGCGCACACAACGATACCAAGCCCAATCTGTGGATTCTCCAGTAGTCCATGCGCCGAATTCTCCATTATTATGTCCGACCACCCAATAGCCGCCATCGCGTGAAGTCAATGTCCAATGTACAGCGCTAATCTTCTCGAATCCGCTCCCTGTCCAAGTAGTCGAACCACCGAAACCTTGGTTTTCAATGCTGGTAACGGCCCCTCCCATACTGAGCACCAGATACATCTCACGCTGGGTAGGCAGACGCCAGCCACTCCCTTTGTTTTCGCATGCCGCTTTTGCTTCCGACCAAGTTTTACCATTACTACTGGTATTTTCAATCTGAAACTTAGGAGCAATCTTATTCATCGCGTCACTTGTACCCGGAGTTTCACCTGAAGCAAATAATACCGAAGGATCCGTTCCTCCACTGGCATCACGAGAGACAATAGTGACCCCCGAGGATTCTACCGTTAGATAAGGGTACTTCTTTCCACTATTTGTATTATTCCTCACGCAACGGAAATAATTATTCTTGCTAATAGATTCGGAATCCAAAAAACCTGCCGACATCTCCATCCAAAAACGGGTAGCAGAGCCTTTAGCCTCATAGTATGATGAAGTCCAGTAATTACCGGTCCAGTTTTGATACCACCCATATATATTCTGGCTATCATGATTATTATAATTCTCTGCATTGCCACCCAAAGCATTTTCATAAGCGAATGACAGCAACAGTTCACTGGCAGTAGGCAGACGCCAACCATCGCCTATATTCCTACAGATATCCTCCGCATCGGCTACATTTTCCAACCGTCCCACACTTTGCTTCGTCTCGCCTATTTCCTTATAATATAGCCTGTTATCAAACCGAAGTGGATAAAGATAGAAAAGAGGTTCCCCTGCAGTTGTGTAAGATTTGGTTTCGGATACCATCTGAAGGTCAATCGTACGATAAAACGGGAATTCTTCATCCGACACAGTATGCATTACATTTCTGAACGTGATTCTTATCGTTCCACTTTTTCCCTCTTTCCACTTGCCAGGGTGAAGCTTCAGCCTAAAATCGTATCCGTGGCCAACCACATCATTACCCTTTCCGTCATTATAGCCTATGATAGACTCAAGATACATCTTGTCGTCCGCATTCTTTCTGCCTATAATTACATCATTATCCGAATCGGTCCGAATCAGTCCGGTACCATCATCGTTCGTTATATTCAATTCCTCAATATCCATAATTTCCCAATTGTTATTGACAAACAATTGCAAGTATTGCTCCGCACCCAGATTGACTTTATAAGTACGGCTATTGACTGTAGTGGGAATATATCGGAATGAGAATTCCAACTCCCCTTGATTGATGGGGAATTGTACACGAGTGAGGTATCCCTCCTTATCGTACAGGCCGAATAAGATGAAATCCCAACGCCACCACCAACCTTCACCATCTTCAACAGTACCATCACCTGCTCTTCGCGGATTAGGCTGTATGGTAAACGCCTGCACCCTTTCACTGAATGGTACCGTATTCGTCCTGTCTAATTGCGGAATTAAACCGCCGGCATTATATTGGATCATACCGATATCGTTAGCGTCAAAAAGTTTACCTTCTATCTTATCCACGGAAAACATGACATACACCGTCTGCGGTTCGAGAGGGAGTTCGTCACCATCGGGATTTCTAATCGGGAAAAAAAGACCTCTCTCCAACACATTTCCGTATGCATCGACAAATTTGATAATTCCCGGATCTATCGTATACTGCGTCACTTCAATATTGTGAGTCAAGCGCCCTGCCGTCAACGTAACAGTAGCCTTACGCTCAACACCTATATTATCATTATTAAAATAAGGAATCTTCAATTTGAGTTGGGTATCATCGTTCGCAACGCCCGACGCCGCATCGGCTCCACCTTCAAATTTGAGCCAGTCGCTCCCTGCAGTAACGGTGGCCTTCCAACCGCCGGGATTGTCAGTAAAAACGTCTATGGCATAACTATTATTCTGGTATTGAGTTACAGCGACCTCCGATTCACCCACTCCGAGCATATATTGCCCATTGTAGACTACATCTTTGACCTTATCACGGTCATAGTGTATCAATCGGAATTTCAGGTTGGACATGACTGTATAAGATGCCAACGCCTCGCTAAAACT
The DNA here is from genome assembly GCF_003603455.1 of Bacteroides sp. AM37-9. Taxonomy (NCBI): domain Bacteria; kingdom Pseudomonadati; phylum Bacteroidota; class Bacteroidia; order Bacteroidales; family Bacteroidaceae; genus Bacteroides; species Bacteroides sp. AM37-9. The sequence goes on along the minus strand of NZ_QTNF01000042.1, from coordinate 20,832 downwards.
TTTATAACCGATTCCCAACGCCTTAGTAATGGTAATGATGTATTTATGGTTTCGCTTCAAGGACAAATATTCCACCTGCTCTCCTGTATTTCCGGTTTTGGTAAAATCCACCCGGTAAAATGTCGATTCGCCCGTACCGATTCTTCCTTTCACAATCAGGCAAGTAGCATTCTTACGGCTCGCTTCTCCATCTTGTCCCACACCACCGACATCCTCTGCTGCTATAGATTCAAATGTATAAATCTCCCCTTCGTAGGGTGTGTTGCCATTTACGGAGTAAAGAATTGCATCCCCTTCTTCCGTCATTTTACCACTGTTCACAGGGAGAACCGGAGTATCCGGAGCCGGGTCAGTAACCTGCCCGTTCGTGTTCCATGCCGGAGCAATGTATCCGGTGGTATTGTAATTAGCCAGGTAAACCTCTTCGACCGTGAAATTCGAAGTGGCACTGTTATTACGGATATCGATGCGCGCCAGCATACGTTTCATATTTATGCCAGTTATCGGATCCATCGAAGGAGTGATTTTGCTTATTACCTTCTCCCCGTACATCGGAATCCGCGTATACCCATCAGTCGTCGAACCGTCTGCCAGCCATTTGCCGGTCTGGGCGTGGAGCATCTTTTCCATTGCCTCAACCTTGGTGGTCGTTCCCTTTATGAAGCCCGGCACAATATTATCAAGTTCCTTATTTGCCACAACCACGATGCAAGTAGATGCGGTAGTGGGAGAAAGCACAGCAGAGAAACTCACAGTGGAATTGTCAGCCAAGTCCTGAGTAACTCCTGTAGCGCTGACGCATTCCAGGTATACCGCCGGTGTTTTTGACATATCAAAAACAAGAATATCCACCGTTTCTATTTCGTCTTCTTTCTTTGCTGTTCCCGTTCCAGTCATCGTACGCGAAGATACGGACGGGAGGTTTACATCGGGAACCGTTAATGTAAACCGGATACCGTTTCCTGTTGGAGAAGGTGTCGACCCTAATTCTTCCTGTACGCATCCGGTAAGCCATACCGTCATTAACAAAACAGGCAAAAGATAGCACCTTCTTATGATTGAAATCCCATATTGCATATTTCTATTTCCTTTCCTTAAACTTTAATATTGTATATTCGCCATTATGGCGCGGTCAATGTCACCGCTATTGGCAGATTATCACCATTCGTATTGGTTAGTGTGAGTGTAGCCGTATCACCGGACACAGCATCGGCTCTAAAGTAGAAGTAAACCACATCACCACTCACGCCACTTGTTTCGAGCATTGTCTCACTGTTAAGCAGAATTTTATCCGGATCCTGTATCTGGGTTATCTTCCACTCCCACGTTCCCGGGTTGCCCGAAGTAAAGACAAGCTTGCGACGTTGCATATTTCCGGTTCCACCATCACTGCCGTCCAATTCTACGTTCGAGGTCAACCACTCTCCGTCTTCTTTCCACTGGCTCAACAGTACATGATGCCGCAGATTACCGGCATTGATATAAAAGCCTGTTTCCCGCTTAGTTCCGGTTCCGGAGTTAAATCCGGGCATCACAACCTGGATATTATAGGTATATACACCTCCCGAAAAGGATGTCTCGGCCATATTAACCGTTGCCCACGTATCCATAGTACTTTTGTTTAATGACGCACCCGGCAGATAGCCCGTATCCGGATTGGCATCATAATTCGTTTTCGCTTCTATATTGACAGTGACACCATCACCAGCCGTCTGTACCTTGGTCTGCGATAACTTGAGATAATATTGTTTGTCGAAAATCACATTCACCGGGCTTTCCGTCCATTCAAGCGGCGTGGCTGAAAGCTGATAGGTTTCGTTGGATATCGTAAGATTGTAGTTGATGTACTCGCCCGACTCCCAAGAGTGCGGGTTCTTGGCGATAATATCACTGAACAGGAATTCCCGGTCGCCAAAGTTGGTGGTAACAACGATTTTGGCGGTTGCGGAGAAAGCGTCGGTCGGCAACATGAGGAATGTATCCCCCATCAAGGTGGCATCTTCGGTCACCGTTTTGTTATCGGTGAGAGTAGAAACGACCTTCCCGGTGGCGACATCGCTCCAGACAAACTTCGGTTTGCCGTTTTTCGTCGTGGTGGTCGGAATTTCAGTCATGGCAAGTTTACCGCTTTTTCCCACATTCTGGAATTCTATTTTCTCGATAGTCACCTCATCCGGTACAGGAGCTACTTTCTTGAATGTAAAGGTAACCTTAGTCAATGTGTGGTAGAAGTGTATATTCACACCCTCAACCCATACAGGGCCCGATATAGCCGCCAGTACATCGACATGATTGGCGGCGGATGCATTCGCTGTATAATTCAGCACCATTTCTCCGGGATCAGTGAAACTCGCAGTCGGCGCATTCGCATCGTTGTACGGATACCAGGAGAAGAATTTCATGCTCGCATTCAGCAATCCGGGCCAATATTGCAACGGCGAGATGGTGGCTGTCAGGTCGGCGTTAACCGTGGCACTTGCATTGAAGTATGGTTGGGGAACGGAAGCATTGGGAGTCAGTGAGCCGTAAAGACCGAAAGTCTCTTCTTTCAGATCAGTATTCGAAGAGATTGCCGCACCACGAGTGTAGACATAGCCGCCTTCTCCGATACGTTGCACAACAATTAATTCCTTATCACACGTCATCTCTTCTCTGACACACGAAAAGAGGACAGCCGAAAGGACAGCCATTGCCATAATCATCTTAATATTATTTATAGTCTTTATCATCTTACTTCTTTTCCGAAATTAAAAACAATCAACGAAAGATATTACAAGTCCATATCCAGATCAATGTCTTGTCTTTCACCCCAATCTTCTACGCTTATCGTCAGTATTTGAATACCTATTTTTCCTACGCGTGCCGTTACCTGATACACATTGTTCCGACGGATCTCTGTAAAAGGTTGCGCTGTCGGACTGCCTGTACCGTCAACCTTTGTTACGCTTTCAATTACTTTCTCGGTTATTCCGGTGACGTCCGAAGGGCCTTTCGGGACATTAGCCATACTGATAGACAGTCGGTCGGAATAATCCGACTTGAATAGACGTTCGGCTGTGTAGAACGAGCAAAGCAACTTCCGGTTTTCAGCTCCGGGAGCAGATGAATATGCCCAAGTTTCTGTAGTCGCAGCTGTCCACTTATGCGTTAACAAATTGCTTTCCGACACGTCTTCCTTCACTTTTCCGTAGTTTTTTGAAGAGTCGGTGTTATCACGCGTGCCGTTGTCCACGTTTCCCATCACGAAATAGCTATCGTAGGAGAAATTGTGCAAGGTGACACTAGTGCTTCCGGCAATATATCCGGTCACCGCCCCACCGTCTATAGCTTCGATAAAGACATCTACCCGGGCTACGGCACGTTCGATCACCATTTGTACTGTTTTGGTTTCATCAGGTGCTATGGATATATCCCGGATCACTCCTGTCATAGGCATTCCGGTTGCCGAAATAATCTGCCCGTCACTATTCAGTATGCTGGAGATATCGTAAATCATCTCCTGCAACGTCAAAAGATTGGCTATACCGTCAAGTTTGCTTGTGAGGCTCTGCGGTTCGTTGGCAATAACTACGACCAGGATATCATTACTGGACGTCACTTCGAGAAGTTGCGCATCTATATCAGTAGCTGTCTCCGGAGTACTCAACAGGATGTGTTCATTCACATCCAGCCTCACGCCACCGGGCGTGCTGCCGAATACGATAAACCGCATGGAGTTTATCTTCTCCTGTTGTTCCACATCCCCATTGTTCACCAAGTCGATGCTAAGTTGCGCCCGGGTAGTATGGGCAGGCAACTCATAAGCCACATCAGCTTCTCTACTACATGAGAACAAAAGGATGGTGGATGCCAGACAAATGATATGTAATAGCTTTTTTCTCATTCTTAAACTTCCATCCCGTGGAGCCAATGAATCCAGTTCCCCACGACAATACCAATTTGAAGGAATCCTCCTCCGTTTTTTTCAACAACTGTAAATATCAGGTTCCATTCACTCTGCCTGTCAAGATATTCCTGAAAGGGAAGCTCCGTTCCGTCGTAACGGGAAACCGGCCGTGCAATACTCAAGAGTGTCATCAGATTATAGCTCCAGACTTCAGCTTCGGTATTCGCATCCCTTATAATAAATTTATAATCCCATCCACTCCTGTTGAGCAAACGCATCGTGTTCAGGCGTGCGGACATAACCACGTCGGATATTTCACCCGGACCTGTATAGTAAGGCACATAAGTAACCGGCCCTTGTCCTGCGGGTTCGTTTTCCCAGGAATAAACTGCATTTTCCGGCGCCTGAATTTCAAATGTATATTGTGTGCCATCCACTTTATTTTCCTCATATCCCATTAACGCGAGATTAAACCGATTGGTGTCACGTATCAGGTTCACCGGATAAATTTTATGGTCGGTACTGGATGGCAGGTGGTCCACTTCTACAACCTCTCCGAAGTAAAGATGCTGAAACTCGAAATTAACAACATCCGTCTCTCGCTTCAGGGATACAATGACCTGTTGGAGGGTGCTAGTTCCCGGTGCCAGTTTATTACCTGCATTGTCCGAAAGACGGAATCTGTCAGACAGACTTCCGACGGTCAGTACTTTATAACTTCCGAAATCGAGCTCGTCGGTCAACGACATCCGGTTTCCACCCACCAGCGCAGCAACCTCGGCACTTTTGGTGAAAAGCAATTTATCATCGCTGTCGAACACAAGTACATCCACCGATTTAACCTGCGGATTAAATGCATCCGCATATTCCATATTGTAGTCGAATACAAATTCCAACCAAAGCTCGCACCGTGGAAGGTCTTCGCGTATACTGTCGCACGAAGCCATACATAGCATCGAAGCAACGATAAGGAACAGCGATTTAGTTTTTCCGAACATATCTTTTTCTTTTAGGAGGCAACCCTATCGGTTTGCCATTTTATATTGTCAGAGATCTCTATTTTGTGACCTCCGGTTATTTCCTCTTTTAGGGGCGCGCTTTGCATTTCATTGCATCTCGGATGCGCCGGTATATTTCAGTGCTGTTTTTGGGAAGCCTGTCACCGGCTTGTTTTTACTTTTTTCGGCGGTCTGTTCCGCACAGAATATCTATTAAAAAAAGTACAGGGCAGGCAGTCCGCACTGCCCTGTTTTCTTTGAAAGTAAAGAGTTTCTTTAGATTTCGAAATTTGTAGTCCAGTATATCCACGGAGCAACTTTAATCTCAAAGTGGAGATAAGCACCTTTCTTATCGATATCTTCTTCTTCATCCGGATCTTCGGGTCCACCACCAGGATACCACGGTGTACCGTTACCATTTACCTTTGTCAGCGTAAGCGTATAATAGTTATTACGTACTACACCGTATTTTCCATACTCCATATAAGAGTTGGCTGCATTGTCATGACGAATCTCATAGTAGTAATAGTTGAGACTCTTTGGATACCAATAGATGCAACCTTCTTTTTTACACAGTTCACCACCATTCTTAATGTTGTTGTCATCAAGAATAGTCTGTGTAAGAAGAGCAAAACTACCCGGATCATTGGTGGTAAGTTCAGATTGTATCTGAGTATAGAACAGTTCGCATGCTGTAACCAAGAGTTTCTCCTGGGCGGTCATAGGGTCTGAGTTTGTTTGTTTAGCTTTAGCAGGTGTATAAGCAGCCAGCAAGTCAGCAAAACTTTTGAAGTTTACAGAGTTAGTTCCGTTAGGAAGACGATACCAGTCATCTCCCAAAGTAAATTCACCGGACTTCCAAGGTGCATACTGTCCCTTAAGTACCAGACGCGTAGCCGCACCGAACTTCTGATATCCTTCAGCCATCGTATTCTCGATACAGTATTTATAATTATCACCCGCATCTGCACTTTCAGCAACCCACTCTACCTTAGGTTCGCGGTTAGCATCAAGTGTATTCTTAACAATGCCTGTAAGATATTCAGTTCCACCTGCAGTCGTAAAGTTCGGGTCAACTGTATAGAAGTTACTTTTGTAGAATCCGGTAGTATGAGATGACGCTGTGGTAGTCTTCTTTGCAAAAGGATAGAACAGAGAGTTATAGTAGTCTATAGTCCAGTTTCCAAAATCAAATTGTCCAAGACTTGCATTTGTTCCATCTTCAAAAGGTCCAACTGCTAATGGACTGCCAATCATAACTTCCAACTTTGCAGCAAGGCGTTCTATCTCAAGAGTAGCCGGATTACTTTTCGCTGCATTCTGAGCTTGCGCTTCCGATTTATAGTCACTGACCAAAACAATCTTGTCCGATACATCGAGCAGACATTCATCTTTCCATGCATGATTGGATGGATCCGAATCGGAATCATCGTAGAATCCGACATTAATCATTGCACAACCATTGGAGTGTACAACCTCCTCTACCAGATAAGCATTGTTGGGCTTAGTATTGTTTTCAGGAACTGTAACCATTGCATTGATGGTAGCATAGGTTGCACCCTCTGAAAGGTTATCCAAGCGATCCTTTAATTGGTAACCCGGATTGGCTATAACAAGCAAATACTTAGTATTCGGATCCACTTTAACCGGAGTATTCGGAGTCGTAACTCCACTATTTGTTCCGAAAGAACCTGATCCCAATACCGTGGCATACTTAGTTGCCTTTTCATCCTTAGTCACCACCTTACCCGCATCGAACGTAATCACATAAAGCTCATTAATCGCGCTTTCTGCAGGCAAAGCCGGCTGTTCACCAGAAGCACGTGAACCAGGCACTTTTGGATTAGTCAGACTAATTGATACGTAAGCTACATCATAACCTGCTCCCCCTTCAACCTCCGGATTTTCCTCCAGATTCTCATTTGAACAACTTGCTAATGCCACAACGGCCAGCAACGAAACTAAAATTGATTTAATCTTTAGCATAATACAAAAAATTATTAGAATTAATACATATATAATTTCCCACTTAATTAGTAAGTTTTACTTACCATTTTTTCTCATCTCGGCAGCATTAGCCTTCTTCCTGACTAATTCTTCCAGATTGCCCCTAGCTGCATCCAGACCTAACTGCTCTGCGACCTTCAAATACTTCTTCGATAATTCATAATCTCCCTTCATTAACATTAATATTCCCATAGCATTATTATATTCCGGCAAATTCTTATTCGAATTCACCATACCCAGATAACGTTCGGCCGAAACCAAGTCATTGCGTGATAAAGCGGCAGTAGCAGCATTTATATTTGCAATCTCACTCTGCGGATACATCCGTACAGCCGTTTCGAACACATCAATAAACTCTTGCGAGCCTGTCGGATAGGTATTAGCCACCAGAAACATTTCATTCAAGCTCAAATTCTGCGGACGCGTCTTGATAATCTCTTTCGCTTCCTCCACACTAAAATTCCTCACTTCGTAATTCACTTTGCAGATAGCCACACGCAAACTTGGAAAAATATACTTCAACAAGTATCGGTAAGGTGTTCCTCCGTGAAGTTGCATCAGTTTTGTTTCTCTTCCTTTTTCAATAGGTATATTCCTGATAATATCCAGCACTTCGTCTTTATATTCCAATTCGATTGTTTCAAGCGCCTTCTCCAGTCCGTCCCAGTTTTCACCTCCAAAGACAATGTAGTATTGGTTTCTCGGAAAATCGTATCTGTGTGCCAGATAATCCCGAAGCGCCATGGCACGCCCTTCAGACAGACGTTTGTTCGCTGCCAATGTTCCTTCCGGAGAAGCATAACCGATAATATCCAGACGGTTCACTTTCACATTCGGATCGGACTTCAGCTCATCGATCATCTTGCGGATTTTAGCTAGTTCCTGAGGATTATTCATGTATTCGGGACGAATATTGACTTTATTCACCTCGAAATCCAGAAAACATTCTGCTTGAATATCCCGTTGTTTGATTTCTTCCGCTTTCGGTTGCAGATAAGCAAACTGAGGAACCGCTACGTAAGGCGTCCATACACGTTCCAACGTCACTTTGCCAAACTCCTCTATGTTCATCAATGCCGTTTCGCCGCAACCACATTCATCACGCTGCACGTCCAAGCGCGCATCCTTCATCCATGATTCGAACGGAACCAGATATTGATACCGAATCGTATCATTTCTTAGTTTTCCAGCTTTTTCCACTATATATGGCTTCTCGTAGTTTCTTTTCTCTTTGGCGCTCATCAACGCAAGCTCACGCTCATACGCCAGATACTCGTCACGACCTTTAATAGAAACTTTCGGAAGATTCTGAGTACGTCCGGGAGTCACCAGCCGCGGAATAAAATCCATTCCCCGGGCAGATTTCACTTTCACATTATTCAAAACAAAATCTATATCGACATGAATAAAATCACCTTTCTGTTCCAACCGCACCGGATTCACAGTAATGACACCTTCGTAAGAGCGGGATTGAGCCATAGCTGTGTTTATATTCAGGCTGCAAACCACCAACATACACACAAGGAAACCTATTTTTCTTATTATCATACTCCTCATTATTTAATTACATAAATAAGTGACACACTTGCTTTAGTAGGCCCGAAATAGTTTTTGCTGCTTTCCTTTAGTCTCGTACCACAAGTAGCGCAAGGATACTTGTCATATACAATGTGCGCATATCCCACTCCGACAGATGTTTCTATACTCCAGCGTTTTTTCAGAATCCACGAATATCCTACGGAAAAGCCACCACCATAAAGATATCCCTGATAACGCGTATGCTGCATATTGTCACTGATAAAAGACCAGTCGGGCCATCCCCCTACATTGAAATCGGCATAATGTCCATGCATTCCGACAAACATACGGCGAAAACTCTCACAAAACCAGTAACGGATTTCGGGCTGTACCCCCAAATGACGGAGGCGTTTGCCGTCGGAAAGTTTCCACGGATTATAATTGACCGGAATATCCAGCGTCCATTTACGCGCCAGTCCGATCTCCAGTCCCAGATTCATGGTAGTAGTAGCGTCATACAGCAGATTGCTTTTCAGCGCAACCTTCTGGGCATGACCCTCGGAAATGGCACATCCGAGCATGAATAATATGAGTATAGCAACTTTCTTCATTTATATCACATTTACTGTTGTTTATTGCCCCAATTGAGTAATATCTATTTTTATGCGTTGCACATTACTGATGCCCGTTTTAACGGAAGACACCATTGTTGTGAGATGTACGATTCCGTTTCTGGAATCCGCCTCTACATTGGGCAATACCTTAATATAGATCTTACCGTCTTCAACGATAATGCGTTCTTCTCCTGTATGTCCCTCCGGCATTACGGAAGAATACAGACGAATCCAATTTTTAGCACTTTCATCCACTTCGCCCGTAAGGCAGAAATAATCGATTTCATACACCTCCGAATTTAAATTTCCAGTAGGCATGAGCTGAAGTGTACTTCCCGTAGCAGGAACAGCTTCCCTTTGTCTAATATGAACTTCTTTTTCCAAATTTCCTGTTTTTAATGTTATAAATTCATGGGGATAGTTTCTTGAGTGTCACTATAAGACAGAGAGCCAAGCAAAGGATTGCTCAACGGCTTAGTCAACAACCTGGCATATATATCCGCACAAGTTGTCACCTTCGATGTTAATTGAAAGAGAGTGCCGGTCACATTCGACCCCTGCACACACATCACAGATAATAAAAAAATCAAATATAAAATACTGATTGTAAGTTTTGTTATTTCTCTCATTAATTCTCTAATATACTTTCTTCTACTTCTTGTATATCTCTCTTATTTCTCTTTTTGCTTTTCTCTCAGGACAATATTTTTGTCCAAATCTCATATTGCAAATTTCGGAATATTAAAGGAGATACAAAATTGTATTCATTTCTGTTACAGAGAATCAACTTAGAATAAAGAGGCTAATTATGCAGGTAGCGAACAAGAGGGTTACGAAATTCACAACAAAAATATTTAATATCCTCATTTCTTTCGATATGCGAATATTAAAAAAATCCCAAGTTTCTCTCATAAAAACTTGGACAATGGAGGGAAGTTATAGTTTTCTGTGTCATTTAGACACAACTTAGGCACAAATTAGACAAAAGACATAGCTATTTTATACAACAAAATAGCCCAATAACTTGTATAATTTGTGCCTAAATGACAAAAAGTTCAATTTCTATATGTATATATAGTTATCAAATTATAAGGTTTTACGCTCTGTTTCCGTAGGTGCCACCTCATCAGGAATACTGAATTCGCGATTAGCAAACAGATCGGCAAGTCCTGAAATTTGTTTCAGACGCAACAATTCATCACGGTCCATACCAATATTTTTCATTATCCATTGATCGGACATACCTGCCTTGTCAAGTTCCGCAACAATGTTGCACATCAATTCAATGTTATGCATTCCACGCGCACGGTTGTGCCGGATGGTCGAACTCATACGGTTAGACAGGTCTTTGTCTATCACCACAATCGGCAATAAGCCGTTTTCACGCTTATAGATTCGTTGGGAAGTTTTCAATACCGTATAGCGATGGTAGCCGTCCACCAGTATATAATGGTCTTCATCTTTATTGTAGTAACATACACATGGCATTGTAAAGCCATCTTCCCAAATAGAAAGTTCCAGCAACTTCATTTCAGGCGGTGCAACGACATTCGGATTATAATCGTTCGCATATACTTTTTCTACGGGTACCGCTTTTACCTCGTAAACAGGGCTTTTATCTACACTCATGATACTATGATTCTATATTGTTCCATAATTTGACTCCTCTTACTCATCTCCTCCTTCGTAGGTGAGAATCCCATATATTTGCAGGCATGGTCATTTTTAAGAATACAAACACACATTCGCTTATACGTGGGTATTTCTTTGAATTCCGGAATGTCGATATCATCCTGATATTCCATACGTACCGGTTTTTTCAACGTTTTGTAGTTACTGTTGTCCATAACGATAATCGGTACTTTCGCATCAATCAACTTTTGGATGGTAGCATCACTTAGACATCCACCTTTTGTCCGCCAGAAATTCACGCTCACTGAAAGTTTACGAAGATAGTTTTTCCTCGCCCGTTCCGGCAAAGTGGACAACAAGAAATACATAAACTCTCGCCATGTATATCCTTCAGGAAGTTTCACCGACTGCCATCCCATCGCATGAGTACCGCCATACATACCGGTAAAGTTCACACCGTTCACCCTTCCGACCATTTTGCCCCAGGTATTGGGATCTAGCACCCGATAAAGTTGCAGACTCTCTTGCGCTTCGTTAATAAAAGGACTTGCTACACGCTGACGCTCCAAATTGACTCCGGCACGATAGTAAAGGTCATATAAAGTATTATAATCCCACTGGAATTTTCCATTGGCCGTCCATACATCCGTTGTCTTCCAGTCGAATATAGGATAGGCATTATAAATATCATTCCCTACTTTTGAAGTCCATTTGTATTTATGATACATCTGGAATTTACGGCTCATATAGATACATCTCCACCGGTTGAAACTCTCCTGTGTACGGATTCCGATCAGACAACAAGTGCGCACTGCGTCATTTTTGTTGTGTATCCATTGCGCAAAACGCATCTGGAATTCATAATCCCACATGGTTGTATTATAAAAAGGAAAATCATCTTTGGTCATTGCCTTTTTAGGCATGGAACGAACCCATATATTCTTTTTATTATCTTCCCAGGGACGCCAAAAGGATTGATACATCGAGGTACAGGTAGCCACACGGAAAGGAATACATACCCGGTACACATCCAGAATATCCTTGTTAGCTTCCAACATCCGGTCCACATAGTCGATGGTCATTTTATACTGGATTTCATAATCCATGTGAAAAACTCCCAAACGTACCTTCAGGTTATTCTTCCGGATATAATCGATACACATATTCAGCAGTACCCCGCTGTCTTTACCTCCGGAGAATGACACATATATATTATCAAATTCATTAAATATAACTTTTAGTCGTTCTTGTGCTAATTCATATACATTCTTTGTGCCTGCTATTTTCTTTTTCGCCATAAGTTATCTATACATTTTTACATACCGTGTCCATTTCTTGTCCATCGATACAAATTCAAACTTTTCAAATGTTTCTTTATCTTGTACCAGTGTGACCGAATTGAGCAACCAACTCTCAGGCCCGAATTCCGCAATAACGGCAGGCAACAAATGCGACAGGATTTCCTCCCGTCCGGCGTCTTCTGCCTTTACATAATAATTATTGATTACAGCTTTCTTCCGGCTTTTCTGTTCCACCGGCACGAAGCCCACCACTTCTTTATCTTCAATCGCAATAAACCACACATACTCTTCGCCCGTCTTGAAAGGGTAATTATTGTTTGCGCGTATCACTTCGGGATCCATCACCATCGGCGCCACAAGCCGATATAAATGTTTGTCTTTTCCTTTTAATCGTATTATCTGTATCATATCATTCAAAAATGGACACACAAAAATAAGGAAAAAATATCAAATTCGTCATTTCTGTTCCTAAAACATTTGTTTTTCATGTTATTATCTCTATATTTCGATATTTTTGAAATCACCCGTCCGTCATTCCTCTCTCACGTTTAAAGTAAGTCAGTATGGTGGCAAAGCTTAGATATTCCCGCCCGGGAGTATGCGACCGGCTTTGAAATTGATAACGGGCAAAGATGACTTCACATGCCAGTTTATATTTAAAATGCAGCTTTAAGCGGTGCTGTAAAAACTCAAACACCCGACAGAGATATGCAAACACGTCTCCCACTTTGTCATTGGGAATCACTCGTGGCTCACGATGCGTATCCGATATGTGTTCCATTTCACTAAGAACATATTCCAGCTGCTCTATTTCCTCGCTAGTGTTTTGCATTGTACATTTCATTTGTTCTATTTTCTCTTCCTGACGAATGTACTGTTCACGCTTTCGTTGTAAACGTTCTTTTATGTTCTCTATTCCTTTTGACATTATAAAATTTAGTTATATATAAACGGTTTGACCTTACTGATTATTAACCGGGAAAATGCCATATAAAATCTAATCTCATATGCAAATATAGAGAAGATTGTTTAAATAATTAGATTTTTATTTAAAAATATTCATACTTATAACACATTTAAATTACCAGCATCATAAAATCGGTTTTTCCTTCCAATGAAACGAATCGTACTTTTGCGGAATATTTAAATATTTTAAACAATGGATAATCAATCTTTTGACTGGCTGCTTCATGGCTGCCATGCACTGTCCGAAGTGGCAGTAGCTTATTTTCCGAACTATCAGTATAATTGTTCAGCGGTGAAAGCGTTCCGGCGGATCATCAAAGAACATGCAGTATTACTGAACCAACTCACGGAAGCGGGATTCACCCCGCATACCACAACGCTCACTCCTCAGCAAATTGCGATTATTGTAAGGTTCTGGGGAACGCCTGCATTAGTATACGAAATGATAAAAAAGAATTCATATCTTGCTGTCCCGAAAATGGGGAAAAAGATATAATGTATTTTAATACATTCTTTTTTTCATTTATATATTAATGGATGAAGGGGTGGTCGAAGTGCTAATATAGGCATACCGACCTCCCCTTTTAACAGGGCGTTTGAGCAAGAGTAGAAGAAGGCAGACAGAGAGGTCCAAAAATATAGGTAATAATCAGGGGTATTGGACACATGAGCCAATATTAAAATATTTAGCCGTTCATAACCGTAAAATTGTACATCTCAACCAACCGGACTACCTTCGCACCAAATTAAAACAATATAAAGTATGATTAAATCTACAGCAGAAATGCTTAAAAAGGGATATCTCCTCTTCCCTAAAGTCTTATTCGAGGAGCAAATAAAAGTGACTAAAGGTGCAACAGGATATTTCGACGCGTTTATTTTGGTATTAACGCATGTCAATTATAGTACTGTGGAATGTCGCATCCACCAGTACACATTTCAATGCCGGCGGGGTGAATCTGTAATGTCCATGGTTCATTGGGCAGAATTATTCGGTTGGAAACGCAGTCGCACGCGGTATTTCTTCAATAAAATGTACGATGAAGGTATTATCGAAAGATTGTCTAATCCATATATCACTCACATCCGCATACCCGACTACGATCTGTTGGTCGGACAGAAACGTCGGGAAAGTGTCCGTGCCGAAGCTGACGGTATCACCTTCGATGCGTTTTGGGAAAAATATCATGATATTACCCGGAAGCCTAAAACCAATGTCGGCCGTGCTCGTCGGGAATGGAACAAGTTATCTGTCAACGAACGTTGTCTCAGTCTTAGTCACATCGATGAATATTATGATAATCTGGCGGATATCAAGTACTGTATGCAGGCTGCCTCCTATTTGTCAAATAAGGCATTTATGAATGAATATGACTATTAGAAAAGAAAATGAGTGAGATAACAAACCCACAGGACGCCGAACTCGAAGAAGTCGTGCTCGGCGCCTGCCTGCTGGAAAGCAAAGCTATTACACTGGTTGCCGACATATTACGGCCGGAAGTATTTTACACTGAAACGAACCGTGAGATTTATGCTGTCTTGCAGGGTATGTACCATGCCGGGCAAGTAATTGATATCATGACCATAAAAGAAGAACTTGCCCGGCATGGCAAGCTCGAATTTATAGGAGGGCTTTATACACTGGTGCGTATCAGTTCACGCGTAGTGTCGAGTGCTCACCTAGAATATCATGCCCGGATTCTCAAACAGAAATATATCCGTCGTGAAACGATTTTAGGATCTCACAAACTGCTGGCACTGGCTGCCGACGAAACGACTGATATAGACGATACCTTGGCAGACGCCCATTCCCTCCTCGATCGTTTGGAAAAGGAATGTGGTACTACCGAGCATCTTCGTTCTATGCTGCAACTTATGGAGGATACCATTAAACTAATAGAAGTCCGTACAGCCTCCAACAAGAATGGTGTCACAGGGTTGCCAACCGGATTTACTGATCTTGACCGCCTGACATGCGGCTGGCAAGCAGGTGACATGATTGTTATAGCTGCCCGTCCTGCAGTAGGGAAAACGGCATTCGCCCTACATTTGGCACGCACCGCTGCTTCGGCGGGATATCACATTGCTGTATATAGTCTTGAAATGCAAGGTGAACGTTTGGGAGACCGCTGGCTACTGGCTGCCACTACGGGAGTTAACCCCGATCATCTCCTCAGCGGACAATTAACTCCCAGCGAATTACGGCAAATACACGAGGCATCAACAGAGTTGTCTCATCTACCTATTCATATCGATGATAATCCGTCGGTGAGTATGGATTACGTTCGTTCTTCTGCTAAACTGCTACAAAGTAAAGGAAAATGTGACGGTGTCATCATCGACTACCTGCAACTGTGTGACATGAAAACAGACCAACACAACCGCAACCGAGAGCAGGAAGTAGCCCAAGCTAGCCGCAAAGCCAAGATGATGGCAAAAGAATTGCATATCCCTGTGATACTACTCAGTCAATTAAATCGTAATGTAGAGGGGCATCCCGACAACCGTCCCAGTTTGAGTGACCTTCGCGAAAGTGGGGCTATCGAACAAGATGCTGATTTAGTACTGATGCTTTCCCGCCCTGCTCTCTCCGGACGTGCGACAGACCGCAAAAGCACCTACTCTACAGATGGATTGGGTGTGATGGGTATTGTGAAACACCGCAACGGAATGACTGGTGAGCTTTATTTCAGACATGATCCGAGTATGACGAAACTGGAGGATTACGTACCCGGAATAGATTGGATGAAAAAGAATACAACTACCTGAACGGTATAATAAGACAGTGTTTTACAAGAGCTAAAGCTTAGCTTTAGAGGTCGTAAAGCGATGCTTTAGGTTATGAAAAGCAATGCTTTACGATCTCTTCTTTTTTTAAAGTTTCAACAATCTTATCCCGTGTCTTATGGTTCTCCCAATGCGTCTATAATCACTCTTACCTCCAAAGGTGTGAAAGAACGGCAGTTGGGCTGATAACCCAGGTCATACAGGCGTTGTAGAAGTCCCGGACATAACAGGATCCATTTCTTCATTTTTCGATAAGCAGCGATGTCGGTTAGTTCGGGAGAATAAAGTGAGGCAAGTTCCATACGGCCATACGCACGTATTGTGAATTCTTTCATGATAAATAAGCTTTGATTTATATCTACAAAATTAACAAAATATTTTCACATATGCAATACTTTTTCAATGAATAACTGACTATTATCATGCATTACTGACAGGTACAAATTGAATAACCGACATGCCATCTTTATGCCAAAACAAGTTGCTCGCAAACTTCTTGGTTACCAATATTGGAATAGTACTCATGATGCTCTATCAATCAAGTATTTACGACAGTCTGTCACCTTAAACAAAAATCGTCTATTAAAAAGTCAGACAAAATTTGGTCAAATATTCCTTTTTATTAATTAAAAAGGCTACAGTTTCACAAACTAATATTGGATTTCAGTCTCTTTTCCATATATTTGCGCCCGCATTTTTATTATTGGATCAACCTCCTTATTCAATTTACCAAACTAGATAAAACAAATGGAAAATATAAACGCAGTAATTACAGGAGTCGGAGGATATGTACCCGATTATATCTTGACCAATGATGAGATTTCAAAAATGGTAGATACCACCGATGAATGGATTATGGGGCGTATTGGTATTAAGGAAAGGCGTATTCTGAAAGATGAAGGACTAGGAACTTCTTACATAGCTCGTAAAGCTGTCAAACAACTGATAAAACGCACCCATACAAATCCGGATGATATTGATCTGGTAATTGTAGCTACAACAACTCCTGATTACCGCCTTCCTTCCACTGCTTCTATTTTATGTGAGAGACTGGAACTGAAAAGAGCTTTTGCTTTCGACATACAGGCCGTTTGCAGTGGTTTTTTATATGCATTGGAAACAGGAGCTAACTTTATCCGTTCCGGAAATTACAAGAAAGTGGTGGTTGTAGGTGCTGAAAAGATGTCGTCAATAATAAACTATACCGATCGGGCAACTTGTCCTATTTTCGGCGATGGCGGAGCAGCCGTCATGCTTGAACCTACTACTGAAGATTTGGGTATTATGGATGCTGTGTTAAGGACAGATGGTAAAGGATTACCTTTTTTACATATTAAAGCCGGTGGTTCCGTATGCACCCCTTCTTATTATTCATTGGATAATCAAATGCACTACATCTATCAGGAAGGACGCACTGTATTCAAATACGCGGTATCTAACATGGCAGATGCCTGTGAATCTATTATTGCAAGAAACCATCTAAGCAAAGACAATATCGACTGGGTGATTCCCCATCAAGCTAATCAACGCATTATCACTGCTGTAACACAACGTTTGGAAGTTCCCGCCGAAAAGGTCATGGTTAATATTGAACGATACGGCAATACCAGTGCAGGCACTCTCCCACTCTGCCTTTGGGATTTTGAAGATAAACTCAAAAAAGGAGATAACCTAATTCTCACTGCATTCGGAGCAGGATTTGCCTGGGGAGCTATTTATATAAAATGGGGATATGATGGAAAAAACAGATAGCGATTAATCGCTATCTGCCAAATAAAAAATCCTCTGATTTACTAGAAACCAGAGGATTTTTCATTTGGAAAGTGCGGTGCGTACGGGACTCGAACCCGTGACCCCATGCGTGACAGGCATGTATTCTAACCAACTGAACTAACGCACCAAAATATTCACTAAAGCATCTCTCTCGATTGCGGATGCAAAGGTAGATATTTTTTTGAAACCTGCAATAGCTTCAGTATCTTTTTTCTGAAAAAGTGGGTTTATTAAGAATTATCGTGTACATTTGCAGCTACTAATAAAATAGAAAATAGAATGAAAAATACACCAATTGAACGACATCTGATTGATGAAACTATAAATGAGTTTCAAATTGTCGATTTTTCAAAAGCTACCATTCGGGAAGTGAAAGCTATTGCTTCAAAAGCAGAAGCTGCATCGGGAGTTGAATTTATTAAAATGGAAATGGGCGTTCCGGGGCTCCCTCCTTCCGCAGTAGGTGTGAAAGCAGAGATTGAAGCGTTACAAAATGGCATTGCCAGCCTATACCCCGATATCAACGGATTGCCGGAACTGAAAAAAGAGGCGTCCAACTTTATCAAAGCATTTATCAACGTGGATTTAAATCCGGAGGGATGCGTACCTGTTACCGGCTCTATGCAAGGAACATTCGCTTCATTCCTCACTTGCAGCCAATGCGACGAAAAGAAAGATACGATTTTATTCATCGATCCCGGATTTCCGGTACAGAAGCAGCAGTTGGTAGTAATGGGACAAAAGTTCGAAACGTTTGATGTATATGACTACCGCGGAGACAAACTGAAAGAGAAACTGGAAAGCTATCTGAAAAAAGGAAATATATCAGCTATCATTTATTCGAATCCCAATAACCCCAGTTGGATTTGCCTGAAAGAGGAAGAATTGCAGATTATCGGTGAATTGGCAACGCTGTATGATGTGATTGTTTTGGAAGACTTGGCTTATTTTGCCATGGACTTCCGGCAGGATTTAAGCAAACCATACCAACCTCCTTTCCAGCCATCAGTAGCCCATTATACAGATAATTATGTATTGTTGATTTCCGGTTCGAAAGCATTCAGCTACGCCGGACAGCGTATTGGCGTAAGCTGTATCTCTGATAAATTATACCACCGAAGCTATCCGGGACTGACCAAACGATATGGCGGCGGTACCTTTGGAACTGTTTTCATCCATCGCGTACTTTATGCACTTTCATCAGGAACGAGTCATTCCGCACAATTCGCCATGGCTGCCATGCTGAAAGCTGCCAACGAAGGACAATATAACTTCCTCAACGAAGTGAAGATCTATGGTGAGCGAGCACAAAAATTGAAAGAAATCTTCCTCCGTCACGGTTTCCACCTGGTATATGACAACGACTTGGGCGACCCGATTGCGGACGGATTCTATTTTACCATCGGATATCCGGGAATGACCAGCGGCGAACTGGCCAAAGAACTGATGTACTACGGAGTAAGCGCGATCTCATTGGTTACAACAGGAAGCCATCAGGAAGGTTTGCGCGCGTGTACCTCTTTTATTAAAGACCATCAGTATGCGCAACTGGACGAAAGAATGAAACTATTTGCAGAAAATCATCCGATAGCCTGATTATCTGACATAAGATATTCATAAAAGCCATTCTTTAAATGAAAAAAAACGGAAATAACGATTGTTATTCCGTTTTTTTTCTTACATTAGTGGCATGAATATCGACTCTGACATATTTAAGATTCAATCGAATAATGTGTTACCATCAAGAGGAAGGATTTTAATATCTGAACCTTTTCTGCGTGACGCAACGTTTGGCAGGTCCGTAATTTTACTGGTCGATCATACGGACGAAGGAAGTATGGGATTGGTTATCAACAAACAACTGCCATTATTCCTGAACGATATCATCATGGAATTTAAATATCTGGACGAGATTCCTCTATACAAAGGTGGACCGATTGCCACTGATACTTTATTTTACCTCCATACACTATCAGACATCCCCGGCTCTATCTCTATCAGCAAAGGACTTTATCTGAATGGAGATTTTGATGAAATAAAGAAATATATATTACAAGGGAATAAAATCAGCGAATGTATCCGTTTCTTCTTGGGGTATTCCGGATGGGACAGCGAACAGTTAAATAACGAAATCAGAGAAAACACATGGCTGGTGTCTGAAGAAGAAAAATCATATCTGATGAAAAACAATATCAAAGATATGTGGCGGACTGCTTTAGAGAAACTAGGCAGCAAGTACGAAACGTGGTCACGCTTCCCACAAGTGCCTACTCTCAACTAATATTTTATTTCTTAGGATTCAAACATTGGAGGAGCAATGCATCTTTGTAGCAGCCCTCCACTTGCAGCCAGTTTTTCAATAATCCGCATTGAACGAAGCCACAAGACGTGAACAGCTTTACACAAACGTCATTATCTGTCGTGACATGTGCATAAAGCTGACTTAAAGACAGAAAATCAAAAGCATATTCACAAAGCAGCTTCAATGCGTCGGTGGCATACCCTTGCTGCCGATAATCCTTATGCACGGCAATTCCTACTTCTCCCCGCGAATGAAGGGGAACGAAATCCGTAATATCAATCGTACCAAGGATACACTGGTCGGATTTACGTACCATCATCAAACGTAATTGCTTATCCGCAAACACATCACACTGCGAACCTTCAATATATTGGCGCAACACGTAACGGGAGTATGGAACCGTAAAGTTACTGATGTCCCACATCGAAGGATCATTTTCCATCTCATACATTATATCCATATCTTCCGGTTCTACCGCACGAAGATAGATACGCTCGTTCATCAAGAAAGACTGTCTCATAGCTTTTCTTCTTTTGCAATGTGAAGTTCGTTACGCAATCTCTTCTCACTGGGCAGACAGAAAAGTGACGCTGTGAGGCCAATCAGCATACAGAGGTTACCCGTGCTGCTCAACGTCAGGTAGTAACACAAAAGGTTCACCACAATAGCTACTTCAAGCACTCCCAAGCGAACAATGTTCCATTGCACATATCGCTTCAAGGCAAGCGTGATAGTCATGTGATCTATCTTTTTCTTAAGCACCAAGCTATATAATTTGAGAGAAAGAGGCACACACAAAGCAGTAAGCAAAATGCCGACCGTCTCAAAATAGTAGATAGCCGGTGCGTTATCTACCAAACCTCCTACGGGAAAGAGTTCAAACTCTCCTGCCCCAAGCAAAAATGCCGGGAGCACCCAAAAGAAAACATAACTGATATTCAAATTTCTGACAGCTCGTTTTATCTGTTCTTCCATGTTCGTTCTTAAATGATTAATAATGCGAATCAGTAGTTGAAATCACTAGCTGATTCAGTTAGTTAAATTGTTA
>NZ_QTNF01000041.1:0-47405 GCF_003603455.1 Bacteroides sp. AM37-9 | reverse complement strand
AGGACGTTTAGACGCAAGAAGGACGCTGAAGAGCTTAGTTGCGGATTTGAGGTCAAAGTGGAAGTGCCTGGAATACGGGAGAAGACAAAGTACAAGCATGGGGATATAACATTTCAAGATCAACAGATACACTATATGTTGTAAAAGGAGGAACTATTGGAGAAGGCATGATAAAAGGATATATAAAAAATGAGATAGCTATTCCAAAATATTTCTTTATGGCAGTACTTTTCCGTAGCGGAGATAATTATAAAGCAATAGGATTTTATATGCCTCACGAAAATCTTAAAGATGATCCTGACAAAAAAGACCCAAAGAAATATCTCATGTCGATTGATGCTTTGGAACAAGAAACTGGCATAGATTTCTTCCATAATCTACCCGACAATATCGAAAATACAGTAGAAGCAACTTATAATGTAAATGATTGGCAGTGGTAAAAAACAAGACACGTTACTAGCAATCATTAGATAAAAGATTTCATGTGATTTTTAAATATAATAAAAAAGAGGGGTGCACATTAATCTGGCATACCCTCTTTTAATATTTAGTCCTGAATTTTTATTATCCAGGCATCTTTACAAATCAGGAATAGCTTATTCATCCTTCATCATCCAGCAACCACCTCCACACCGGCACAACCCGAATCGTCTTCTCTCCTTCTACGATCATTTCCTCTTCGTCTCTGGTAATAATACACAGATCATCCACTGCCACATTTTCTGCAAGTTTCAGTAAGGCATTCACTTCTCGTTTTCGAGTCTCCGGATCTTTTAAACTATATGATACTTGTATGGCCTTATGCCCTTCATCCAGATAAAAGTCTACTTCTATATTCCGATGATAGAAATATAAAGCATCACCATACCGTTTCTTTAATGTAACTGCCACGAGATTTTCCAATAAAGAAGTTTCCGGATCCATTAAAAACAGACTAAGTATTCCATTATCCATAAAATAATATTTTTTATTGGACACTTTATCGGCTAACTTACTAGCGTAGTTTTCTAAAGAAAACATGATCCAGGTATCTTCCAGATAATTCAAATAGTCTATAATAGTATCAGTGGTAATCTTCTTGCCTGTGGAAGATACTAAATTAGCCAGACGAGTGAAAGAAGAAGGCTGCTTCACGCTTTCAGCCAGTTTTCGAATGAGTACCTTTAACGCCATATCATTTCGAATAGAATAACGAGCCACTAAATCACCGAAGAATATCTTATTAAAAAGACTACTCAGCCATTGTCGCTTCTCTTGTCCCTCGGCCACTAACAGTTCAGGCAAACCACCAAAACGAAAGTAAGTATCGAAATGTCGGACTACCTCCGAACGGTTCTTATAAATCCAAAGCTTATCTAATTGAACACCGTTAGATGACAAATACTCACGGAATGAGAAAGGATAGACGTATTGAATCATAAAACGTCCCCCTAGAGTAGTAGCTATATCCTTACTCAACATCTTAGCATTGCTCCCTGTTACATAAACCCTGTACTTCTGATCGGCAAGCCGTCGGACAAATTGTTCCCAATGCGGTACAATCTGTATTTCATCTAAAAAAAATATAGGACGATGAGAATACATCTCTTCATAACATCTCTTTATCATATCAAGATGTTCTGTATCCATACCAGCTATTCGCTCATCCTCAAAATTAAAGAAAAGAATCTCTTCCGGTGAAATACCTATCTCTATTAAATGATGTATCTGCTGATACATCAAATAAGACTTCCCAACCCGACGTAAACCTACAAAGACATAATTGAAGTTATCAGATAGAGTCACCGCACGTTTCACGAATGACACGCTCTTTACAAACTGCTGATATTCAGCTATCAATCCTTTTATCAGTTCCTTATTCATTTTACATTATCGATTATATTCGACAAATATAGATTATTTTTATCGAATATAGTCGACAAAAACACATCTATTTCATCGATTATATTCGACAAAATAGTAAATTACTAGAACTAGGACTAATGAAAAACGATCAATTGCTCCCCTTTCTTAAATATAAAAGAACAGCAACAAAACGAGATTACAAGCAATTACCACACCGAATCCTCCCAAAATCCAAGGACGAAGTTTACTCCCCTTCCCTGCAAAGAATAGAGCATAGAACATGTTTACCATTATATTGCTAATAATAGCCTGCATACTACAAGCAGTAATTATCAGTGCAGCCACACTGCCTGTATTTTGCAACAAGTTTAATATGAAAGGAGTTATATCACTAAAACCGGAAACAAAAGACAAGAGATTTAATCCGCCTGTGCCCGCATACACTAACGTATAGTGAGTTAAGAAAGTAAATATCACAAAGAGTACGGCAAAAATCAAAGCAACTTTAAATTCCAACGGGTTGCTACTATCATCTTCTTCTATTTCAGCAGGCTGGTCTTCCGGTCGTTTTTGTCGGGAATGGATAAACCAGGCAACAATAGCCGCCACCACGGCCATAGTCAACAGATACGGATAAATAGATAGGAAGATTTCTCTACTGAAAATAAGTATCAGTATCATAAATCGCAGAAACATCATGCTGACAGCCAGCAGCATGGCAGCAACATAATCAGTAGCTTCCTGTTCAGAGGCTTTTCGGCTTTTACGGGCAAGTACCGAGATCGTGGCCGTACTGCTGTATAATCCACCAATAATACCGGAAACTAACGTTCCGGATTCATGGAATACATACCTTTTTAATAGATAAGAGAGATAGGAAATGCCGGATACTACTACCGTTGCCAACCAGATAGAATAAGGAGTAAGATTAATATCCGGAATCAGATTCTTATGCGGAAGCATCGGTAATATAATACCACTGATAGCCAAGAACTTGGCTAACGTAATCATTTCATCATTCTTCATCCGTTGCGCAAACTCCGTAAAAGTATGTTTGAGTTCAGTCAGCAGAAGCACAGTCACAACTACCATGACATAAAACCAGGAAGGTTGGGTAGCTACGATAGGAGCCATACAATAAGTAATCAGGGCAATAATGATGGTAGTTACACCAAAAACATGAAATTGTGATTGCTTTACATAATAGTTTAATCCCAACAGCAATCCCAATACCGCTCCACCTCCCATAAACAGACGCATATCCGTAGGGTCTAAGATATAAAGCAAGTAACCCAGTATACCAATAAAGGTAAAGGTGCGGTCGGTTCCGAAAAGAGTAGTTTCACCCTCACGCTTCAGACTGATTCGACGTTGCGAAAGTCCGATTAATAAAGAAAACAAGGTTACTAAAACAAAAGTAACCAATTCACGCGGCACATAACTGTACAACTGTTCCATATCCATACACTGCTCTCTTTTTTATATAAGAACAAATATACGGTTTATTTGTTAACGCTCACCACGTTTTATACGGTTTTTTCATTAGCTGTGAGTTATAGTAGCGTATGTCGCCCGTTACCTCCTCACCAATAAAGTCGGGTTTTACAAAAGCCTCATCTTCCGATTCCAGCTCTACTTCTGCCACAATAAGTCCTTCATTCTCATCATAAAACTCGTCGACCTCAAATACATGTTTGCCACTACGTACCAAATAACGGGTCTTGTCAATAATCCCCGGTTCGCAAAGCCTCATCAATTCTTCTGCTTCTGATAAAGCCAGCTCCTTTTCCCATTCATAACGACTGGTACCGGAAGCATTAGAGGCTCCCTTTATTGTCAGATAACCTTTTTCATCCCGAATACGAACCCGGACAGTACGCCCGCGAGCACTACTGATATACCCCTGCACAATATGACTCTGCGCAAAAGCCGAAGACTTGAATTCACCGATAACTAAAAATTTACGTTCTATTTCCTGTGCCATGGCACAAAGATAAATTAAAAATTGAAAATTGAGAATTAAAAAATGATAGTTTGATACCTCACATCATGTATCAGAAAACTACAATTCTTAATTCTCAATTTTCAAGTCTCAATTTATTTCAGAATCTCGTCATAAACTCAATCACGATTTTGTCCCGTTCCGATTCTTTTGGAACGCCGGAGTTCTTATAGAAATATTTCTCGAAGTTCAATCGGAGGTCGGCAATGAAAGCTTTGGAAAGACTTAGTGTGATTCCACCTGTCACACGATGTCGGGCATAATCATTTATAATCAGAGCTTTTGTCGTTTCATCCATCTTACCATCACTATGATCGGTCATCATATCATAGCGAGCCAGGAAGGAGATTTTATTGAATACTTTCTTTAATGGTAAATCGTAATTAATAAAACTATTCACCGCATGAACATCTTTAAATGCTTCGTGGCCGTACATTTTATATAAATATTCCGCCTCAATATGAAAACGGTCATTCTGATAATAGATACCGGCATCGTACATATTAATCCGCACATTTTCCGGTTTTATCATTTGGGTGCTAAGTGTCAGATTCCAGTTCTTATTGGGCAGTAACTGCGCTTTTATGGAGTAATTCAGCGTTTTATGCCATTCTTTCTGATTTGTCAGACCGGAGCCGTTGAACAATCCCCCTTCAAGAATAAATGGGAAACCGTCTTTATTCGTATAACCAGCTGTGAAACCGACATCACGCACATTTCCTACTTGCTTGGCAATGAATGAACGGTTGGCAAAATACTGCTGATGTGGTGAGCGGTGAGCATCTATCGTGAAAGGAACGCGCATCTGACCGATCGTAAAATTCAGGTCTTTCACCGGAAAAACACGTGCATACGCATCAAGCATTTTAATGGAACCTTCGTCGGAAAGGTCGATTTCCGCTTTATAAGCAACTATCGGATGTACATTGCCCGAAACACTGAAGCGCGCGTTACGTACTTCAAAACGACTTTCACTTGTTTCTGTCTGGTATTCATATTTTCCCCGGATAGTTCCGTGAATCTCCGGCAGGTAATCCTTAAATTCCATTGTCTGCTTATCCAGCTTCTTGCCGTCCCCGGCATCTTCTTTTGCCTGTCCAAAGGCCATTGTCGCCAGCAAAAGCATGACGACGGTCGTTGTGATTCTACTCATTTCAGTTGTATGTTACTAAGTTCACGGCAAAAGTACAACTGTGAGGATACACGAAGATGACAAATCGAATACAGGAAAATGACAGAAAAGTTACATTCATATTACATAGAATACAAATGCATTACAAAACAAAGAGTTCACCACAGATTACGCAGATTAACACAGATTGGATTTGATATTCATTCTATCAATAGCCAAACAGTCTGGGTTGACCGTGTAATTTGTGGTGAACTTATCAGCCGAAAAAGGAAAATGCAATCAGCATAATCAATGCCAAAATAATTAATGAGACGAACACTATTTTGACAACCTTTTGAGCTTGTTCTTCTTCTTTTTTGGTAATCGCTACTTTTTTCTTCCCCTTACTCATAATAGTTAGCTTTTAAGTTCAACGCTAACAAAGTAAGTACAAATCTTTTAACTTTCCAAAAATAATTCTTGCTAATTTTATTTTTTATGATTCTTGTGAAGAAAACTCCATCAGATAAGCTTTGATAAAGCCATCTATTTTGCCATCCATCACACCGTTCACATCCGAAGTCTGATAGTTGGTACGATGATCTTTCACGCGACGGTCATCAAATACGTAGCTACGGATCTGGGAACCCCACTCGATCTTCTTCTTACCGGCTTCCACTTTCGCCTGTTCTGCCATACGATGCTGCAATTCCTTATCATACAAGATGGAACGTAGTTGACGCATTGCATTCTCACGGTTCTTCGGCTGGTCACGGGTTTCGGTATTTTCAATCAGAATTTCTTCTTCCTCACCGGTATAAGGATCTTTGTATTGATAACGCAAACGGACACCGGATTCTACCTTATTTACATTCTGTCCACCGGCACCACCGCTTCGGAATGTATCCCAAGAGATGTTGGCAGGCAAAATATTTACCTCGATACTGTCATCCACCAGCGGAGTAACGAATACAGAAGCAAAGGAAGTCATACGTTTACCTTGCGCATTGTACGGAGAAACACGAACCAGGCGGTGCACACCGTTCTCTCCCTTCAAATAACCGTATGCAAAATCACCTTCAATATTGATAGTACAGGTTTTGATTCCGGCTTCGTCACCTTCCTGAAGGTTGGCAATGGTAGCTTTATAACCGTTGGTCTCGGCATAACGCAGATACATACGCATCAGCATAGAAGCCCAGTCCTGACTTTCCGTACCACCGGCACCTGAATTGATTTTCAACACACAATCCATCTGGTCGGCTTCGTCACGAAGCATATTTTTGAGTTCGAGTGCCTCTACCGCTTCACTAGCTTTGGCGTAAGCAGCGTCCACATCTTCCTCGGTCACCAGTTCTTCTTTATAGAAATCAAATGCCAGTTCAAGTTCATCTGCCAATGTCTTGAGTTCGTTGTAGCCTTCAATCCACTTTTGCAGGTCTTTCACCAATTTCATTTGAGCTTCGGCCTTCTTCTGGTCATCCCAAAATCCCGGAGCTTGTGTTCTTAATTGCTCTTCTTCGACTTGAATTTTCTTCCCGTCGATGTCAAAGATACCTCCTCAGCGCATCAGTGCGCTCTTTCACGTCTTTAAGTTGTTCAATAGTAATCATTTGATTTACAATTTTATTATTTACAAAATTCAGATATCGGGGGACAAAGATAAGCAAAAATCTGCTACCTTTGTTTTTGTTATTAAAATGTTGTCATATTATGAACAAACTATTGAAACTTTCTTGCTTGTCACTCTTCCTGACATAATCTCTGGGTACTTCGGACATGACACCGGAGGAACTGAAAAGTGAATTCTATCGCTTGGCTTGTACTTTCTACGTATCTCCAGGCAACGAACGTACGTATGTCGTACTCTCCGGACTGAATGAGAATATGCCGGAATCGGAGGCTGCATTCAAACTGGCTAAAGACGGATTAACGAACCGCCTGCGTACCGAACGTATCATCAAAGGTGACATCATCTGGAGTTATATCAATGCACAGGACCTAGGCCAAAACGTAGACCCACGTATCAAGCTCTACAATGATATACAGAACATGACGCTGAAAAACATTGCCGATTTCCAAAAGCAATGGGTAAAAGGACGCACGTATGTTTATTGCATTCTGGGAGATAAGAAGGATTTGGAACTGGATAAGCTGAAAGCTGTAGGTCTTATTGAAGAATTGACGCTGGAGCAGATTTTCGGATACTAAAAAGGAACGAATAAACTAAGTATGTCTTCTAAATAAGTTTATACTATCAAAATCAAGAAGTTTTTCTTTATAAGGAATTTGTAAAAATGAAAACAATACAAACTAATTAGGGAGATGTACTTATAAATAATAAACGGTGAACAACTCTGCCAATTGCACAGATTTTGTTCACCGTTTTATTGTTTGCGACTTATCGTTTACGGTTTATCGTTTCATATTTAACGTTCACCGTCACCGTCCATCTCTTATTTCTCATTTTCTTCGTACATCTTTTCAATCTGCTCACTATAATTCTTGGCAACTACCGACCGTTTCAATTTCAACGTATTAGTCAGTTCTCCACGTTCCATACTGAACGGTTCGGGAAGCAGAGTGAAACGTTTGATTTGCTCATAGTGTGCAAACTGCTGTTGGAGTGTATCAATCCGTGCACGAAACAATCCTACAATCTTCGGATGTTTCAACAGTTCCTCCATATCTTTGTATTTAATGCCTTTTTCTTCCGCATACTCTTTCACAAACCCATATACAGGAACAATCAGAGCGGAAACAAACTTACGCTGATCGGCAATAATGGCAATCTGGTCAATATAACGGTCAATAACCAATTTCGTTTCCAAAGCTTGCGGAGCAACATATTTGCCGTTCGATGTTTTGAATAGGTCTTTAATGCGTTCCGTCAGGAAAAGCTGGCCATTTTTAAAGTAACCGGCATCACCTGTATGAAACCAGCCATCCGGTTCAATGGCAGCAGCCGTAGCTTCTGCTTTCTTATAATAACCTTTGGTAATCGTCTTGCCCCGAAGAAGAATTTCATTGTCTTCACCGATTTTCACTTCAATTCCCGGAAGTACAACACCTACTGAACCGATATCATAGCCAACCGGCAATGTACAAGATACAGTGGCCGTCGATTCCGTCAAACCATATCCTACCACCATATTGATTCCTACCGAATGGACAAATTCATTGATTTCATCGGGGACGGCAGCACCGGCAGTCGGGAAAAAGTTACCGTTCTCAATACCGATTGTTTTTTTCAGTAGAGAGTAGATTGTCTTTTCGTAGAATTTATATTTCAGTTGATTCATCACCGGAGGAGTCTTACCCAAACGCAGATAATCCAGATTATGGATTCTACCTACCCGGATAGCATCCAGCATCAGTGCTTTCTTCAACCCTGTTGTTTCGTTAATTTTCTCCTGTACACCTGCATATACTTTCTCCCAGAAACGGGGAACACTACACATCAGTGTCGGACGAATTTCCTTAATCGTTGTCTGAATATCCGCCGGACGAAGATTGATACAAATCTGCACTCCTTTATGAATACAGAGATAACACCATGCTTTCTCAAACACGTGTGTCAAGGGGAGGAAGTTCATAGATACATCCTTATCCGACATGGTCGTCAAACGGTCATCGTGTGTATGAAACTGTTCCAGATAACAGGAATGATGAAGCATGACGCCCTTCGGTTCACCCGTTGTGCCGGATGTATAGAGAATGTTTGCCAAGTCATCGTATGAAGCCCGTTCGGTACGCTCTTCTACCGTATCATTGTGAGGTAATCCCTCTCCCATCGCCATAAACTCATCAAAATAGATAGACGATACGTCGCGGGGATCTTTCACTACCGAACGATCAAAAATAATCAGTTGTTGCAGAGAGGTGCAGAAACCAAAGATGCTGAAAGCAGCATCATACTGGTATTGCTCGCCTACAAAAAGGAAACGAATCTGCGCATCATTAATGATATATTGCGCCTGCGCAGGTGAACTCGTTGCATAAAACGGAATAGTAACAGCCCGATTGGCAAACGCGCCAAAGTCGACATAGAACCATTCGGGTTTATTTTGTGAAAATATACCGATATTCTCTTGTTCTTCTACTCCCAATGCCACGAAAGCATTAGCTGCTTGCCGTACTGATCCGGAGAACTGCTTCCATGAAATAGGAATCCATTGAGCTGTCTCATAGTCACGGTATTTTAAGGCTACCTTGTCGCCATATTTTTCGGCCTGACGATGGACCAGGACAGATAAATGATGATAAGTCATACTCTTTGTATTAGTAAATATGGTACAAAGGTATTAGTTTTATTTGAAACTATTGCTCAAAACGACTATCTTTGTGCAAATATTAAGGTATAGATAAAAGATTTGCACTATGAAATATGATATTCCGTATATGACAACAGAGGCTGTAAGCCTGCTTAAATCACTGATTAGTATTCCTTCAATCAGCCGGGAAGAAACCCAAGCTGCGGATTTCCTGCAAAACTATATTGAAATGGCAGGTATGCAGACGGGACGTAAAGGAAATAATGTGTGGTGCTTTAGTCCTATGTTTGATCTGAAGAAGCCGACTATTTTACTTAACTCCCACATAGACACAGTGAAACCTGTTAACGGTTGGCGGAAAGATCCGTTCACTCCACGTGAAGAAAACGGTAAGATCTATGGATTAGGAAGTAACGATGCCGGTGCCAGCGTTGTTTCGTTATTACAGGTGTTCCTGCAACTATGTCGTACTTCGCAGAAGTATAATCTGATTTATCTGGCCTCTTGTGAAGAAGAAGTTTCTGGAAAAGACGGAATTGAGAGCGTATTGCCGGGACTTCCTCCAGTCTCATTTGCCATAGTGGGCGAACCGACAGAGATGCAACCCGCCATTGCCGAAAAGGGATTAATGGTATTGGATGTTACTGCCACAGGTAAGGCGGGACACGCAGCGCGTAATGAAGGAGACAATGCTATTTACAAAGTATTAGATGATATTGCCTGGTTCCGTGACTATCGTTTTGAGAAAGAGTCACCCTTGTTGGGTCCCGTGAAGATGAGTGTTACTGTTATCAATGCCGGTACACAACACAATGTGATTCCCGACAAATGTACTTTCATCGTCGATGTCCGGAGTAACGAGCTTTACTCAAATGAAGAACTGTTTGCTGAAATCAAAAAGCATATTTCCTGTGAAGCCCAAGCTCGTTCATTCCGTCTCAATTCTTCACGAATTGACGAGAAACACCCATTTGTACAGAAAGCTATGAAGTTAGGACGCGTTCCTTTTGGTTCTCCAACATTGTCCGACCAAGCCTTAATGTCCTTCCCATCGGTAAAAATTGGTCCGGGACGCTCGTCACGTTCACACACGGCAGAGGAATATATTATGCTGAAAGAGATAGAAGAAGCTATCGGACTTTATTTAGAGCTATTGGACGGGCTTCTGATTTAAGCCATAGCTATTCATACTTGCTGTAAGAAATCCGATATAACTTAACTGTCACAGCAAGTATGAATTGTCCACCAATACGAACAAATTCATCCAGATTAGCAAATCACGATACTATAATACAACAATCATTCCAACAGATTAAACAATGTCTTTTCCAGCTTCTTACTTCTTAAATCTTTTGCAACAACAATGCCCTTAGGATCTACAAGAAAAGTTTTGGGTATTGCATAAATACCATATACATCAGCAGCATCCACATTCAATACTTGTATCCAGTTCATTCCGAGTTCTTCAATAGCAGTCCTCCAAGGTTTCTGTTTCTTATCTATAGAGATGCTAATCACCTCAAATCCCTTAGAAGCATATTTTTCATAAGCAGCTTTCACATTGGGCATTTCATTCCGGCACGGACCGCACCATGAAGCCCAAAAGTCTATTAACACATACTTCCCCTTACCTACATAGTCGGACAACTGTTTTATCTCTCCAGCATTGTCTTTCACCTTAGCGTTCGGAAAACGTTCGCCAATCTTTATCTTAGCGTCCATTGCCTGCCGTTTCTTTTGTTCTTCACGCTCCTCCGGAGTCATTTTCTTTTCACGCTCGGCCTCAAAACGCCGGGCCATTTGCCTCATTTTTTCTAATTTATCTTTCACCAATACATGCTGCGAAAACACAGGAGAAGCCTCGCTCATCATATCTTCTAATAGACTGTAATACATAGACACTTCTTCTAAAGATAACAGAAATACTCCCACCAAACTGTTTTGGTGTTCTTCTACAAAAGCGCGAATCGAATCCCTCTGTGCCAAATCTATCTCCACATTTTTCCGCCATATTGCAGCAAATGCAGTATCCCGTTTCAGTGCTTCTCTAAAACTCTCTCCGGATTTCTGGCTCATAACAAGTGAAATATTACTTTTCACTATTTGTTTGTTATTATTTATCACCGACTGCATTCCTTTCCAAGCCACATCCAAAGTATCGTTCAGCGGTGTACCTCCTACGGTCCTCGTGGTAAGATTAATCACAATCTTTCCTTTTTCGAGAATCAACGGATAAGTTTCTCCATCCCTATCCTTAATAAGTGCAATATTCGGTGTCTGACGTACACCAGAAAAAGAGAACTTTCCCTTTTTCACTTTTGCACTGTCGAGAATGACTTCTTTGGCTTTCTCTCCATCATCCATCAGACACAAATACAACAACTGATTATTCCATTTCTCACCAGCATTGCCTCTAATCGAAAACTTTCCTTGTGCAGAAGAAAATATAGCAATAGCACAAAACGTGCATAAAATCATAATTCGATTTCTCATACGGAATAAGTTTATATCAAAAAAAACAGTTCACACTTATGTTCAATACCTGCTATTGTCATTTCAAATTCTAATAATCATTTAAACTAATAATAGATCTTCTTATTTTTCTTATCGGAAACGACCTGATAATCCTTCACCTCTATATTAAAAAATGATTTAAACTTTCCATCATCATTAGAAGGCAACTGTTCTTTATCTTTTTTGTGTGGCAACTCAAGAATATCTATTTCTTTCACACTTTTCTTCAGTTTCGGGAATAAAAGACTGATATAAATATATTTATGATTAAATCCTTTGACAGCCAACAGCCTCCCCATCGGAGCTCCACCATCATATCCCCGCACATTATACTCATCGCCACTTTTCTTATCGATAATCTTAAATCCCGGACTATAATACAACCATTGCCAATCCCAATAAATAGGTTGTATGAATGTCACTTTAGTATCATTCTTTCTCCTTTCAATCGAATATAAAGAAGGACTTGTAGACATCCCATTCTCATACGCTTTCTCATACACTTCTTCAGGAACTATAACTATACTATCGCTTGGAAGCATATAGGCTTGTGCATATAATTCTTTATCACGCTTCTTCTTTTGCTCATATTCTTTCAACCGCTGTTCACCTCTTTTTACTCGTTCACTTTTCTCCGGCATTACCTCTTTGGACATCTCGGTATGGAGTTGCTGCACTAACAACGGTGTTGTCTCACGCATAACAATCAATGAAGCCTCTTTATATTTTTTACCTACGGGAGATTCATAAAATGCAGCAACAGCTTTTAATTCTTCCAATGTTAAATGCTTCTCATAAACAGGCATATACATTTCAAACATCTTATTTTCTACTTTCTCTTTCCAGTTTTTAGAGAACTCATTCCAATAAGCCTCATCCTTTTTCGGCGCATTCAATTTCATTATAGATGATAATCTCTGGAGAAAGTCATCCGTAGTAGTCGAAGTACCAGAAAAATCCATGATTTTCTTCAACGTTTCTTTGTACTCATCTGTCGCATTTGTATTTTGTGCAGAAGCTGGTAAAATTAAAGTAAACAGTGCAATTATACACATCGTTACTTTAGGAAGGAAAATGTTTTTCATAATTATCTAATTTCATTTATTTTGATTCCATATTTTATTTTGCATTTTTTACAAAGATACACATTAAATCTATATCATTTAATAGAATAGTACAATCAATGAGGCTACTATCCGGCTGCCCTGCAATGTATAGATAAACGAAATATCCCCTATTCATCGCTAATTATAACATTCATTCCCCTCTCTTATCAAAATGGCTTTGGACAATTCATTTCATCTTTTGATATGATATTATTATCTTTTTCTCACATACTTCGTTCATTTTTCGTAATTAACGCTATCTTTGCAATAGGTCGCTAAATCTAAATAAGACTTTCAAAATACATAATATACGAATATGAAAAAGATTTTATTTTTATATATCATTCATCTAGGATTTGCCCTACAACCCATACAAATTCAAGCTTGTTGTCTCGACAATGAGGCTGTTCTCGCCAATGGGACTGCCATTATTCTACAATCACCTAAAGTGGACAATACCAAAACCATTCAGTTCATCAAAGATTTCTACGCAAACTACGTTTTTGGAGCAAAGAATTATGTTCCGGCAGTAAAAAAGCATTGTACAGCCAAATTGCAAAAGCAGCTGAAAGATAACTACGAGTATGACGGCGAAGGATATGCGATATGGAACTTCCGAACAGGTATGCAAGACGGACCAAGCGACATATCTAAAGTAACATCAGTAACTGCATTGGGAAATGGTTTATACAAGGTCAATTTCATTGATATGGGAATAAAGGGTAACCGTACTTTGAAAATTATCGACGTAAACGGGACACTGAAGTTCGATGCTATTAAATAATCCCCTCTAAGCAGATATATTATCAATTTAACAGATAACTAAAAAAGCCTTACTATTCAATCAAACAATGAAAGTAAATCATCTATAAGACTACATCCTTCACCGCTTTCACCTTCTTCCTGAAACCTCCGTCCAAAACAAGAAAACGGGTGAAAGCGACCATGCAAAAGCCCTTCTATCACGCTTTCACCACTTTCACCGACATACTTCAAATCGGTAAGCGTCTCCGCGATGCCGTCTTGTTTTATTTGCCATTGTCTTCTACCTTTGCCCTCAAAAAAAAGACGGCTCCTCCTAATCTTCCTTATCCTTTGATTGTTGAAGACTACAAGCACCATCTTCGTAGTTTTCCTGACAGTTATTTGAGTTTTCAGTCTTTTTGTGAACTCTACAATGTCCGTGTTGAAAGTGTCCGTCAATGGATGCGTCGTCGTGGCATTGATCTCAGCGTATTATATTATGAAGTCTTGTTGAAACGTTCCACCTCTGCTCCCGCTTTTGAAATCCCCCAGACCTTTTACGGACGGCGTAAAACTTCCCGTCCGCCTGCTGAACAAGAGCCGGCTGCCGTGCAGGTTGTATCCTCCCCTGAAGTTTTAAAAGGCGTTTCCATTACATTTCCTGACGGCGTGACAGTCAATATCCGACAAGCCCATGCCACGGCATTGACCAAATTCATCGAATCCTATAACAAACTAAGTACCCAAAGCTATGTTCAGTCTGAATGAATACATTAGTTACTACCTTTATCCACGCTATATTGATATGAATAAAGGAATCGAATGCCTTTCTGAATTAATCCGCTCGCAGATGAATGCCAACCCCTTAAGCGGAGACGCTTTCCTGTTTTTCGGCAAGAAAAAAGACATGGTCAAAGTACTTCGCTGGGATACCGATGGATTTATTTTATATCAAAAACGATTGGAAGAAGGTACTTTTGAATTACCCCGTTTTAAGTCTTCTCAAGGGCTGTGTAAGCTTGAATGGGAGATCTTTTTTATGATAATGAAAGGCATCTCGCCGCGCTCAGTACTTCTGAGAAAACGTTTTAAAACCTAGCTTTTAACAGATTAACACATTGATATACAAATATTTAATCATGAACATAATTTATTTTACTAACATATTATCCGTATCTTTACACCATAAATTACAAACGGATAATAAGCTTGCTGGAGGAACAATTACGTTTTTCCAAAGAACAAAACAATCAGCTGCTTGATCAGAACAAGCGTATGCCCGAACAGTTGTCTGCCCAGTCGAACAATGTCTTCCTTCTTACCCATCAGGTTGAAACTCTTACAGAAGCACTACAATCGCTTGAAAAAGCCTTTTCTGCAAAGGAAGCGTCTATGCAGAAAATGCAGAAGACTAACCAGGCATTAAGCAAACTGATAACTAAAAAATCAGAGAAAATAATCCCTATTCCATCCGCTGACGAACCGGTAGGGAACCGAAAGAAAAAAGCTCCCTCTCCAAAGGAACGCGGCAACAACAATGCCCGGCGTAAGGAATACTTTGACCTGGAGATACAAGAACATGACATCTATCCGTCCTGTCCCGGCTTCCAGCCCGAATTTGGGGAGTTTTTGAAGATAGTGGATTCCATCCGCTACGAATATATCCCTCCCCGTTTCATCAAACATATTAACCACCAGTATTATTGCCGGTACATGGGAAATATTATAGCCGGGAGCCTGCCTGCCACGCCGTTGCTGAACTCCAATTATGATGCCTCTTTCATTACCGGTATCCTGCAATTACGTTATATTTATTCCATGTCGGTGGAAAGAATCATCAAACTCTTTGCCGAAAACGGCTTCAAAATGAACAAGTCCACCGCACACGGGCTGATCCGGAAAGCGGCCCGGGTGTTTGATGTCCTGCAGGAAGTTCTGCACGATGCCGTCCACAAGGATGATTATCTGCATATGGATGAGACTTATCATACCATATTGGAAAAAGGAATCCAATCAAAGACCGGAAAGAATTCCTGCAAAGGATATATTTGGACAAATGGAAGAAGTAACGGCATCGCAGAGACGCTTACGCAACAAAGCAAGCCTCCTGACAGTAATTGTTTAAAAGAATAAATAGACTGTTTCATCATTTTCCTTATCTTGTGCTCTTGAATCACAAATATAAAAAGAATTTGTGAGATTCAGGCAGATTTTGGTGGACTAATTCAATTCGCCTGCTAAGTTCGGTAGCCCCACCCAGCTCGGAAAGCCTGAACCTGCGCGGTTCGGACTTCCGAGTTATCTTCCAAAAGGGATATACGGCACTTTGCATATCCACACGGGGTAAAGCCGGAGTCCGAACGATATAAAAGATTTGGTTATCCGGACTTCATTGACAAACAAATTGAACAAGCTGAAATCCAATTTGCCAGAAGCGGTTTGATGAAGATGTTTGCGGATAATAATCTTTATGTGGATTCTATCTTTCTCCTGTCAGAGATTGAATACAATCGACTTCTTCCTGTTGATAAGGTACTCCGGTAGAACGATAGATATCATGAAACCATAATTCCGGTTCTTCGCCTGACGAAATAACGTCATCCCAGGCAAAAATAGTATTTGTCTTTCCTGCAACAAATCCCCAATTGATGGCGCCTACCTTTTCTTTTTTCATCAAAGGAAGAACATTACAAAAGCGGCTGTCATTGCGACGCGCCATATATTCAGTACAGATCAACGGACGGTTAAGCATCTTCAGAAATTTGATACATTCGCCATGCCGCTCCTCATTATCGTAATTATGATAAGAGATGATGTCCGAATGATTCAACACAAACGCATTCAGGACATTCTTCCGGGGCGAATTATAGTCCCATACACCGGCAGTAATCGGTTGTGACGGTTTACAATCGCGCACCCAACGAAAGACATTTGTCAATAAAGACAAAGAAGTTTCTTCATGTTTACTATTTCCGGGTTCATTATACAAATCCCACATCAATATCCGGTCATCGTTAGCATAGGTCCGAACAATATCTTTTACATACTCTTGTAGAAAAGGATATAAAGTCAGTGTATCTTTGCGCAAGCTACACGAAGGGTCCTGCACCCAGCCGGAATTATGAACACCCGGCTTCGGTTTTGGTTGTTCACCATAAGTTGACTCCGGATTCCAACAATCATCGAAGAACACAAACATAGGGCGGATTGAATACTTCCTGCAAATATTCAAGAATTCATCCATACGTTTCTTCATTCCTGCCGCATCATTTTGCCATACGACACTGCTCAAGAAAACGCGTAAGGTATTAAAGCCCAGTTCATGCGCCCATGATAGTTCTTTGTCAATCTGTTCAGGATCGAAAGTATCCGTACTCCACATTTCTATCTGATTGATTGCCGTTGCCGGAATATAATTGCAACCGACCAGCCAAGGCTGATTGTCATACCATTTCTGTATTTTCTCTTCCGGCCAACGGCTGTTATTTGAAGAACTAGATTTCTGTGTACAGGCACATACACATATTCCCGCTAAAAAGAATAAAAACACAACACTAACATTCCATTTATTTTTCATTGTATAATAATTTATGATACTATTTTCAATTGATTAATGTGTAAGGAACTCCCTACAAAATATGGTTATTGTCTGATTTTTAACACTAAAAAGGAGACGTTCCATGTTTTACTGAGACGCTAACTGAGATCACTTATTCTACTTATCAGTCGCAAAAGGCAAAACAGGGAGATTATTGTCTCCATAAAGGTTACCGTCCGGATAATCAGCCCAATTATAGCGCACAACTGAAGGTCTCTCTACAAGAACAGATTTTAATTCTATCGTCTTGTCATCAATCATTCGGGCATTTGCATATCCCCAATTATTATCCTTGTCACCAACAATAAATCCTGTAATTACACCTCCATGAGATTTTACTAATTTGTCGAATCTCAGCAGGGCTTTGTTACCTTCAAACTTTGTTTCAATACATACAGGAGCCTCGCAGATTTGTCGTTGTCCATACGTCTTATCCAAAGCCAAAAGACATAGTCGTCGTGCGACTTCAGCCTTATTTGTCGGGTGGATATCAATTGGATTGCCTAAATCTACAGCACTTGCCATTGCGGTATTTGGTAATTCAAGAGCTTTCGCTTGTGCCTGACGCAGAAGAGCCCATTCAGACTCCGGCTGCACCGCAACAGGCTGCAGAAAACCAGCCAACTGCACAAAATAGAACGGCATATCAGGTTTTCCAAATGCTTCACGCCATCCTTTTATCATATTCTTGAAACATACCTCATACATTTGGTCACGCCCAACGTTATTGCAACCTTGATACCATATAACACCGGCAACAGGCATTTGCGTAAGTGGATAAATCATTGCATTATAGAGCACGGTCGGGAAATTAGGCGATGTAGGCTCTTTGAATTTTATGTGCGACTTCGCAAAATCACTTAAAACTATATACGACCACATTCCGTCTAATGAATATGACACACCATTGACATCTGCATATGATGATTTCCAAATACCACCACCTCCACCATTGTCTACTACCTCAATAGTTATGACGTTTTTTCCAGCATTAACATAGCGACCATCGACAAAGTAATGACGAGCTTTCTCAAAACCTGATGTAACCCCTACTTTAACCCCATTGAAATATGTGCAGTCATAATCATCTATTGCTCCGATATGCAATTGCAAGGGGCTACCGGCAGCTTCCTGTGGAAGTTCCAATTCATATTGAAATACAACAACACCATCGAGCCCTGGCAGGCCATTGTCTTCCCATAGAGACGGCACACTCATGCTCTTCCATGGAATTTCCTGATGAAAAAGCGCCCGATTAATAGGATATTCAATCTTCTGAGGTGCATCATATTCATCATAAAGCTTTTTGAATATGTTATCCCGTAGTTCATCTTCCGAAAGGCTACTTTCGAGCAGCCGGTTTATGTTTTTTATTTCAGGCACATTCCTTAGAGATTTTTGAGGAGTCCATGCTTCAATATCCGTTCCTCCCCATGTGGCATCTATAATACCGATAGGTATATTAAGCGAATCCTGTAGCATCGTGCCATATAAATAACCTATTGCCGAAAACGAAGCTGCCGATGGCGAAGATTCTATCCAACCATATTCTACGGCAGCATCATCAAGTGGAGCGAGCGATGTTGTATTCTTAATTTGCATTAAACGCAGAGCCGGATGATGCATTGAAGCGACAATCTGATCGGCATCCATAAGTCTGGCCCAGTCTCCACGTATCGGGAATTCCATGTTCGACTGCCCTGAGCATATCCAGACCTCACCAATGAGAATATTTTGCAATACTTTTTTATCTACACCATCATTTATTACCATTGAGTAAGGACCACCAGCAACAGGAGTGCTAAAACGCAATGAGAAGTAACCGTCGATATTGGCCTGTGTCGATATACTTTCCTGTAACCAGTCAGCAGAGAGAGTAACTCTCGATTTCGGATTGGCATGCCCTGACATTGTAATGGTTGAATTTCGTTGTAGTACCATATTGTCAGTGTAAATTTGAGGCAAGACAATCTCGGCAACGACATTGTCAACGCATAAAATCATACATGTCAATATGAGAAAGTATCGAAGTTTTTTCATCTTTATTTCTTTTTATAATCATCTATTTCTACTTATTTTATATCAAACTGTGCTATAGCTATCGTTCACATTATTCAGCTTTAAAACGTTTAGTCTGTACATCGCGAGAGTTCGGCCCTACCATTACATCAAATTCTCCCGGCTCATAAAGATATTGCAATTCCGAATTATAAAACTTCAAGTCTGCTGCGGTAATGATAAACTTCACTTCACGGCTTTCACCCTTTCTCAGGAAGATTCGTTCGAAACCTTTCAGTTCTTTTATCGGCCGGGCTATTTCCGCGTATATATCATGCAAATAAAGTTGTACTATCTCGTATCCATCATAATTCCCTACATTACTCACGGTCACAGATACCGTCAAGTCTCCATTCTCAGATAATGTTTCCGAACTCAAATGCATATCTCCATAGGTAAAACGGGTATAACTTAAACCGTATCCGAAAGGATAAAGAGGTTCATTGGTTGTATCCAAATAATTACTGGAATAACGATTGAAAGTACTATTATCAGGGTCGGGACGTCCTGTGTTCAAGTGATTATAGAATAAAGGAAGCTGACCGACCGAACGGGGAAAAGTAGTAGTCAATTTACCACTCGGAGACATT
This sequence comes from Bacteroides sp. AM37-9, assembly GCF_003603455.1. Taxonomy (NCBI): domain Bacteria; kingdom Pseudomonadati; phylum Bacteroidota; class Bacteroidia; order Bacteroidales; family Bacteroidaceae; genus Bacteroides; species Bacteroides sp. AM37-9. Next base: position 27,563 of record NZ_QTNF01000041.1, on the reverse strand, counting down.
TTGCCGAACAACACATCAGCAATAGCGTCACCCGTTTCACTACCACCAAACCAGACATTCAAAATGGAATGGACATTCGCCTCCTCCCAATTCAAAACTAACGGGCGCCCCGTAAACAAAAGCAGCACAACAGGTTTACCCGTTTTTACCAAAGCCTTCAACAAATCCTGTTGGGCATCGGGAATATTAAGATTTGTACGTGAAGCCGATTCGCCACTCATTTCCGCACATTCACCTAAAGCAGCAACAATAATATCCGCGCGAGCAGCTGTAGCAAGTGCATCATCCAGTAATTGACGATTGTCGCCACGTTCCAAAGGACGTATGCCGACAGCACCCTTCTCAAGCCTCTCGTCATAGTAGATATTGCTACCTTTCGCATATAGTATTTCAGCCTTATCACCTACTGCAGAACGAAGACTCTCCAACAAAGTAGCATGACGGGAAGGAGTACAAGTCATACTCCACATTCCGCACATATTGTTACGCGCATCAGCCATAGGTCCTATTAGGGCTATTCGTCCCTTCTGTTCGAGCGGAAGCAGATTATCGGTGTTCTTCAGCAGGACAAATGTTTCAGCAGCAATCTCACGTGCTGCGGCACGGTGAACATCCGCATAAAGAACATCTTTGGTACGTAAGGTATCACAGTATTTATACGGATCTGAAAACAGACCTAATTTATACTTTGCTTCCAACACACGTCGGCAAGCTGTATTAATCTGTTCCTCGGTAACCTTACCCTCTTTCAGAGATTCTGCAAGTGTGTTCAGAAAACCGCAGGAAACCATATCCATGTCCGTTCCCGCCTGTAAAGCACGTATGGAAGCCTCTTTCAGAGGGGCCACACCATGAGTGGACATTTCGGCAATAGAGTTATAGTCTGTCACCAATAGCCCGCGGAAGCCCCATTCATCACGCAACAGGTCAGTCAGCAACCATTTATTCGCTGTAGCTGGAATGCCATCCACCAAATTAAAGGAGCTCATCACACTACCAACACCGACATCAACTGCTGCCCGATAAGGGGCAAGATATTCATTATACATACGTTGCCGACTCATATCCACCGTGTTGTAATCCTGACCTGACTCGGAAGCACCATAAAGTGCAAAATGTTTCACACAGGACAAGATCTCATCTTTTCCCTGCATATTGTTACCCTGATAACCGCGCACATATGCTTTTGCAAACAGAGAACCCAAATAAGGGTCTTCACCACTACCTTCGGCAATGCGTCCCCAACGGCTATCGCGACAAATGTCAACCATGGGACTGAAAGTCCAACTGATACCGTCGGCACTGGCTTCAACGGCAGAAATACGAGCCATCCGTTCCACTGCCAGTGTATCCCAACTACAGGAAAGCGCTAAAGGAATAGGAAAAATGGTTTCATAACCATGGATAACATCCGCACCAACAAGCAAGGGAATTTTCAGACGACTTTCCTCCACGGCCAAACGTTGCAGGGCGTAAATCTTATGGACTCCCTTTACATTGAAAAAGCCACCGATCTCCTGTTTACGAATCATCTCTCCAAGCTCACCGTTCATTACAGAACCGGTAACAAGGTCACCACCGGAAGGCAAATTCAACTGTCCGAGCTTCTCATGGAGAGTCATTTGATTCAGCAAATCTGTAATAAAATGATCCATCTCTATATCTTTCCTTTCGTTAGATTGCGAACAAGAAAAGAATATAAATCCGCACAAAACATAACATAAAAGATTCCTTATTTTCATATATTTACCAGTTGGTTTATTATTTATTTGTTTTTTCTTTCCATACCACCACTCCGGCAGGTTCGAGGCGTGCACTGCCGATCAATATCTCCGCCTCATCGGGAATGGCTATTTCCTGAATGTCCGATGTATAGTTCAAAGCGATATAAAAACCGTCCCGCCATTCCTTCACTACTCCGTATGGTAAGTCTTCAGTCGGTACACCGGCTTCCTCATATACACGACGTACTACTTCTTTCTCCAATTTCCCGTCATCGGTATCCGTTCCGATATAGGTGACCGTTCCTTTACCCAGTCTACGGTGTATCACGGAAGCAGCTCCCTTATAAAACTGGTCCGCATACACAGCCCAAACATCTGTTCCGGCAGCCGGAGTTAGTACGTCCGCCCAATTGTTCCAGGCGTATTCCTCATCGCCAAAATCTACTTTTCCGTAGAGACTGTGAGGCAGATGGTCATAGTACAAGCTGTTTATTCCGGCCAGTTGGTGGATGGGAGCAGCCAAAGGAGCCTCCCACAGTTTGGCATTACGGTCTTTCTGCCCGGTACGGCAGGTCAAAATCAGATGTCCTCCATTCTTCACGTATTCAGTCCAACGTTCTACCAAATTGTTATCAAGCAACTGATAAGCCGGCGCAATCAGGAAGGGATAACCCGAAAAATCCTCCTTCTCCGAGATCACATCGACGGGAGCGGCAAAGGATTTCAACAGGTTGTAATACTTATGTATGTGCGGCATCGTCCACCACTGGTCTGTTTGACGCTGGAACTCCATTTCCCAATAGTTGTTCATATCGAAAAGCAGTCCAATGCGTCGGGAAGCCAGCTGTTTGGGCATACGGCTTTTCTTATCGTAGGCAGCACGAAGCTTTTTCATCTCCTGCGTGATACGTACATATTCTTCACCGCCCGGAGAAAGAGTCACCCCATCGGTCATTATCATGCCGTAATGGTATTGCTCACTGCCTTTCAGAGGTTGACGGAAACGGTAATTGCACACAAACTTCCCACCACCTGCAAAAACGTGATACACCCACATACGCACAGCGCCGGGTAGGGGTTGTGGATTATACACTCCCCAGTTCACTTGACCGGGTTGTAGTTCCATCACTCCGAATGTTTTGCCGACACGGTTACGAAACTGGTCATTTGAAAACCCGAGATCTTCGGGAATCCCCATTCGAAAGCCCTGGCTGCCTATTCCTTGATTATGTCCGGTTACCAGATAGCGGGTGTAGGTCAGGAAGTCCGTATGATCGATCCGTACCGGGTCAACCGGATTGAAAACAGGAATCAGGTTGGTAGTGATCCATTGGTCTCTGCTGATATGCCGCCGGAGTATGCCTGCCTGCATATTAACAAAGCCCGCCAATTCGTCCGCCATGAAACGATTCATATCAAGCATGGCGTGAGGGTTCGGTTTTTCAGGAACCTCCTGCTGATTGGGAAGACAAACCTGTTCGAAATTCTGATAAGTTTCACTCCAGAAAGAGGTTCCCCATGTATCATTCAATTTATCAATTATGCCGTATTTTTTTTGCAACCAGATACGAAACTTCGCCTGCGCATTTTCGCTGTAATCCACTACTCCGTAGTGTCCCGGCTCATTATCGATTTGCCAACCAATAACGGTAGGATTATTACCATAATGTTTTGCTAAACGAGAGACGATATTTTCCACATAGCGACGATAACAGTCACTGCTCCAAGAAGCATGTTGTCGACGACCATGCTGAATTTGTACACCATTATCCCGCCGAATCAAAATATCGGGATGTTTTTTCGACAACCAAACTGGAGGCGTAGAGGTAGGTGTACACATGATTACTTTCAGACCATATTTCTCCGCTAAAGACACAGCACGATCCAACCACTCAAAATTATACCTTCCTTCTTCCGGTTCCATCATAGACCAAGAGAATTCGGCAAAATGGGTGAACTTAATTCCCATATCTGACATTTTTTTCAAATCACGTTCCCATTGAGAAGAATCCCATTGCTCTGGATAATAATAAGAGCCTAAAGAAAACAGTTCTTCCTTAGGGAAGGATTTTTCGACAAGAGACTGAGAAAATACTGTTGCAGAAAATAATATGCTTAAAATAAAAGTTATTGTTTTCATTGGTAATTTATTTAGATATAAGGAGAGTGTCATTCTACGACACCTCTCCTCACACTCCATCTAATATATAGAGAGAAAACTATTCAACAACTATCACTGATTCCCACTTTAATTTAGGAGCATCGCCAGCAAGGTCCCAAATATCTGTGCTCCAACCTAACTCAAGTTTACCTACCGTTTCCTTCAAAGTAGTTGCAGCACGACCTCCATTATATCGATAATCATTGATATATGTATTTATTTTATCTTCAGTAAATTCCGCACTAACGTCTACACTGTTACCATTGACCACAAGAGGAATATCATAATTAGAGAAACAACGCTGTAACGTTAAATTAGAACCATTAATCCATCCTGTAACAAGTCCTGAGCCTAAATCAGATAATGATGTCACAGAATAATTCCAAGCAATACAACCTTCAACTGTACTATTACTGCATCCATCAGTTCGACCTACAATCCCGCCCGCATTGGTATTGGCTATAACTTTTGCTGTCGAATAACAATTGGAAATTGTGGTATTTGGTGACAGTTCTCCAGTAATACCTCCTGCCGCTTTTCCATTTTCAGAACTGATTGTACCGGAAGAGTAGCAATTAGAAATACGACAATTAGCTATTCTAGCCGTAATTCCGCCGGCATAAGCATCCGCACCACCAATAGCAGTTACAGTTCCACCTTTATAAAAGCAGCCTGAAATACTTCCGCCGCCACCATTGTTACAATCTCCGACAATACCTCCTGCAGCTGTCCCACTTACATTGGCAGAAGAAGAACTGTTTAATATACTACCCTGCCTCAACACTCCACAAATACCTCCAATTGCAAAAGCCGGATTTCCCCAATCCCAATTCAAATTCACTTCACCGTCAACAGAACCACTAACATGAGTATTCACAATTTCCGTTTTAGGATTAAAATATCCCCAATGCCCCACAGCTCCCGCCACAATCCCTACAGGTCTTCCTGTACCTGAAACAACAGCATTTTCAAAAGTGACATCTTTACATGAACCTATTAACACACCAAAGAAACTAGCATAGGGGGTACCTTCACAAGACCAATTACTTATCTTATGATTATTGCCATTAAAATGAATTATACGATATTCTCCCCAATCCAAATTTCCACCTGCATCAACTAAAGGCATCCAGCTTGCTCCAGCCAAATCAATATCATTCCGAAGTTCAAAATAAATTTCCTCTCCGGCAGCAATCGCATCGACTTTTACTTTCATCGCCAACAGATCATCTATAGAACTCAAAAGATGAGGATTAGTTGCAGTTCCTTCTTTTGCAGGAATTTCTACCCTGAATATAATCTTACTTTTAGTAGATTCTATTTTCGCTTCTTCCGTAAATGAACGCAAATATAATCCAAGCACATATACCTGTGGAACATCTGTGCGTGGAGGTTCTGTGAATGAGACAGTAACCGATTTCTTCGTTTCACCTGTTGTAAAAACAATCGGATTATCATCAATCGTCCATTGTTCGTCCGAGAAGTATTTATAGGTATGTTCATCATTCAATTCTTCATTAACTTCTTCTTCCGTCAATTTCGCAAATAACGCAACTGTTTCTTCCGCATCCACACTTCTTTCAATATCAAACTGAAACGAGGGACTTATCCTAATATCGATGATATCCTGTAATCCCGACGCGACTAAAGATATAACGATATTATCCGGTTGCCCAGGACCTTCAGGTTTTTCAATCTCGTCATTGCCTAAAAAGATATCTTCATCCTTAGAACATGAATAAAAAGCTATTACACAAACAAATAGCCATAAGATATAAAATTGATAGTGTTTCATAATAATAATTTTTGGATTTTTTTTTAATAAATACGTGCTGCAAAACCACCTCCAGGAGCCATTTTAATAGTCAAAGATGTCGCATTGGAAACATTCTTTACTTCTTTTACATAATGCTTTGCATTCAAGGCTGCATCATCCGCATCTCTCATTAACTCCATTGTATATTCACCTGCTGTCAAAAAAGACAAAGGAACTGTTACGGTACGTGCATCTTTGTTGTTTACTCCGCCAACAAACCACTCACCATTATGTCCTTTACGGGCAATAATAATATACTGTCCTATTTTTGCATCCAAAGGAACTGATTCTTCCCACACAGTCGGAATCTTAGAAATAAAGTCTATTGACTCCTGATTATTATTGTAATTTGTAGGTCCGTCACATAATGTTCCTAATGGACTAAATATCGAAATAAATAAAGCTAACTGCTGACACCGCGTACCTTCGCATGAGCGTCTGGACCACTGGCTACCAATAGGAATATTTTTCATAGCACCCGGCGTGTAATCTGACGGCCCTGCCAATTGACGAATAAAAGGAAAAGTCACAACATAATCAACCATGTCCCTCAACCCTACAAATCCAGTGGACGCAAACTCCATTCCTTTCACCGCCTCATAACTTACAATATTAGGATATGTACGTTCTACTCCTGACGGCTTCGGACAACCATGATAAATCATCAATAAATTATATTTGGCGGATACCTCTGCGGCTTTATAAAAACGTTCCATAATGCGTTGGTTGTCATATTCCCAAAAATCTATTTTAAAACCTTTAATACCCATTCTGGAATATTGTTGACAGATTGCTTCCATATCTCCATCACTAAAGTTAGCAGCACCGCCCCATAAAATAAGCCCGACTCCTTTTTGCTTTCCATATTCAATTAGTTCCTCCAATCTTATTTCCGGACGCGCTTCAGCCAAAGAACTTCCGTTTAAAGCCCACCCTGAATCAATGATATAGTACGGTAAGCCTTTAGAAGCTGCAAAATCTATAAAATGTTTATAAGTATCATAAGTTTTTGCACCTTCTCCTCTTCCATCCCACCAACTCCAATAATCCCATGTTGCCAAACCCGGTTTAATCCATGAAGTATTTGTTATTTTAGAAGGAGCAGCCAATCTATATACCATATCATTAGACAACAAATCCATATCACGTTCTGCCACACACAACACTCGCCAAGGAAAAGTACGAGCACCGTTACAGTCTGCAATATACTCCGCATAACCTCCTACCTGATAATGACTACCATAATTCGCAGAAGGCTCCATACTTGTAGGATAAGCTGCAAAAGTAGCATTCAGCACATCATCCGAATTAGAGTTACGACTCAAGAACAATCCCGGATAATTGACCGCATCCGATTCTGCAATACAAAGCTTCTTTCCATTACCACACACCGCCAACATTGGGGTCATTATAAGTTTATCTTTTATCACACCATTAACCGTAGTCAAAGTATACATTTCTTCAAAGCTGGAATTGAACTTATCATTCGAAGAGAAACTACTTTGAGGAGCATAAGCTACATAAATCTGGTTATTCTCAGCAAAGGTAAAATCAGCCTGCTCACCATAAATCTTATAATTATCCGTACGTTTAGAGATAAAACGGTAAGCCATACCTTCATCATACACTCGAAATTCCACATCAAAATCATCTCCAAAATCAAGATACAGTCTATTATATTTATCGGTAACTGTCTTTTTTAAATAGAACGATGTAGAAAATGATTCATTAATCGTCTCTTCTTTGGTATCCTTCAATTCTCTTCCACCACCCCAGATAATTCCATGTCCCAATTGCAATGCTATAGTGGACTTGGCAAGCATGGGAGTTCCCCCATAGTTCAAATCAAAGGTCAGTTTTTTTCCTGTACTGACATTTACTTCCAGCAAACCATTAGGAGACTTTATTGCAAAATCTTTTCCAACAACAGAACCTCCTTTTGATAAATTATCCTCATTAGAATCTTTACATGCAGTAACCAATACTAATAAAAAGACTATCCCTTTCACCAAAAAGCTTTTCATATCCATATCATTTTTTTTGAATAATCCCAGCAAATCCTCCGCCTTGTGCCATTTTAACGACAAGTTTTCGGTTCGATGGTATATTTATTATTTCTTTAATGTAATTCTCAGGATTCACGTCAGCATCTTTTGCATCACAAACCCACTCCATCTGATAATCTCCAGCAGGAAGAAAAGAAAAATCTAAAGTTATAATGCGGGATTGTTTATTATTCACCCCTCCTATAAACCACTTATTCCCTTTTTGCCGAGCCATCACAATATATTGTCCGATCATTCCATGCATAGGTATTGTCTCATCCCAAGTTGTCGGTATTCGAGAAATAAAATCCACAGATTCTTTATTGGCATAATAATTGGTAGGACTGTCACACAACGAACCAATAGGGCTAAAGGTGGTAATAAACAAAGCAATCTGTTGACAACGGGTACCCTCACTAGCTTTAGGAGCCCAACCAAGTTTCCCAATCGGCAGATTTTTCATGGCTCCCGGAGTATAGTCAGATGCTCCGGCTATCTGACGAATAAAGGGAAAAATTACATTATAATCAATCATATCATAGGCTCCTACTATTCCAGTTGAAACATACTCCAGCCCTTTTATCGCTTCATAACTCATGATATTTGGAAAAGTCCGATTTAAACCGACAGGTTTCGGGCATCCATGGTAAATTAACAATAGCTTGTACTTAGCGGTAATTTCCGCCGCTTTAAACAACAGGTCCATCATACGCTGATTATCGTATTCCCAAAAATCTATTTTAAATCCCTTAATACCCATATGTGCATAATAACGGCATATCTCTTCCATGTTATCAGCAGTAAAGTTGGCAGAACCACCCCATAAGATAAGTCCAACTCCTCTCTCTTCTCCATATTTCACCAATTCATTCAAGCGTAACTCCGGTCGTGGTTTAGTCATAGAGGCACCATTACCTTCATATATAGCCCAACCAGAATCCATGACATAATAGGACAGTTTTTGAGATGCTGCAAAATCGATAAACCTCTTGTACATATCAATCGTTTTACCGCTTTCACCCTGACCTTCCCAGTTATTCCAATAATCCCAGGTAGCCAATCCTGGCTTAATCCAGGCTGTGTCCGCAATGCGGGATGGGCTAGCCAACCGATAAACCATGTCATTACTCAGTAACTCAATATCATTATCAGCAATACACAGAATTCTCCATGGAAATGTACGCACTCCATCGCATTTGGCAATGTAATCCGCATAGTTTTCCATTTTATAAAAAGAATCATTCCAACTTCGTGGTGCCATTTTTTCCGGATAACTAGCATATGTTCCACTTAATACATTGGAATAATCTTCCGTTCTTGTTAAAAACATCCCTGGATAACTGATTACATCAGACTCTGCTATACATAGCTTTTTCCCTTCATTTCCAACAATCAGTGTCGGCGTCATTATCAACTGATTCTCCGCAATTCCACTTAAACTTGTCTCTGTATACATTTCTTCAAAGCTGGAATTGAATCTATCATTCCCATCTGCCCCTCCACGAGGGGCATAAGCAAGATGAGAACGATAATCTCTATCAAATCTAAAATCAGCTTGTTCATTTATGATCTTATAAGTTCCTTCATACTTGGAAATAAAGCGGTAAGCCATCCCTTCATCATACGCACGAAATTCCAGTTCAAATTCTTTACCACAATTCAAGATTAAACCATTATAGCGGTCAACAACTTCCTTACGTTGATAGAAAGGGCTCTCTATTATATTATTGTTGCTGACTTTTTTCACTTTAGCTATTTTGGCCTCCTTCCCCCAAATTTGTCCATTATCCAATTGCATACTTATAGGTGAGGGCAACAACATCAACAAACCATCATGCTTTACAGAATAAGTAATTTGCTTATCTGTTGAAATTGTAACAAGTAATCTACCATCAGGAGATTTCACTTGATAATTATGGGCAGCCAACAAAACTGCACCATATATTATCAAGCTAAACAAAACAAATATTTTTTTTGTCATTTCTTCTACTTTTATTTGCCCCATAAACGGAATTCCGCCAAATTTAACGAACCATCTCTTCCACTTCCCGGATATCTGATCTCTCCCATTCTCATACTTCTCGGACAGGCAAACCTTAAATAAGAGAAAGAAGCAGACGCCGTGAAAACACTAGATTTATAATCCGTACTTGCAGTTGTTGGCAAAGCGTCAGTTTCACTATTCAGAGTAGCAATCAATGTCCAATTGCTCAAATTATCATCACCAATATTACTGCCATACAAGTAAATAGTTACCGGATCTTCGTGATAATCTCCACTACGTGTAGTATAGCCTATTGAGAAATCAGAAATAGGAGCGGGTAATTTGACATCAAAATAATAACCAATCTCAGAGGATACATATTTAGAATACCAAGCGTGCCAGAAAGTGTCCCTATTATTGTCAACTAAACATTCCAATCTTCCCTCATGATTCTGTTCTGAATGAGGACTAGAGAGTTGTTCCGGATTTAATGTTATTTTAGCATTATTTCCAAAGGGATTGGTAACAATTAAATAATAGGGATTTTCCAACACAAATCCTTCTTCTGTACAACTGACAAATTTTATCGGTACAAAATAGTTTGTTCCTGATATCAATCCATCGGATGTGATATTTAGAACCAAATCTTTCATAGATTTACTGTCTCCTTGCTCAAACTCAAAAGTTTTTATACTAAAAGCTACATTTTGAATAGGCATCAACACACATTTAAAAGCCGGATTATTCTGATTATATTCATCTAGCAAAACCGTGGCATCAGAAGCATAATCAACCTCACACGAAAAATTCCATTGATTGTTAGAAACATTTACGATTTCCGCACCCACATTTACTGATAAAGATGAACTATTGCCAAAATTTACTTTTTTACTTGTATTCGAAAATTTAACAGTCGGAGTATTGACAGCTACAATCTTTAAAAACAAGATGTTCTTATCTGAATTGACAGAATCAGATGCACTGACTAGCTTCAATGGCAACACCCATAAATTAGAGGGGTTTCCTTCTTCCAGCAGTTCTTTGATAATAGAAGGTGTCAATGATACATTACAATACTTATGTAACTCTTCAGACGTAAATAATAACTCTGAATTCTCCAAGGAATATGTTTTCTTAGGAAGTACTTTATAATTTACGGCTTCGGGAATGCTATATTTCTCATCCAATTCTTTTTGTGACATCACTTCAATATGAGCATTCGCCTCCAAAGTAGGATTGCTTCCCGCCTTACAAACAATAAATGAATAATTATATGTAGGAGTTGAACTCAATTGTGATAATTCAAGCTCAACAGAACCACTATCTTTGATATATAAGATTTTATGATACTCTTCTGGAAACAAATCCTGATAATCAGATTCATTATTATCACAAGAAAACAGCGCCATCAGACATCCGCCCAATAACAAAAAAAGATATTTTTTCTTCATAATCGTATAATTTACAGTTTGTTGAAATGAAATTAATATCCCGGTGCCTGAATCATTTGCGGGTTACTATATACCTCATCTGCATAAACAGGAAGAATATACATACGATTATCCCACATAAATGGCTGATTTATCCTGGTCCGTACATTAAACTCATCAAAAGAAGGATCATATTTCGCCAAAACATTCAATCCTTCTCTTGCACCAGCTTTCAATCTCTCTGGAGCAATCATCCAACGGCGTACATCATAATGACGATGTCCCTCCCCCCATAATTCTACAAATCGTTCATTACGAATCCAGTCCATTAAAGGCATTACATCCAAATCACTTTCTTTCAACTCAAACACCCCCGCCCTACGACGTATCGTATTTATATCAGCCAGCGCTTCCTTTGTCATGTCCAGTGCCGCATAACATTCCGCACGATTCAAATATAATTCGGCTAAACGAAATAATGGTATCGGATAATTTACATTATTGCCTTCACCACTACTCTCTGAAGTAAAATTCAAGTCAGGTTCAACAAACTTTTTACTTAAAAAGCCAGTGGGCGAATAGTTTCGGTTCACTTGTGGGCTGCGTCCTTGTTTACTAGAGCTCTTCATGTTGAGTTGTAAGGATCTTCCATTTACTAACTGTTGCGTGTATTCTCCTCCATCAAAGGCCATCCATGCATAAAAACGTGGTTCACGACCTACACATAGATTAATAATATCAGATCTTCCGCTTACTCCTGCAGATTTTAACCAATCACTTTTATCCACAAACTTTTCATCATTTTCCGGCAATTTCCCATTTTTAGTACAAAAATGTTCGATCGTATATAAAGTCGGTGCCATTTGACTATATCCAGATACCCATGAACCATTTCGTTCAATAATATTCAAGGGTAAAGGTGACCAAAATCCTATCGCAACATATGGTACAATCCCCCATAAATACTCAAAATTGCCTTCATCAGGAGTTGATTGTAATACGAGACTCATTAATTTGACATGCGCCACAAAATCCTCATCTGAATTCTCTGGTATATATGGATCTTTAAGGTTCGCCACTCTTGAGGGCATATTATCTACAAGCAATAATTTATTACCACCATTATCTTCAGCCCATTTTAAAGCATAATCACAAGCTTCCAAAGCCTTTCTCCATTTTTCCGGTTCATACGAGTTACTCACTAACTCCTTCCCATATCCAGGAGTTTCATAGTTTTTATTTTTCCAGTCTTTATATGGAAAACTGCCATTCCATAAATCAGAAGCAGCATAAAGCAGCAAGCGAGCTTTCAAAGCATAGCAAATGGAAGAAGTCGCTCTTCCCCATTCTGATGTCGTACGGTAAGCAGGAAGATCCGTTGCCGCTTCATCGCACTTTTTACAAATAAAATCTACAACATAATCAAAATGCGAACGTCCTGGAATCTCAGAAACCGGAGTAGCCATTGACATAAAATGGTCAATTATAGGAATAGGACCATAGTCCACCAATAGACGGAAATGATAATAGGCTATCAGAAAATTCACCTCTGCCCTATATTGTGTTTTCATTGCCTCGTCTACTCCCAGGGGGTTAGATTTCTCCAATTGTTGTAAAAACAAGTGACATTGTCCAATAGCATTATATGCGTTATCCCAACACCCATAATCTTTTGCAGATGAACTCAATTGATTATAACTGAGCCTCTGTAAGCCACTATTCAATTCAATAGAATTAGTTGTTTCATCTACAGAAGGATTGTCCATAGTAATTGTATTCTCAACGCCGTTATAACAAGAATATAAAAAGTTACGTACAGCATTTGCATCTTTCATAGTATCATCCAAATTCGCCTGTTCAGGTGGAATTACTTCCAGATAATTACAAGCAGACAACAAGCTCATTGATAAAAAGACTTGTAGGAAATATTTTAAAATAGCTATTCTCTTCATATTATTTGTTTTACAATATTAGAATTTCAATTGAACTCCCACATTAAAAGTACGGGACAAAGGATAGGAATCATAGCCCAACTCCGGATCCCATAACTTAAACGGACTCCATACGGCCAAATTATCGCCACTTAAGTAGATACGACAGTGAGGAAAAGTATATCCCAATTCCAGTGTCTTGAAACGAATAAAATTTCCATTACGCATCCAATATGAACTAGCTTTCATATTATTTTCAATCTGACTGTTTTGGATTCCCAGTCTCGGATAAGCCGCATTCGGATTTGGGTTTCTTTCAGACCAATAATCTTTAGCGATGAAAGACATTAAGTTGCGTTCACCATATGACATATCCGAAAAGAATGGAGAAATACCATTTATCATTATAGTACGTTGGGCAGAACCATTAAAAAACACTCCGAAATCAAACTTTTTATAAGTAATGTTCACTCCCAAACCATATTGGATCCGGGGAATATTTCCATAATCAGACAATACCACCATATCGTCTTCAGTTATGAGTCCATCACCATTCACATCACGATATTTTATATCACCCGGCATAACCGTACTGCCCAAACTCTGTGTCGGGCTTACATTAATTTCCTCCTGGCTGGCGAATAAACCTTCTGCAATATATCCCTTCGTCGTACTTAACGGTCTTCCAGTATCCGACTTCCATACATAAGGATAGTTTGGCTCATCTTTATATATATATTTGTTTTTATTATAAGTAAGATTACCACGCATATCAATTATAAATTCCTTAAAAAGTTCCTTACGCCAATTGATACTAAATTCACACCCCATATTATCAACCGCACCTATATTACTCCAAGGAACAGCATTCTGATACCCCATAATTACCGGCCATGAAGCACGTCTCATTAGGATATTATACCTTTTATCATAAAAATAATCAAAGGTCAGATTCACTTGATTGAACAGTTCCAGATCTACACCAATATCCAGTTTCTTCACTCGTTCCCATCCTGCATTCGTCACTGCGTACGAGTTGATCACAGGCCCTTTATAATCTCCTCCAATATTACCGAGATAACCAGTATGGTATCCCCCGCTACCTGTCAAATTGACTTCATCCAAATACAAAAAGTGCGCAGCAGCAGGATTTGCCTGGAGGCCAGTTTCATCACTACCTACTAATCCATACGAACCGCGAATCTTAAAATAGTTGACATATTTTTCAATTGGTTTCCAAAAATCCTCACCACTGGCAACCCATCCTAATGACATAGCCGGAAAAAACTCAAAACGATCATTCTTCCCCAAACGCTCCGTGCCATTATAGCCAAAATTCACCTCCACCAAATATTTGTGTTTATAATCATAGGTAAAACGACCGGAAAAGCCTTGATTACGATTGGGTATAGTTCCATTACGATATTCACGCTGCATATACATCAACATCCCCGACACTGAATGCTTCTGTCCAAAAGTACGTGAATAATCAATTCTAGCATCCAGATAAAACGTATTGTCATTTGCTTTTTGAATTTCGCCTTCCTGAATATATTCCTGTCCACTATTACCTATACGCTCCAACTGCAGATTATCTTCTGTTGAACTCATCTTTGCTAAATAGTAAAACGGCTCCATTGTACGCGTGTAGTCGGAAGCTGCATAACTTTTAAAATTTATCAATGCTTTAACAGAGAGTCCCTCGGTTACAAATCCCAAATCCTGCTCGATATTCAAGGTTGTATTTAAGGTACTATAATTTTCTTCCTTGAACGACTCCATCATCTTCGCATATGGGTTAAGATACGTCCTTTCTCCCTGTGTAAGCCAAGCATTGCCGAAACGAATATGCGTATCACCTTCCTGACTTGGATAAGTAGCCGGAAATGTTATGGGATTGGCATAATAAGCATATTTAAATAAGTCTGAAACGGAATATCCAGGCCCTTTGTGTTGCCCAATCTGAGCATTCATCCTTAGCCCTACTTTAGTGGTAGAAGTCAGTTTGTAAGCAATATTATTCTGAAATATATAATCCCATCGATTGATATTATTATCAAAAGAATAAGTTTTGGGTATGTCCAACATACCTGTATCGTGATTAGCTTGCAAACTCAAATAATATGTTACACGCGATCCACCGCCGGAAACATTGACATTCGCCCTTTGATTCATTGTCATATCTTTAAACATCACATCACGCCAATTTACATCCGGTGCCAAATAAGGAGAAGTATGTGAACGTGTTAAATCAATTACATCTTTGGAGTATTTTGGGCTAGCACCAGGAGTACGCGTCAATAAAGCCTCATTATAAATCTCCATCCAAGTAGCTCCATCGACATAATCCACCATCTTTGTTGGTTGCATAAATGAATTTTCAAATGAAACATTAATTGTAGCCTTGGAGTTTTCCGCACCGTTCTTAGTAGTGACAAGCATGACACCATTAGCTCCGCGTGCTCCATAAATAGCAGTGGCTGAAGCATCTTTCAATATCGAAAAACTTTCAATAGATTCCGAAGGTATACGGTTTAAATCACCGGAAGATATTTCCACCCCATCCATCAAGATAAGAGGAGTAGCACGTCCTCCGAAAGTACTGACACCACGAATATAAAATTCAGAAGCAGCCCCCGGTTCTCCGGTTTTAGTGACGGCAACCACCCCTGCGAGTTTTCCTGCAAAGTTATTCGTTAAAGTTGATGAAGGACTACGTAGTCCTTCCCCCTTCACTGAAGTTATGGAACCCGTTACAGATATTTTCTTTTGTGTTCCGGCTCCAACAACGACCACTTCACTTAACATTTCATTATCGGATGCCATCTTCACATTCAAAACACCTAAATCACCTACCATTAATGTTTGTTTCTTATAGCCTATATAAGAAAACTCTAATTCTGTATTATTTGAAACTTCTATCGAAAACTTACCTTCCAAATCTGTTATTGTGCCTACGCCCGGTGTTCCTTTAACAGAGATACTGACCCCTACCAAAAGATCGTCAGTTGAAGCATCCATAACTGTACCTATCAATTTACGTTTCTGTTGTTTTTTACTCTGTGGATACTGTTGGCCTTCATTCTTCTTTAAAGAGATTTGACGATCTTTTATCTCATACCGGACATCCATCCCTTTAAATAATTGATCCAAAACGAACGTAATAGGTTTATCTTTCACAGATAAACTTACATTTCGTTTTATGTCAATCGTATTATTATAGTAAAAGAATATAAATTGGCTATTCTTCTCTATATAGTTTAGCACCTCTTTTACGGGCTTATTCCACATTTCAAATGTAAAAGTTTTCTCCTGATTATATGTTTCTATATTTGCTGAGTAAGATTGCAAAAAAAGAAAGCAAAAACTAAAAAGAAATAATATGCGAGATATTTTCGTCCTCGCAGAAAAGTCTGTATTGTTATTTTTCATATATTAGCAACGAATTAAAAAATTAAACAATCTTGAACATTGTTTCGATTTTATTATAGCTGAATGATTGTGCACTATCATTCAGCTATTTTTTACGGGTCTTTATTTCTCATAAAAAACAGGTGTAATAATAAGGTTAATAATTAAGTTTATTTATCATACGCTCCTTTCTCACATATATTTTATCATCAAATTTTTCATAATAAATGGGAGCGGAAAATGATATAGTATGTAAGACGTCTTCCAATTTTTCTTTTAAGTCCAATTTACCAGAAACCAACATTTCTTTAACTTCCAGTTCCAGAATAAATTCTCTGCCATAATACAAATTTAGCTTTTTAAATACCCTGTCCAATGGTTCGTCCGTATACATCAGCATATTTTTCACCCAACATACATAGGGTTCTATATCTACATTTTTAGGAGTATTCAGTTGCCCAGTGTGGATATTGACTAATTGTCCCGGAGCAAGCTTCACTTGTTCTTTCTCATAATTCTTAACATTCACACTTCCTTTAACTAATACCACAGATGACATTCCTTCCGACGGATATGCCGACACATTAAACACTGTACCCAATACTTGTACCTGAAAATCTTTGGTCTTAACTATAAAAGGAGCACTCTCATTACGAAAGACGTCGAGATAGACTTCTCCTTCAACATAAATCTCACGGCGATTCTTCTCAAAATGACTGGGATAAACGACACGTGTCCCTGAATTTGCCCACAAATGTGTCCCGTCAGCCAAAGTCAATCGGGTTCTCTTTCCTTTTGGTATTATCAATTGATTGAATTCTCTTTCTTTCTCCAGTGTTTTCCTCTGATCAATCGTATCAGAATTGACCACCACAGTTCCATTATGTGAATAAATGATATTTACATCTGTATCTTTTACTACTACATCTGTCTTACCTGGTATCAGTAATAGAATATCCTTGTTGGTAGCTTCTTCGACTTGTGCATATTTTGCAAAGTCTGCAATCGAATCATCATCTGCATAAAAAGGAATAAATTGTTTGCCTAACCAGAATATGCAGAAGAAGATTACTGCAGCCGATAAAGCCGTGGTGACATACAGGATATGGCGTCGTGAGTTCTTTCTTTTCTCTATGAATACTTGTTCTTCTACATGTCTCCACAAGTCGTCCAGTTCTTCAGGAGTGACATGTCTCTCCTGCTCTCTGGCGTGCTCGATCAATTTTCGTGCAACATGGTGGTGTACTTTAAACTTTCTTTTCTCCATTTTTCATCGTCTTTATCTTTAAAACGACAATAATGTAAATGTCTACTCACTTTTTCCGAAAAAAAATAGAGAATTTATAAAAAAAGAGCAATATAGTCAGGAAAAGAATAAAATAATAAATAGTAAATACTCATCTAAAGTCATTTTTGACCGTAAACTGGTTAATGCACGAGAAACCAAATTCATGGAAGACTGGGGATTTATGTTCAAGACAGCTGCCATTTCTTTATAGGACAATCCTTTGACATAACGAAGATAGATTGCCACCCGCTGGTTCTCAGGCAGACTTTTGTAAGCGTCTATCAATTTTTTGCTTAATTGAAGTTCTTCATCATTACCTTTAAAAAGGGATTCTAAAGCAGTATCTTCTATTTTCAGTTCAAAGAAATGTTCATTCAAATCTTCCGTCAGTCTCAATGATGACAATTTATCAGATATAACATTTTTCAAAGAAGTTAAAAGATAAGAACGTACATACTCCGTCGATGACAATCGCTTACTAGTACAAAGTTTCACAAAAAGATCCTGAATGCAATCCTTTACAAATTCCTCGTCTGAAGTATATTTAAGGCCAAAGTTAAGTAATAATTCGTAATGTTTCTTATACAAGAAAGACAAAGCTTTCATATCACCTTTCAATACAAGATTCCATAAAGCCGCATCTTTCACATTTTGATATGAGGTATATTGCATCTGAAAAATAAGAGATATAGTATTAGCAAATTAATTATTCACTGCAAATATAATTAAAAAGTATATTTACATCATTAATCTGCCTCTATATTTCTACTGAAAGACAAAAAGGCCCTATATTATCATACGAAATACCTACAGCCTACCACTTTCACCTTCTTCCCGAAACCTCCGTCCAGAGCAGGAAAGCGGGTGAAAGCGACCATGCAAAAGCCATTCTATCACGCTTTCACCACTTTCACCGACACACTTCAAATCGACGCTTACTCAAAGTTTCCATTTACCGCCGGAGCACATCACGAGACACCCCGTAATAACCCGCTGCAGCCACATAAATCGGCTGCATTCGTTTGCCGATATTTCGCAATTTACCTTCTTCCAGCAATCGCCGGAGATGACGATTCGCCGTAGGCCGTGTCATGCAGCATACTTCCTGAAAATCATAACGAAGCATTACGTCATGATCGGCGAAATATTCCTTCAGCCGCATATCTATCTCCACTGCCGACAAAGATTCCGAATGGCGCGCATACTTACTCCGGCTGGCTTTGACACCTACTAATTCACCCCGCAGGCGGGCATCCGGACGGAAACCGATTGTTTTCAGTTCCATCTTCGACCATTTGTTTTTAGTACTGCGGGTCACCTTTTGCGTGCTCCTCAAAATAGGGGCAAAATAGCCTAGCCCCTCGATATGTACCTCGCGTCCTTCACGTAGTTCTTCACCACAAATTTGGGCAAGCATCTCGAACGCATTTTTTACATCACCTACAGAAAGCGAACTGCGTCCGTGAATCATCCGGCACAGTTTATCCGTTCCCACCTTACCATTCAAAAAAATGCGGGGATGCAAACCTTTCTCTTCCGAATCATCGGACTCACCGGGATTCTCATACCAATCGTAAAGTATAGCCATTAGTCGTTAACGTTTTGATAGTGAATATATTTCATGTAAAAACTTTAAGTTTATTATCAAACCACTACCGTGGTTCATTTAAATCACACTCGTTATCCAATTAAATCACTCTTGTCATTTAATTGGACCACGAAAGTGAATCAACAATAACTCTTCGTCAAAGATACGATAAAAAATAGAGAAAAGGACGATAAGAAGCCGCCTTCTTCAGTCAAGTAGAAATTTATATTTTTTCCGGAGAAATACTTGCAAACCGATATCATCCTATAGTACATTCGCAGTATCAGCGCTGAACAATAAACCGATTTTAATCACTTAAAAATAGAAAAAATAATGAATGCAATAACATTGATATGGAGACAGGTATTGAAGGAACTAAAATTGTTTCAAATGAAGGAAAACAAAGAAGATGCAGTTGAGAAAACAGAAAAAGAGCTACAGAAAACGCTAAAATGTCATGAAGATAAATATACCATTCCCCTGCCGGACACTGTACCGCCTACTGGAAAAGAGAAAGAGACAGAACGAAAACAACCGGTCCGATTAACCCAAGAGGTACGTACATTCCTGCAAAAACAGTATGATTTTCGTTACAACCTATTGACGGAAGAAACGGAATATCGTCCTGCCAACAAGCGTGCCGTTCCTTTCGAACCTGTAAGTAAGCGGGAACTGAACACTTTCTGCATGGAAGCACACGACCAGGGCATATCCTGCTGGGATAAAGACTTGAGCCGTTACATTTATTCCACTTGTATTCCTGAATACCATCCTTTCCGGCTTTACATGGAGGAACTGCCCGGCTGGGATGGGACAGACAGACTGGAAGCTTTGGCGCAGCGTGTCTCTGACAATCAGCTCTGGATAAAAAGCTTCCATACCTGGATGCTGGGACTCACCGCCCAATGGTTAGGCATGACGGGAATACATGCCAACAGCGTAGCCCCCATACTTGTCAGCAGCGAGCAGGGACGACAAAAATCCACATTTTGCAAGGCACTGATGCCGCCGGCACTGTCACGTTATTACATGGACAACCTGAAACTGTCTGCACAAGGAAAACCCGAAAGGTTACTTGCCGAAATGGGACTTCTGAACATGGATGAATTTGACAAATACGGAACGCAGCAAATGCCATTATTGAAGAATCTGATGCAAATGGCAAACCTGAATATCTGCAAAGCTTATCAAAAGAATTTCCGCAACTTGCCGCGCATCGCTTCTTTCATCGGTACAAGCAACCGTTTTGACTTGCTCACCGATCCCACCGGTAGCCGGCGATTCATCTGCATTGAAGCAGAACATCTGATCGATTGCGAAGGTATCATGCACGATCAGATCTATGCCCAACTGAAAGCTGAACTACTCTCCGGCATCCGCTATTGGTTCACAAAAGAAGAGGAACGGGAACTGCAACGCCACAATGCTGCTTTTTATCATCCGTGTCCGGCAGAGGAAGTCTTTCATGCCTGCTTCCGGATTGCTAAAGATAATGAAGAGGGAAGCGAACGGCTCTCGGCTTCGGACATATTCAGGAGACTGAAGATGTATAACCCCGCTGCCATGCGTGGAAGTAATCCGGCTACGTTCGCGCAAGTTTTGCTTGCGGCAGGGGTCACCCGCAAACATACCAAATATGGGAATGTATATTTGGTGAAACCGATGAAAGCGGCATAAAGCTCCAAACAGAGGGAGGGTTCACCCGTAAAAAACTGGTAAAGAAGTGTTTACAAAGGAGTGAAAGAGGTGAAAAGAGAAAGAGGATATTAAGAGGAAAATAAGCTATAAACAGTAAGATTTTGAATAGAAAATCAGGAATAACTTGGTTATCTATTCAAAATCTTACTGTTTATAGCCTAGGATCATCTGCTTGAAGTCAGTAGTATATGCTA
This sequence comes from Bacteroides sp. AM37-9, assembly GCF_003603455.1. Taxonomy (NCBI): domain Bacteria; kingdom Pseudomonadati; phylum Bacteroidota; class Bacteroidia; order Bacteroidales; family Bacteroidaceae; genus Bacteroides; species Bacteroides sp. AM37-9. The sequence continues at coordinate 6,293 of NZ_QTNF01000041.1, read as the reverse complement.
CTTTGTTTCCGGATATTTATCCTACTATCCATTTACTGCCCGGTATAAACGAAATGATCTTAGTTGTTACAAAACAACAGATAAACGTAACCACTGCGATACATGGTATAGCGACAACAGTGGGAAGCGCCAATGTATCTTTGAACACAGTCACCCACAGTCCGAGCCAGAATATGTGCATAAGATACATGCCATAGCTAAGTTTCGATGTTTCCGTCACCAACTTGGGAGCTTGCGGACGTTTGATACATGTAAACATAAGGAATGTACCCGTTGTGAGAAGCACACAGTTAATGGTACAGAAAGCCCATCCTATTTCTATTACAGGTGTGGAATGGAGTTCGCCGGGTATAGCCTGCACATAGAATGAATAAATAGTCCATACAGCACCGATCACCATTAAAATGGTTCCTATAATGAAACGTTTGGAACGGTTCCAGGTAAGGTGTACACGAATGTAATGCGCTAGAACAAGATAGCCCAGATAACCGGAGAAGTACCACAACATGTGGTATTCATTCCAGAAACATTGTCCCCACACTTCACCGCACCAACGATTGAGATAAGGCATACAGGTTGACAACACGAACAGCCCTATAAAGAAACGTTCTTCTTTAGCCGTGGCTTTTCTCAACCATGGGGATATAATTGGGATAAACAAATAAAGGCTTATCAGAGGATACATAAACCACAAGTGTCCGGCTAGCGTCGGGAAATTCAGGAATATCCGCGACAAGTCCTTCATAGATGTTTCTCCGTCTATCTGTCCCCACAACATAGGTAGAGTGCTGTACAGTAGCATGAATATGAAAAACGGTGGAAGGATGCGAAGACAACGCTGGCGATAGAATTGCCACATAGACTGCTCTTCCTTCATCGGTGCAAGCAGGAAGGCAGAGACTATCATGAACAGAGGTACTGCCATACGTGAAAAGCCATCGTATACTGATACCCATAGCCGGTCTGCTTCATTCGCTAGAAAAGACTGCGGACCTGCCATATCAGTAGATCCGGGAGCACCATAGAAATTCTCACTGGCATGAACAAGGATGACGAGAAAGCATGCAAACACACGGATGTAATCTAAAAAAACAATACGTTTCATTTATTCTAAGTTTTCTAGTTATTAATTTATTCTTTTGTGTTCGGGAACGCAGAGATTCTCAACCGTGCCGCACCCATAGGAATCAATGTTATTTCTTCTTTATCACCTTTCACCGCATCTTCTTCCGGCAATACGCCACACAGTCCTGTTTCGTCTATCTTCCATTCAGGAACCGGACGACCGATAGCTTTTACTTCTAAAGGTACACTGGTTACTGTGAAAGGATAGTTGTCAGCCGGCCAGGATTTACGGATGACCTTGAAATTTTTCAAAGGTTCTTTCTTATCCAATACCAACGAATAATTCCAGGGGCTATCCGGATAGATTTCAGTAGTAGGCCATTTTTTCGAATCAGCACCTTTCTGCCATTTTGAATCACCGATAGCAGTCTCGCGACTGTCTTTCTCTACATATTTCTCTGCAATCTTAAGAGACAAAGTCAAAGGTCCGTAATCTACGCTTACGCTGTTTTTATTAACCTGCCAGGTACGCATAGACAAAGACATCGGAAGAGTCAATTCCACACGATCACCATTCGCCCACTCGCGATTGATGCAAAGATATTTTCCCGCTACAGGAGCTGCACTTACCTTCTTGCCATTCACCCGCGCTTCCGCCTTTTGAGTCCATGAAGGAATACGAAGATAAAATGGGAAAGCAACCTTTTCACCGGTAGAAACAGTGAAGGCAATGTCTTCTTCAAAAGGATAATTTGTCTCTTCGTGAAGAGTGATTTCCTTGCCGTCACCCACCTTCACTGTAGCTTTGCAAGCTGCATAAATAGCTGTTGCTACTCCGTTGTCGGGAGTTGCCAGTACCAGATGTTCGGTGAAGTAAGGCCAGCCCTGTGCATGATTGTGTTGGCAGCAACGACTGCTGAAAGGATTCATCGAAAGGAACGGGCCACGATTGTCAATGCCCGGATGATGATTCTTCGAATCACTGACAGCATGGTTCGGACAAGTGATATAACGCAATGCCTTGAAGTCCGGCATCACGGCAGCCGGATAAGAGTTGAACGCTACTTCTTCACAGTGTTCCGCCCACATGGGATCTCCTGTCATACAAAGCATGATTTCATCGGAAGCCATTTGTTCTACCAAGCCGCAGGTTTCCACTCCCTGTCGGGGATCGATATATCCCAGACGAGCATTTTCATCTGCACCGAACATACCTCCGGGAACCTGTCCAAAAGTACGCCGTATCAGATGATGGACATTATAAGAGGCTTTCAGCATCGCTGAATCTCCGGTCTGCATATAATAAGTGGCAGGTTCACGGAAACATTGGGCGATATTTACATTGTGCCAGTTAGGTAAAGAGGTAGATTTTGTCCAGTCGGCTGTGTTACGGTGAATCTTCTCGGCTAATTCGAGTAGGAAAGCATCCCCAGTATGGTTGTAAAGCCAGTAGATACTGATGATGTTATCACCGCCACGGCTTTTCTCCCAATAATCTTCCAGAAGTTGGTCATCGGGAACAGTCATCTGCCACTTGAAGTAATTCGTCATCAGGTCAATGACACGCTGATCTTGAGAATACTCATAATAAGATTGCAGACACCAGAGCATAATCATCTGTGCCCAAAGTTCGCGTTTGCCGTTACGTTCATTGACCGGACCGAAATAGCCATCCGGCTGGCGACTGGCAAATACACCTTCAATCCAATATTTGGTTTCTTCAATCATCTTCGGGTCATTCAGGATATATGCTAGATTGCCATATCCTTTGAGCCAGTAAGGAACTTCCTCCCAACCGTGATCGCCACCGGTTGTCAACCAGGCATTATTATCCTTTTCCAGCCAAGCGCTGATTTCTCCCAAGTGTCCGGTCAGACCGTCGCGTTGCAACTCCAGATACTTCTTCACCCAGCCTTCAGGCTGAATACTACCTACCGGCAACTTTATAAAATTCAACGGTCGAAGCGGAACGCGATACCCGATATAATTGGTATTGACGGACTGTATGTCCGGTCGGTCCACTACCGTCACCGTACCACTAGAAGAAGCAGACGCACAAGCTGTAACCGCCACTCCAAGCACTATCGAAGCAAAAAGTCCTTTAGTTTTATTTTTCTTCATTTCGTCTATTCTATTCTCATTTAGATTATTTCAACTCTCATTGCACTGCTTCAAGACGCATATTGTCAAGGTCCAGCAGCACTTTCTTTCCTATTCTCCGATAAAAGCCATTGCCTATAACTCCATCAAAGAATATACCGGGAACTATTTGGCCAAGAGGATATGTCTTTACAGCTTCCGGACCAGGAGGCTGCATTAATTTATCATCAAATATTATTGCAGGATCTTTTAACGTTTTATATGTGATCGCCCGTGCCTGATGCAGCATAGCTACCCCGAATGTATTCTTTTTACTGGTAGAACCAATCAGCAGTTCTTTCTGATGTTTCTCGTAAAATGCAGAATCTACTGTAATATATTCATCAGAACCCGTATCCAGATGAGCCGTAAAATCAGTTCCATTAAGTTTTATACGCATATACAAATCGTATTTGTATGCATAAACATTGGGGGCTTTAGGAAGGTGAGCATTGGGCACAGAGACGGGGAAACACATTCTGTTATGTTCGTAATCAGTCTGTATCTTCCCTATCAATTTCATTACCGGCAGTCCAAGAAACACACAATCCGTAAACAATGTACGCACCGAATCTACAACAGTATGAGCCTTCTTCCTCTTCTTTCTTCTCTTAATTGATAAACCGGATACAAATGGAACACTCGCGGTGTCCGAGTAAATGAAGGCTGGAATATTGTAAAAAGTTATATTTCCAACTTCAATAGAATCAATGATACTCCGGACAGAAATCAAGTTCTCATTGATCGTTACTTTATTCTCGTCAATGCTGTCATATCTAAAGCCCATCCCATCCGCCAACTTTCTACTTAGGATACAGTAGGGTCCCACCCCTGTATCAAAGATAGTGTTCTGTGATATTCCATTATATTTTGCCTGGAAAACAGACTTATCACCTTCTTCTATATCAACAAAAGAAGACGTTTCGTTCCGTTTCATTTTTATAGGAGGCAGATTCACTGCATTTTCAGCATAGGATAAGAAATTCTCTGTAGCAGTTCGCCATTCCTCATATTCTTTTCCACCTATATTTGTCTTTGTAAGACTTTCATTCCAAATTCGTTTCATCTGCAGATAAGTATCCAATGCCTTATCCGTATCCCCTAGTTCTATGTACGCATCAAACAAATTAGAATAAAAAACAAGTGTTTTCTCCCCAAAAGTTGCATAATGGTGAGGTATAAACTGCTCTAAATAGTAAGCGACACTGTCTGTCTTGTTTAAAAACTGCGCCATTCGAAATTTATAGTATAACTCTAAATCAGAAGGGATTGTCGTTGTCTCTGATAGATTCTCGTACAATTCCTTTGATTCAAAATATCTTCCGCTAAACATTAACTTGTCCAGTTTCTGCAACTGTTCAACATTCTCCTGCCCGTACAATGTAAGTGGAATCAGCACAAAAATAAAACAGGTGATATAATATGTTTTCCAATATTTCATAATTTATTTCTATTTTCACCTTCCGCCAAAAGCAGTCTGATAACAGACTTATCAAGCTCCGCTACTCCCGCAACCGAGAGCAGGGAGCTCATTCATAAATCCATTATTTGTCTACAGAGAATTTGAAGATACATTGGCTTGTATACTTTTCGCCCGGACGAAGTACAGCCGACGGCCATTCCGGTTTGTTCGGAGTATCCGGATATTTCTGTGTTTCGAGACATACGGAAGCGCGTTGGTTGTAAGTAATGCCTTTCTTTCCGGTCAGCGAACCATCGAGGAAGTTACCTGCATATACTTGAATACCCGGTTCGTTAGTATATACGTCGAGTACGATACCAGTCTTCGGTGATTTCAAAGAAGCACATTTACGGGTTACGTCGCCTTTCGTGTTTAATACCCAGTTGTGATCGTAACCATTGCCATTTTTCAGCTGTACGAAATCATAGTCGTTGATACGTTCGCCTACCGGAGTCGGGGTGCGGAAATCCATCGGAGTTCCTTCTACCGGAACAATCTCGCCAGTCGTCATGAAAGTACTGTCCACCGGAGTATAATAGTCCGCATCCACCATCAACAAATGACCGGAGTTGTTGCCGGCATCACCTTCAAGGTTAAAATAAGAGTGGTTGGTCATATTTACAATCGTCGGTTTGTCTGTTTCCGCTTCGTATTGAATATCGATGGCATTATCGTCCGTCAGTTTCATCAATACTTTACAAGTGATGTTTCCCGGAAAACCTTCTTCACCGTCTTCTGCACGGTAAGTCAACTGCAATTCCTGCGGATTCAACAATTCTGCATCAAACACCCGGTATTGGAATCCTTGCGGTCCGCCGTGCAGACAATGACCGTAGTTATTGCGGGGAAGCTGATATTCTACCCCATCCAAGGTGAACTGTCCCTGATTGATACGATTGGCATAACGTCCGATAGTCGCACCGAAATCCGAAGGCTTGCTGATATAGTCCTGAATAGAATCGAAACCGAGAACAACATCACGCATCTGTCCGTCTTTATCGGGAACCATCACTGAAACAATACGTCCACCGAAGTTCGTTATACAAACTTCCATGTTGTTCTTGTTACGGAGAGTGAACAAATCAGTCTTCTTTCCATCTACTTCTGTCTGGAATTTACTCTGCAATAAACCGGAATCTGTAGCCTTTTCAGCTTTCGGAGTACAAGCTGCCATTAAAAGGGCGGCAACTGCCCATACACATAACTTTTTCATGATACAATTGTTTTTTTTAATATTAGTTTTCAGCTATTCATATTTAGATGCAGACGACGCGGATAACGCGTTTTTTCTAATTTTGCATCAGAAAAAGAGCCGCATCATCCGCGTTATCCGCGTTCAATTTACTATGTCAGCATATTACTGTATACTATTCAATAAATCTACCTTTCCTTCATTAACCAGCTTCAAAATCAACTCACCGAAAAGAGTATTCTGCCAGGCAAACCATGCACGAGTAAATTTCTTCGGATTATCCTTATGGAAAGATTCGTGCATAAAACCGGTACCGGCATCCGTGTCCATCAACATCTTGATACAGGTCTTGATTTCGGCATCATTCTGACTTGTGAAGGCTTTCATCATAATACTCATCGGCCACACCATATCGTAACCGATATGCGGTCCGCC
>NZ_QTNF01000040.1:0-47604 GCF_003603455.1 Bacteroides sp. AM37-9 | reverse complement strand
CAGATGGAGGAACGTGTAAAGGCTGATATTTGGTATATGGAGCATTGGACAATACTGCTTGATATATATATCATATATAAGACTGTGGCGAATGTGATTGTGGGAGAGAAGAATGCATATTGATACAACAATAATAAAATTTATTCATAAATACTATACGCCAAAAGTGGATGCTAACATTTTAATTGAAAAATTATGAAAATTACAGCAGTAATTCCTATTCGTGCAGGTTCACAACGTGTAAAAAACAAAAATTTACGTGCATTTGCCAATACTAATCTTATGGAACTGAAAATTAACACTTTGTTGCGAGTCCCTGAATTGACTTCAATTGTTGTCAATACAAATTCTGAACTTGCGATAGATATTGTTAATAAATGTTATCGGGGGGGGTAAAAACCCATCGTCGAGAAGAGTATTACGCTTCCTCCCAATGTAGTGGAAGTGAATTTTTTCGTCATTTAGGTGAAGTGACAGATACCGATATTTTTGTGTATTGTCCGTGTACTTCACCATTTATTAAATCAGAAACAATATCGCAATGCATTAATCAGTTTCTTACTGCACCAGGTTACGATTGTCTTGCTACTGTATCAAATGTCAAAGAGTTCCTTTGGCTTGAAGGCAAGCCTATAAACTATGATCCAGTTAATGCTCCAAATTCTCAAGATCTTCCTAATGTAGTAGCTCTTAACTTTGGAGTCACTGTAGTGCGCAAGGAAGACCTTATAAAGAATTCAAATATCATTGGAAAGAATCCTCAATTCGTTATTACTAGCGACATTGAAGCTATTGACATTGATACTCCTTTGGACTTTTATATTGCTGAACAGTTATATAAGAAAACGGAGATAGAAAAAAAAGGCTTACTAGAATAGATTGATTAACGTACCGGATGTGTTGTGATGAGTTGTAATATTAATTTTAACAAAATATTATTTTATGAAAACAATTACAGCAATTATTCCTGTACGTGCAGGAAGTACCCGGTTGAAAAACAAAAATGTAGCTCCTTTTGCGGGAACTAATTTACTGGTTAATAAGATTATGCAGTTAAAACAAGTTCCAGAGATAACAGATATTGTTGTCTCTTCCGATTCAGACTTGATGTTGGAGATGGCACATTTGGCTGGTGCAAAAACACATAAGCGTGCTCCTGAATTTTGCGATGAAAAATCTAAAACTTTTGGAGAAGTCGTTCGTCATATTGCAGAAAGTGTAGAAGGTGAGACTATTCTTTGGGCTACATGTACGTCTCCTTTAGTATTTCCGAAAGACTATAAGGGTGCAATTAAGGCTTATTATGAAGCTCTAAATAATGGTTTCGACTCTTTAATGAGTGTAGAGAGTTTTAAACGCTATATTTGGAACGAAGAAGGTCCCTTGAATTATGAATTAGGACTTAAACATGTACCTAGTCAGCAACTACCTACATTATATTTTGTGACGGACGGTATATTAATGGCCCCTCGTGAAAAAATGATTGAATGGGCTTATTTTCATGGTAGTCATCCTTATAAGTTTGTAGTGGATAAACGAACGGGGTGTGACATTGATGATGGTCTTGATTTGGCTTGCGCGCGCGCTTGGCTTGATATGGATGAATCGGTGTCACAGATTGATCCATATATGGTAAATGCTGTTGAAAGAAATGATAAATAAATTATATAGCTCCTGTTCATTTATTCCCTTTTTCTTTCGTCAATAAGCAAAGGAAAGAGATAAGTCCTCAAATGAAGGCTTTCTTTTAAAAGCCATATCTTAGCTGTCAACTAAAACTGAAATTTTATGTATAGCAATGAAGATCTCGAAAGCTTTCCGAAGATTTTAATTATTTGGACATTGGGGACATGAGCTCTTTGTTTTCTTGAAAGATGGGTAATTCTCGATAGATAATAATTTATTAGAACAAACGATTCACAAACTTACTATTCAACGCAATAATTCACTTCATTATGGCAGTGACGCAGGTGTTGAGATGACGGCAATTTACTACAGTGTAATCAGAACGGTTAAACTTCATGGTAGTTCTGCATGGGATTTCTTGGAAACTGAATTTAGCAAAGTCTTTATATGCTAAAGAAGAAGGACAACAGCCTTGGACATTTATGGGTAATAATATAAAACCTGTAATTGTGAAAGAAAGTTTTGATGTACATGATGAAGATGATATTAAGCGTACAGAGAGATGGTTATTGGAAGAAGGTATAAAATATGAATAAGATGAAAACAGTTTTAGTAACAGGAGCAGGGATTTATTGGTGCTGCAATTGCAAGAAGTTTATTAAGCGTTGGAAACAAAGTGGTTATTATCGATAATCTTACCACTGGAAAGATTGATTAAGAGATATTCTATTGAATTCTTATATGCCTCTTATTTTTGTGACATTTCGTCATGCTTCTTACTATAACGACTTACCTAGCCAAAAATTATATTGTTTAGTGAGCAATGAGGCAAAAGATTGAAACACAATATATCTGAAAGAAATTTTAATAGGATTTGCATTTTGGCTCCTTATCTTCGGTTGATTATGCAAAGGAATCTACTTTTGAGATATTGATTGGGAGAAAGAGTTTTTATTACTGAGATAATGTATAAAAGTATATATAATATCTGATAAAGAAGGGTGTAACAACAAATGTCTAAGGAAGTGAGACATTAGTATTAGGCTCTATTAATGGAAAGTTGAAACGGTAATTGTATATAATAATTTATTGTTCTAATAAAATGAATAAATCTAAAACCTCAAGGGTATGTATACCTTGCTCTACATATGTGCTTACTTTCTATCTATTGATGAGTAGTCAAAAGGAGATTGACAATACATTTTTCTTTTTTGCTCATACAATACCTGAAAATATCAGAAATAAGTTCCCAAATTCTACATTTATTGATTTAAAGGATTTTTGGCATAAGAATAAATATGTTCTGGCTTTATATACTCTTGTAAAAAGGAAAAAGGACTGGGCTTTTATTTTTGATGCTGATATTTATGGATTAGATTTTTATTGGGATTTGTTGAGAGGATTGAAAATGAATTATATTGAGGATTGTCCTAATGTTTTAGATATTTGGGAAAATTCAAATCTCTATCGCGAATATAAAGAATTTGAAACATATTCTCTTTTGAAAAAAAGGCTAAAACATTTGCTTTTTGGGGATTATTACCAACATCCTGTAGGAACAAGCAGTATGGTTACAACTATTTATACATCTTCCCCTTATAATAAGCCTTATCATAAGAATAAAAAGAATATAGTAAAAAGATTATCCGAAGAATGGGAAGGTAGTTCTAAGGAAAAGAAACAATATATTCTTGGTGTATTTGATTTAAACAAAGAGGATCTTCAAAAATTAGCAAGTCGTAAAGTGATACTTCTTACCCAAGCTTTTGTTGAAGATGGGAAAATGTCAGATAAAGAACAGATTGAAATGTATCGTACAATAATCGAACACTATGGTGAGAAAAATATCATTATAAAAAAACATCCTCGTGATGGAAGGAATTATGAGAAAGAATTTCCACAAGCGTTGCATTTTAATAAGAATATACCAATGCAAATGCTTGCTGTCATGGGAGTTTCGTTTGAATGTGTGGTAACAGTAAACTCTTCTTCTGCTTTATCTTTCGGAGCAGAGGCTAATATAGATTGGTGGGGTGAACAGATGGATGAGGAACTTATTTGTGATGAGGGGTTCTTGACGCTGAAAGAAGCTAAACAGGTTTTATTACATTAATTGTAGTATAATGCAAAAGACTACCTATGGGGCGTAGTGATAAACTAGTAAAGAATATTTCTTTTATAGTAATTGGTAACATTGGATCTAAATTGATGGGGTTCTTCATGTTGCCGTTTTATACTAATTGGCTTTCACCCGCTGATTATGGGACTACTGATCTTTTGATTGTTTATGCAAATTTGTTACTCAATGTGGTTGCTTGTGATATAAGCGATGCCATATACATATATCCAGTAGGAGCCACGAAGCAAAAAGTATGTAATTACTATTCTACAGGGTTTATATTTCAGTTTTTGTGTTCCATAATATGCCTGTTTGTATTTTGGGGTATCTCTTATTTACCTATGAAAAATATTTTCATAGATAATATATGGTTTATCTATGGAATTCTTATTTCTAATGTTTTTCAAAAATATACACAGGACTTTTGTCGAGGTATCAACCAAATGTCTGTGTTCAGTTTTACAGGTATTGTACAGACAATAACGACAACACTTCTTTCTTTTCTTTTGATACCTACCCAAGGAGTATATGGTTTTGTATTAGCAACTATTGGAGCCAATATTGCTACGGCATTATTTACATTTTTTTATTCTAACTCCTATAAGTATTTGTCAATTAATGATTGGGATAAGGAAGCTTTGACAGAAATGCTTCGTTTTTCTATTCCATTGATACCTACTTCTATATTGTGGTGGCTAATTTCGGGGTTGAACAGACCTTTATTAGAAGATTATGTAGGTTTATTTGCTCTTGGGTTGATGGCGGTTGCAGGGAAATTACCGGGAATTATGAATTTAATTTTTAATTTTTTTCAGCAAGCATGGATTGTTACTGTTGTTGAAGAATATAAGAAACTTGATTTTGCTATCTATTACAATAAGATGTTTCAGATGATTATGTTTGTGCAGATGTTGGTCTATTTTATCATATTGATGTTTGCTAAACTTTTTATCAATTTAATGACAGCAAAAGAGTTTCATGAGGCTTGGGTATATATTCCACTGCTAACTATTTCAGTAATATTTTCCAATGCTAGTGCATTTTTGGGAACTATATTTTCAGCTGTACGACAAAGTAAATATACTTTCTATTCAGTAGTTGTAGGTGGAGTAGCAGCGGTAGTATTTAATTTTTTATTGATTCCTAAATGGGGGTTATGGGGAGCTTGTGTAGCTATTTGTTTATCTCATCTGTTGACTGCTCTTTCTCGAGTGTATTATTCTCGTAGGTTTGTGAAGTTCACCAGCAGTTGGTATATGATAAAACAATTATTAATATTAATGTTAGCATATGTGGTGATTTTGATTTTGAATGATGGGAAGCTCGTCTTTGCTTATACTGCATGTTTATTACTTTATTTATATTTTAATAAGCAGAATGTGTTGAATATGAGCGCTTTTGTCTTAAATAAAATATCGAAAAGACGGAAAAGATGAGAAAGATTTGTTTTGTTACGTGTGGTGCTTTGCCTGTACCGGCTATAAAAGGAGGAGCTATTGAACAATTAATAGAACTATTGATAAACGAAAATGAGAGAACTCCCAAATTCGAGTTTACAGTAGTGGAGTGTTGTGATTCAAAAGTTGAACAAGAGTTTAAGAAATACAAGTATACTCATTTTGTACAATTAAAACATCCTAAATCTAGAGAGAACAAACTTTGGTGGAAATTAAGAGGAGGGGTGAGGAAATTAACAGGAAATGATATATCAATCATACTTCCTTTTAATCGTAGAGTGAGAAATTTTTTGTGCAATAGAGGAGCTGATTTTGATTATATAATCAGTGAAGGTTGTGAAATTGGTGTTTTCTCTAAGCCCTCCAAAATGTATGGAGCCGATAAATTTGTCAATCATATACATTGTGAGACTTTTTCCACCCCTTTTCAGGAAAATACATTTGGTCATATTATTGCAGTAGGTGATTTTATTAAAAAGCAATTCATGTCATCTATGACTAAAAAAGATATGTCTATATCGGTTTTAAAAAACAGGATAGACTTGTCTAAGTTTGCTAAGAATATTCACCTCGAAGAGAAAACTGAAATACGTCGGAAATTAGGGTTTTCATTGGATGATTTTGTAATCATTTACTGTGGAAGGATTATTGAAGTAAAAGGAGTTAAAGAGTTGATAGAAGCTGTCCTTTCTATAGATAACCCTAAAATAAAAGTGATGATTGTAGGATCGTCCGATTTTAAAGGAGCCCAAATGACAGATTATCAATCTTCTGTTTGTAATATGGCCGCTCAGCATAAAGACAGGGTTGCATTTACCGGCTATATTGATAATATGAATCTGTATCGTTATCATAAATCGGCTAATATAGCAGTAGTACCAAGCATTTGTGAAGAAGCTTTTAATATAGCAATATTAGAATTTTTGGCTTCGGGAATCCCTACTATTGCAACCCGTTCGGGTGGGATGGTTGAAGAAGGTACGTCAGCAACAACTTTGTTTATAAATAAAGAATATGATCTTGTAAATAATATCCGGAGAGCGATTATGGAGTTGTATAATGATCCTTCTAAGCTTTCTGTTATGAGTAAAAATAGTGTTGAGCGTTCGCGTTTGTTTGATAAAAATATGTATCTAAACGAATTTGAGAATGTTATAAATCAGCTAGGGCAAAACGAATGAAACATCTGAGATAAAACATAATTCTTGAGTATGTTGCATATATTGGTAATACTTATCATATTAATACATTTTTGCCTATGCTTTAAGTCTTTGGCTTATGGTTGTGCATTTTATATTGCAGTAAAAATGATTATACCTACCCCGACGCGGGTTGCAGGATTAAGTTTATACACTTTTATGCTGGTTATTCTCATCTTTTTTGCTATGGTAAAGCATATAAGATGGAGAAAAAGTAAGAAAAATGTTAAATCCGCTACGTTTCCTTTCGTTTATCTCATTTTCCCAATTGCGATATTGGGTGTTTTTGGTGTAGTCGATTATAGTTTTCAATATCGAAGTCTTATACAGTTTGCGTTAACGGAAATTTCACCCTTTTTTTTGTTAATGATTGCCATAAAGAATGAAGATGAACTTCGTTTGTGTGTGAAAACATTGATCATTTCTTATTTGATAATAGGAGTTTGGGGAATTGTCACTTATATCACCCATATAAACTTGTACGTATTACTTTTTGCTAATGCATTCGATTATTCTGGAGAGTTGTATGTAGGGAACGGTACGGAAGTATTGAGAGGGGTTCTAAGCTCAAGTGCATCAGGAAATCAATCCGAAGGAGCCATACCTTGGGGGCAAATTTCATTGGTTATGCTGACTTTTGGATTATTCTATCAGAAAATAGACAGTAAAATTTTAAAGAATAGCTTTATTATATTGGCGGTTCTGAATTGCTTCCTTTCTACTAAGCGCTCTGTCATTGTGCCGATGTTATTGCTTCTTGGCTATATATTTGTGAATAAAGGTATTTTCACTAGAAAGAATCTGATAAGAGGCATAGGTATCGTGATTATCGGTATTGTTTTGTATATCAATGTTCCGGTTGTACGCGAGATTTACCATTCTAATATTGAGACGGCTTTGTTTTTCTGGGATGATGATTTGGCTGCCGAACATGATTTTAAAGGGTCGGATAAAAGTATGCGTGTAAGACAAGCCATTTATGTCAATAATCTTATTTCCGACCATTTTTTGACTGGGTTGGGATATGGTTACCCGATAGTCCATAACATGAAGTATCATGGCGCTACAGATGCTTGGTACTTTGAAAGCCTTTATTTGGACGCTATTGCTTCTTCTGGTTATATAGGTCTTTTGGTTTGGATATTCTTTTTCTTTTTGTTGATAAATAGAACCAATATTGCATGTCGAAATAAACTCGACAATTATTCATTGCATGGGGGATACGTGCTGTCTGTCTTTCTGACTAATATTTATTGTTCGTTTGCTTATTATATGATTGTAACGGCATTGTTCATTAAATACAAGCAGATTTATATTTATTCTATTTATCGTCCTCAATGTTCTATACAAGAAGCTGAATCTAAATAAATGGATATGAAAATAGAGTTGACGATAATCATTCCTGTCTACAATGTTGAAAAATATATTGAGAAATGTATCCAATCTGTTATTAATCAAACATACGATGGAGGGATAGAGTGCATTATAGTGAATGATTGTTCTCCTGATGCCAGTATGGAAATCGTAGAAAGAATACTGAATGGATATAATGGTCACATTCGTTTTACGATAAAACACAGACAAAAAAATGGCGGATTGTCTGCGGCACGTAATGAAGGAATCAATATGGCCCATGGAGTTTATTTATATTTCTTAGATAGTGATGACTGGCTGGTGCCGGAATGTATCGAACGGCTAATGGATATAGCTCATAAATATCCTCAAGCTGAAATTGTACAAGCTGGTGCTGTAGTTACAAAGCTGGGATATGAGTATCTCAGTATGATGAATAATAAACGTGTATCTGAGTATACTGATGATGAAAAGATTATAAAAAGATATATGTTGCGTTCGATTTATCCGCCTACTGTCTGGAATAAATTGATAAAACGTGAATGGTTGGTTCAGTACGACTTGTTTTTCAAAGAAGGACTTTTGCATGAAGATGATTATTGGAATTTCTTTGCTGCTAAATATGTAAAATCATATGCTATCTGTAAAATGGATACCTATGTTTATAACATTCGTCAGGGGAGTATAACACAACTTCCCAATGAAAAAAATATAGAATCACGCCTGATAGCTATCAATGATTTTATGGCGCATATGGATGAATTATGTATCGGTGCCCAACGTGATTTAATTTTCAGATTGGCTTATTCAAATTATGTAAATTCAACAGATAACCATTATCGTGATATGTTTCGCAATAAGTTACGGATTTTATACTTCCACTGTGGATTTACGGGAAAAATTATAATATGGTTGATATTACATCTTCCATATTCTGTTCATCGGATTAATGTCATGAAGTGGGGAGTAGAACGTGGCCTGTCTAAATTGGTGTAAATTTATTATCAATGAAAGTATCAGTAATAGTGCCGGTTTACAACTGTGAAGATTGGCTGAGACAGTGCATAGATAGTCTGCTTTGTGAAGATAGTTCGTGCGAACAGGAAATAATATTGGTAGATGACGGGAGTACCGACAATTCAGGCAGAATCTGTGATGAATACACTTCCCGATATAAAAGTGTAAAGACCATACATACAGTAAATCAGGGAGTAAGTTTCGCTCGGAATTTAGGCTTGGAGCAGTCGTCAGGTGAATGGATTATGTTTGTAGATGGAGATGATGTGTTGGTAAAGAATGCTTTGAATATTCTTTATCATCAGATACAATTTTATAAATATGATTTGACGCGTTTTGGAATGTATCTTTTTAAAAACAGTAAAAAGATACATTCATATGAAGCGTCTTTTAGTTGCGACAGAGAGGAATATATAGATTTGGTGATACAACGGAAAGCTAATTTGGGCGTTGCGGGCGGGATTTATAAGCGTTCTCTTTTCTTTGAATATGAAATTCGTTTCACTCCTGGTATTCGTATTGGTGAAGATTGGATTGTGTTGTTTAAACTATTGTGTCATGCGAATAGCTTTTATTATTACAATGCCGAGTTATACGGATATCGAGTGAATCAGAATAGTGTAACAAGAAACAGAAAAATCTGTAGTGTCAGAGCTGATGCTTTGATAGCGTTTAATATAAT
This sequence comes from Bacteroides sp. AM37-9, assembly GCF_003603455.1. Taxonomy (NCBI): domain Bacteria; kingdom Pseudomonadati; phylum Bacteroidota; class Bacteroidia; order Bacteroidales; family Bacteroidaceae; genus Bacteroides; species Bacteroides sp. AM37-9. The sequence continues at coordinate 38,151 of NZ_QTNF01000040.1, read as the reverse complement.
TCTTGATTATACAAGGCAACATCAAATAGCTGTCAATCCAAAGTCTATATATAAAGCAAAATCTGATTTAAGACGTAATGTCATGAAAGAGGCTATATTGAGCAAGTCTAAAAGTATATATGAAGGGACAGAAAAGGTGCTGGCTCAATATGCTGATCAATCGTTATGGAGGGATTGGCTTTATAGTGAGAGAATGAAGCATAAAGTCGGTTTTTTAGTTTATAAAATTTTATCCTGGACTTATCGAGTTAGATGATTTAGAATAATATAAAGCCAAGAAAATATGACAAATGTTTTAATGTGTGGCTCTGCTCTTTCTATAAAAGGTGGAATGGTGTCGGTTGTGAATAACTATCTTAATTATAAAGATTGGAAGGATGTGAAAATATCCTATATACCTACTCATATTAATGCACATAAATATATTCTGATATTGTACTTTATGTGGGCATATATTAAGATATTATGTCTGACTTTAGCAGGTAAGGTTGATATAGTGCATTTACATACGGCAGAACGAGGAAGTTTTTTTAGAAAAGCATTTTTAGTACAAACTTTCAGTTTTTTAGGAATCAAGACTGTGATGCATCATCATGCGGCAGAGTTTGAACAATTTTATGCAAATCTTCCTGAAAAAAGAAAGAAATATGTCAGGCATATCCTTGAGTTGACTGATTTGAATATAGTTTTAGGTGAAAGTTTTGTCCGTTTATTGAAGGAGAAAGCACCGAATGCTAAAGTAAAAGTTTTACATAATGCAGTGGGGGTCTATTCTTATAATCCATATAATAAAGATGCGAAAAATATTCTTTTTCTTGGAGTGATCTGTGAGCGTAAAGGTATATACGATTTATTACAAGCCATAAAATTGTTAGACTCTCAGATTGATAAAAATATAAAGTTATATTTATGTGGTGATGGAGAAATAGATAAAGTTCAACAAATGATAAATGAATTAGGTATCAGTTATCGTATTGCTCATATAGGTTGGATTGTGGGAGAACAAAAAAAGACTTTTATGGAGCATGCAATGGTTAACATTCTGCCTTCTTATAATGAAGGACTTCCTATGACTATTCTTGAAACAATGGCTTATGGTATTCCTAATATTAGCACGAATATAGCTTCTATTCCGGAAGTATTGCATAACAATAAAAATGGCTTTTTGGTAAAGCCTGGTGATATTGATGCTTTAGCTGAGGTTATAAAAGAAATTATAGAAAATAGATCTTTGAGAGAAGAATTTAGTCAAGAATCCTATCAACTGATATCTGAATCATTTTCTCTTGATAAAAATATAGAAATTTTAAAGAGCTATTACAAATCTCTCATTTAAATAAAACCGTTTTTATGAATAAAGTAATGTTGGTTTTCGGTACACGTCCGGAGGCTATAAAGATGGCACCCTTAGTTAAGGAGTTTCAACTACATTCTGATGAATTTAAAACTATAGTATGTGTAACGGGGCAACATCGCGAAATGTTGGACCAGGTTCTTCAAATATTTGATATCCAGTCGGATTATGATTTGAATATTATGAAGCAAGGGCAGGACTTATATGATGTGACAGCTCGTGTTTTGACAGGTATGCGTGATGTACTTAAGGCCGTTCAGCCAGATTTGGTATTGGTACACGGTGACACCACAACTTCCACAGCTGCTGCATTGGCTGCTTTTTATCAACAGATCCCGGTAGGACATGTAGAGGCTGGGTTGCGTACTCATAATATTTACAGTCCATGGCCGGAAGAAATGAATCGGTTGATTACTGGACGTATTGCTGGTTGTCATTTTGCTCCGACGTCATTGAGCAAACAGAATTTATTAAATGAAGGTGTGTCGGAAGAAAAAATAGCAATTACGGGTAATACTGTAATCGATGCACTTCATATAGTGGTGGATAAGATAAAAAATGATGATGAGTTGGAGGCTGCTTTAAAAAATGCTTTAAGGAGGAACGGTTATAATATGGATCGTTTAATCAACGGTAAGAAGTTGGTTCTTATAACAGGACATCGGCGTGAAAACTTTGGTGATGGATTTCTTTCAATGTGCCAGGCTGTAAAAGCATTAACGGTGAAGTATCCTGATGTAGATTTTGTCTACCCAATGCACTTGAATCCTAATGTTCGTAAACCAATTCATGAGGTTTTTGGTGAAAATCTGACTGACTTGGGAAATATGTTCTTTATAGAACCTTTGGAGTATCTTTTATTTGTCTATTTGATGGAGAATTCCACTATTATTCTTACCGATAGCGGGGGCATTCAAGAAGAAGCTCCTGGTTTGGGAAAACCTGTTTTGGTTATGCGTGATACAACGGAACGTCCGGAAGCATTGGAGGCGGGAACTGTAAAATTAGTAGGAACTAATTATGATAAGATAGTGGCAGAAGTTTCTGAATTGCTTGATAACAAAACTCATTATGAGCAAATGAGTAAGGCAGTTAATCCTTATGGCGATGGTAAAGCTTGTGAGCGCATTGTGGATTTTCTTAGAAAACAAATGAAATGAAAGTTGTTCCAGTAAAAATTAGAAATGTAAACGTATATCCATTTCAGGATATGGAGGAATTGATAGATTATACGGTCGATAAAAAGAAGCTGTTATTGTCATTGAATGCTGAAATTATAATGAGGGCGGAAGGAGAAGTGGCAGATATAATCAATTCCAATGTTGGGTATGCAGATGGTTATGGAGCTGTAAAAGCTATGTACCGTAAAGGTGAGAAGGAGTTAAAACGTATTCCTGGGTGTGAGTTATGGTTGGAACTAGTAAAAAGGTATCACTCTTTGAAAACATTTTATTTAATTGGAAGTACGGAGGATACTATTTGTGCCACAGTTAAGAAATTGAAAGAACTTTATCCGGATATTAATATTGTAGGATATCGTAATGGCTTTATCAAGGAAACTTCAGAAAAAGAGGCTTTATTGGTCGATGTGAAGGAAAAGAAGCCGGATTTTGTTTTCGTGGCAATGGGATTCCCAATACAAGAATTGTTGATGTATGAATTATATAGAATTCATACTGCTACTTATTTGAATTTGGGAGGTAGTTTTGATGTTTTTACTAATAAAGTAAGTCGTGCTCCAAGATGGATTCAAAATATAGGGATGGAGTGGTTCTATCGTTTCATTACTCATCCGAGTCGATATAAACGTCAAGTTGTATATTGGCAGTTTTTGTGCGCTTATTATGGGGGGCGTCTATAATAGAGGAAATAAATAAACTGCTAAGAGTTGAAGCGTTGGATTATATAATTAATATTCATGAAAATAATTGTGGTATAAAATAAATGTTGAAAATGTTGAGATGTAATAAACACGTGAGTGTTTCGTATGTGAGATGAAAAAAATGTAGGTCCCTAGCTTCATGCTGTTTACAGCATGATTCTCCTACATTGTGGATTAGAAATAGCGCGACGGCGCATTTCTAATCTACGCCCTGACATCGGAGGTTAAAGCCGATGTGAATTTCCCACTATATCAACTGTCTGTGAAGATCGTTGATATTTCTTTTTATTCCCATTATACCGGATAATAGCCTCTTCTTTCTTTGTTTATATGTTCTAATTTTTGTAACTTTATAGCATATAAAACAGTAATAAAGAAACGATGGAACATTCAGAATTTGTTGTGAAATGTTATAATAAACAAGAGTTGGCGCAGATGTATTTTCCTGATTTGACGATTCGTGCTTCGGTCAATAAACTCCGAAGGTGGATGAGGAGATGCAAGCCATTGATGAATGAGATACTGTCTACTGACTTTCATCCGAAGACAAAGGCATTTTCTGTGAGAGAGGTACGGCTTATTACCTATTATTTAGGAAAGCCGGGAGAGCTATAAATGCTGTAATAATTGAATTTCTAAATGATATAAACATAAAAAAGAACTACGGGAGACTGCACTTTCGCCAGCTCCCGTAGTTCTTTTTATATATCCATATACTCCTTGCGACTGTCAAAACAGGGACAAGCTTTATGAATCGAAGCACTAAGTTGATAATGCCCCATGATTTGCGCTTCCGGATACTGATGTTTGAGAATCGTCAGTAAGTCAAGCAACGCAAAACGCTGTGCCTGTGTTCTCGTATCTGCCGGACGGCCTTCTTCATCCAGTCCACCTTCATAACAGATTCCAATACTGTGCCGGTTGAATCCTCTCACATGCGCTCCCGGTTCCGATACCGGCCGGCAATGGTGAAGTTCCCCATTGCGGGTGATGTAAAAATGATAACCTATATCCTTGAAACCTCGTTGCAGATGACATTGGCGAAGCTGCTCTACGGTGAAGGGAACATTGCAGCGCGTTGCGCTGCAATGAATCACCAACAACTTAATCTCACGTGGGAGATAGCTTTCTTCTGAATTTTCCATATCGGTCAGCAGGAGATTAATGCCCCACACAGGACGTTACACCGATAGCCGAGATGATAGAAGTCGCGATAGTCACGATAAACTGGAGAATGTTTTTCCAAAGTTGCTTTTTCATACGAATTTAAATTAAAGAATAGATACTCATGTATTATAAACTATAAACTCAAGAACCAATCAACAACCGGTTGATTATGCTGCCGGGTCCGGAGCTTCTCCGCTGCCGGAGCCTCCTTGATTGTCGTCACCATCATCAGGAAGTGGATCTTTATCCGAATCTGCAGAAGAATCACTTTTATACAATGTATAATCCAGCGTCTTACACAGTTTGCGAAGGTCACTTCCCGGATAAAAAAGCACTTTGCCCTTATCGATACACGATGCCTTGAATTCTTTTACCGTATCAGTAGGAGTACCCGTTTTGATACTCATACGGAAATTTCCCAGATCACCCATCTGCACGATGTTTCCTTCCTCCAGTACATTAACGATTTCGAGCAGGAACTCACCGATACAACCTTCCAATTCTCCTTTGGAGTAAGAAGAACGTTCGGTAATTCGTTTGCAGACTTCCTTGACCGTTACTTTGCGACCGCTACGCGCCACTGCATAGTACTTCGGAGTTTCATCAGGTTTCAACAGGTTCTTGCGAGCCATGAGAGTGTAATTCTGTGCCATAAACTTTTAATTTTTAATTTCTAATTTTTAAATGTTTAATTCTCTTGTAATCGATTACATGACAAAAGTAATACATTGGAAAAGTGACATGACGCATAGTGACGTACACGGGCGCATAGATAAAAAGAAAAAACATTGGGAGATTTGTATCGAAACTTCCCAATGTTTGATTTCAATTATTGAGATGTTTTTTTCAAATCTCTCGATGTTTTTCCGATTCTCCAAAAGGACAAAAGGACAAAAAGACACCTATGACTGTTATTTATTCATCTTAGTATAAGAACCATGAGATATCTTGCTGATTTTTATTCCGTTAAGTGATTTTAGAAGACGTGTAACCTTACGAAGGTTGAAATCGTATTTTGCGCCAATCTGAATTGCTTCATCTGTAGTGAAGCTGTCAGGCAACTCATTGACGAAATTGCGAATAATGTCCGGATTCTTCAGAGGACGGACTGCAGGAGCCGGCATGGATGAGTGTAACAGACGGCTGTGCTCGTAACAACATAGAACGATTTGAAGAGATCGTTCGAAATCGGCATCTATACAATAAATTTCGGAGGAGAGATCGGTTGCCTCAAATTGTCGGATGCGGGTCTGAATCATGCTGATACGCATCACCAGAAAAGCATAGCGCTTCACTACGGCTTGGAGATCATCATTGCCCTCCATCGCTACCTCGGACAGCATACGTGAGAAAATCTCATTCAGACGGTTCCATTGCGGACGGGTGAAATGAAATAAAACAGGATGCGCCAGGCAGAAATTATATAGTTCGTAGACACGATGGGCAATCGGCTTGAAAGAGTCTTCCAATGAAATACAATCATCACCCATCTCTTTCCAGTGGGGAGCTTCACGGAAAGTGTAAGCCAGAATACGGCTGGGAAGTCCGTTCCCGTAACTGTTTAACAAACAGTCTATCTGTCCGGGAGTGCCCGTTAGAAGCAAAGCTAATTTGGGATAACGGATATAGATTGGGATGATACCGTTGGCTTTATAGGAAGAATCAATGTTTTCGTGCTCAAAAGCTTTGCGGAGCATATCATCGAAGTTACCACAATCCAGGTGATTGGCTGTGGAGAGCGTTTGGGCTTCCGTATCGAAAATGATACTTCCCTGCGAACCGTTGTCCTGCATCTGAATTTGCATACGGGTGTAACTGGTAGTGGCGGGAATGAATAACATTTTAAAAGGAGGTCTTTGAGGCTCTTCGGAACACGTTTCTCCTTTTTTCCTTTTCCGCTGACATTCTGCTTGCCAGGTATTGTGCGCTGTATGGTAGTTTTTTAACATGGATTCACTGGTAGACAGTATTTCAGTCTGTATTTCTTCCAATAGATAGCGTCCGGTTTGGGCAATGCTTTTACCGCTGCCGGCAGAAGAAAATATGACACTGAACAAATGGGGGGAATATTTTTTGTGGTTATAAATTCCGAAAGTTTGTGGAAGTGCCGCACTTAGTGCGGTAAGATCGGAAAGGAGGGAGATGTCTTGTTCGCGGTCGCTTGCGTCTTCAATGATACAGTCATTCAGTAGATCGGGAAGATTATTGTACAAATCGCGCGGGAATAAAGGTGTTCCTTTCCTGAATTCTTCTCCCAGCCAATAGGCTTCTTCGGTGCTATCGGAGTTTTCTAAAGTACCATAGGGGATTTTTGTCCTTATGTCCTTTTGAAAGGAAGAAGAGGTGGCTGTAGAGGAAGCAGGTGCGTGCTCGTTAACTTGCTTGTATCCAGATGATAAAACACTTGTCAATTCTTCGGGACGAAAATCTGTATGCTCGAAAAATGCAGTAAGCTCACGTAATATGCTTTCTTGCGGATAGTGTCGGCGGGAGGCTTCGCAGGCAAGTTTAAAGACGTTGGAATGACGTTGTCCGGCTGTCAGGGGATGGAGGAAAATATAGGACGAAATAAATTGGGCGATTTCTGCTTCAGACACGTTTTCCGGGGTATTATCCTGGAGAGGAAAGGGAGGAAGCACTTTATTTTCAGAGGAAACGTTTGTTTCCTCTTTTAGATGTGGTTCCAACACAAATGCCTGATAAAGACCGGCAACATATCCATTGGGCGAATAACTGAAATAACATAGGCGACTTTCGTCCTTGCAGGCCGGATCACTCTCCAATCCCAACAATTGATTGTAGTAACGGCTCACTAATTGCTGCCCTTCACGATGGCGGTTTTCGATACCTTCCACATAGGCGAAAACTTTCACTCCGTCGGTAGGACTTTCTATGACCGCTACCGTGTGAGGATCTGCCGCACAACGTTGGATGACTTGAAGACGATCTTTTACATGATCGTAATCGAGCCCGACAATATGGCTGGGGAGGAGGAAGTTTTTGATGGCATGTGCTCCGTCAAAAGTACCTGCCGGAGTGAAACAGGGGAGCTGGCTCTTCAACTTCTGTGCCGCGGCATGGTCTCCTTCTGCATAGTATCGGCGGATAGCGTTTACGATAGAGGCATAGACCGGGTGAATACACATAATGATGACTTCAAGGAAAGACATGACTTTGGGCTTTTTTGAATACACGTTCTCGTAAACCGAGACTTTGATTTCTTCTAAGGCTTTCATATAAAATTGTTTTTTGTAAGATTGAGTTACCTGACTATCAGATAACGGGAACAAAGGTCGGGATATTAAAAATAGGGTTGCTTCCCTATGTGAATAGTACTTGATAAAGCAAATAAAAACTGAAATATTATAAATTATTAATCATAGAATGACATGGCAAAAGAAAAACAGGAACCATACGAGTTTTTGAGCAATTTGGTATTGGCTTTAATGGATATGGATCGTATTTTTAGTAATAGTTTTTTTACGAGCGAACTTGATATCTCTCCCAAAACACTGAGTGAGATAAGACGGGGAGAGGATATGTGTATTTATCAGTATGTGCGCGTGATCCGGTGTATGACGGAGTATCTTCATTTAATCATCCGGATGGATATGTTGCTGAAGGAGTTAAGAACCGTATTAGCTTCCAATTGCGATTTGGTGGTTGCTACGGTTCCACACCGTTTTCATGGGATTTGCCAACCGAAAGAGTGGGTGGTAGTGATGCAATGGGATGGGGTGAAATTGTGATTTCTACAGAAAATGGGGCATTTTTTCAATCTTTTTGCCTGAATCCTTTCTTTATTTAATTTTTTTTATATCTTTGCTTTCATATTGAGAAACACGGATAAAAACTCACTTATTTATTCATATAAACTTAATAAATTATGTTCAAAGCTCCTTTCTCATTTGACGGTCGTATTCGTAGAATCGAATACTTCTTGTCAGGCATTATTGGTGGTATAGTTTCTAGTATTGCATGGGCACTAGGCGTAGGTACATTTGTTTTGGGTGCTGCCAGCGGATCGGCCGGGGGATCAGTATTTGGTTTATTGATCGGTCTTGCTGCTATGATTGCATCTGTTTGGTTCTCTCTGGCACAGGGGGTGAAACGTCTGCACGACTTAAACAAATCCGGTTGGCTGATTTTGTTGTGCTGTGTGCCTATTATTGGTTGGATTTTTGCATTGTACATGCTGTTTGCAGATGGCACGGTAGGTCCTAATCCTTATGGTGCAGATCCGAAAAACCGTATGCCGTATCAGGCACAACCTGCTTCTGTAAACGTGACTGTAAACGTTTCAAGAGAAGATGTAAAAGTTGACAAGCCGGTAGAAGCTGCTCCTGCACCTGCGGAAGCTCCTGTAGAGGAAGATAAAGAAAAGGCTGAATAATCATATTAAAGAAGAAATAATAGAGCCTCCTGCGAAATTCGTTTTGCAGGAGGTTTTTTTGTTATTAACCTGTTTGTTATTCAATATTTTGTCTAAATTTGTAAGTGTAACATAATAAATAATGATTTGTAAGATGAAAGAGTATATTCCCAATCCGGTGGATACAGGACACATCCAACTCCCGAAGGAATTGGAATACCTGGTAGAAGAAATGGCTAAGAATGTTCATGAGGTCTGGTCGAAAACCAGAATAGAACAAGGTTGGACGTATGGCGAAAAGCGGGATGATGCATTGAAACAGCATCCGTGCCTGGTTCCGTATGAAGAATTGCCTGAAGAAGAAAAGGTATATGACAGAAATTCTTCAGTGGAAACCTTGAAACTGATAATGAAACTGGGGTTTAAGATTTCGAAGGATGAAAAATAGATGATGAATGATGGCAACAACCTTATTCAGAATTTATTTTTATCTTTGAAATCCATTATAAACAGAAAAAGAAATAGATATGAAAAAAGTAATTTGCAGTGAGAAAGCTCCGGGGGCTATCGGTCCTTATAGTCAGGCGATAGAAGCTAATGGTATGGTATTTGTGTCTGGTCAGTTGCCTATTGATGCCGCTACGGGACAGATGGCTGAAGGGATAGAAGGACAGGCTCGCCAGTCGTTGGAGAATATCAAACACATTCTTGAAGAAGCAGGATTGACAATGGGAAACATTGTCAAAACCACTGTATTTCTTCAGGATATGTCCCTGTTTGCAGGGATGAATGGCGTGTATGCCACGTATTTTGACGGAGCTTTTCCGGCACGTTCGGCGGTTGCCGTAAAAGCTCTGCCCAAGGATGCGTTAGTAGAGATTGAGTGTATCGCGGTTCGCTAACAAATCTGCGACAATGAAACTGCTGCCTCCTACAAAGATCAGATCTTTTGGGGGGCAGTTCTTTTTTGCCGCCTGTACAGCTTCTACAACAGTGGGGTAGGTGGTACCTTTCAATCCGGCTTCTTCTGCCAATGCTAGTAGTTCATTTTCCGGAAGCGCGCGTTTCACGCTTGCTTTGGTAAAATAATAGGTGGCATATTTCGGCAATGCTCGCAGAACTCCCCGGATGTCTTTGTCATTGACCATGCCGAATACAAAATGGATCTCCTGATCGAAGGTTTTGTGAATGGCATTGAGCTGTACATGGATATATTCGATTCCATCAACATTATGTCCCGTGTCACAGATAATATCCGGATAGCTGTGTACTTTCTGCCAACGCCCCATCAGACCGGTGAGCTGACATACGTTTGCAAGACCTGCGCGATAGTCTTGGGATCTGATGTTGTAGTTCAGACGGGTCAGTGTCGCAAGGGCTTTTAGGATGGTGAACATATTTTCGAATTGGTAAGCTCCGCTCAACTCTGTGAAAAGTCCGAAAGGAAACATCTCATTGTGGATTTTGATAGCATCTTTTCTTTTGTCGAGTATCCGGTCTAGCGCACGTAGACTGTCTGGCAGGTCTAACATGAGTAATGCTTGCCGCATCTGATTTGCCTCTTCTTCTGATTGTTCGTCTATTGCTTCGATCATTTCGTGCATGCTCTGAATTGTGTTGTCCATCATCGGTCTTATTTCTTGCAATTTCGAATAAGGAACTATTTCCATGTCCCAGTATCGGGTATTTTCACGGGCATATTCGATGGGCGCATTCTTTTCTTTAGCTTTCATGGTAAATACACGTTTCACCGCCCCTTGGGCTCTGCCGATAACGACTGGAACTCCTTCTTTGATAATTCCGGCTTTCTCTTTGGCAATCTTCGTCAGCGTGTCACCCAGATATTGGGTGTGGTCGAGGCCTATGTTGGTGATAACACACAAATCCGGATGGATGATATTCGTACAGTCCAATCTTCCGCCCATGCCTACTTCGATAACTGCTACATCTACTTTCTGGTCGGCAAAATAACGGAATGCCATAGCGGTGGTCAGTTCGAAGAATGAAGGATGCAGCGGCTCGAAGAAAGAGCGATGCTCTTCTACGAAATTGACTACATACTCTTCTGGTATCATCTCACCGTTGATACGGATACGTTCGCGGAAGTCGATTAAATGAGGGGAGGTGAATAGTCCTACCCGGTAACCGGCGCATTGCAATACGGCTGCGATGGTATGTGAACAGGATCCTTTTCCATTGGTTCCGGCGATATGTATCGTCTTGAATTGTTGATGAGGATGCCCAAAATGTTCGTCCAATTTGTGTGTGGTCTCTAAACCCGGCTTATATGCTTTGCTTCCTATTTGTTGAAACATTGGCGCACTCTCATATAAGTACTTTAAAGTGTTCTGATAGTCCATGTTTTATAATATTTAACTTCGGGCAATCTTTATTGCCCGCTAATTTGTTTATCTTTAGAACCGTCAATCTAACCGTAAATGCGGGGATTGGCGAATGAGATTGCAAATATCAACATTTAAATCTAAGAAATCATGGGAACTAAGAAAAATTTTGTGTTAGACACAAATGTTATTCTTCACGATTACAATTGCTTGAAGAATTTTCAGGAAAATGATATTTACCTCCCTCTTGTTGTACTCGAAGAACTGGATAAGTTCAAAAAAGGAAACGAGCAGATTAATTTCAATGCTCGTGAGTTCGTACGCGAATTGGATGTATTGACTAGCGACGAGCTTTTCTCCGAAGGGGTGAAACTTGGCGAAGGATTGGGACGTTTATTTGTCGTGACAAGCAATGTGCCGGCTACCAAAGTGTGGGAATCGTTTCCAATAAAGAAACCCGACCATCTGATTTTGGCGGCAACCGAATATCTGGCCGATAAGTATCCGAATGTGAAATCTATCTTAGTGACCAAGGATGTGAATCTGCGTATGAAAGCTCGTTCAATCGGTCTGCTTTGCGAAGATTATATTACGGATAAGGTGGTCAATGTAGATGTGTTCGAGAAGTCGAATGAGATTTTCGAAAATGTAGATCCTGCATTGATCGACCGCATTTATTCTTCCAAAGAAGGTATTGACTTGAGTGAATTCGACTTTAAAGATTTGGTTCATCCCAATGAATGTTTTGTGTTGAAGAGTGACCGGAACAGTGTACTGGCACGCTACAATCCTTTCACACATTCTATTATCCGCGTGCTGAAAGGGAAAAATTATGGAATCGAACCCCGGAATGCGGAACAGAGTTTTGCTTTTGAGATCCTGAATGATCCGAATATCAAACTGGTAGCTCTGACAGGAAAAGCAGGAACAGGTAAGACTTTGCTGGCTTTGGCTGCTGCGTTGGGTAAACTGACCGATTACAAACAGATTTTGCTGGCACGTCCTGTTGTAGCGCTTTCTAATAAAGACATAGGTTTCCTTCCGGGAGATGCACAAGAGAAAGTAGCTCCTTATATGCAACCATTATTTGACAATCTGAACGTGATAAAACGTCAGTTTGCAGCAAACTCTACCGAAGTGAAGCGCATAGAAGATATGCAGAAAAGCGAACAGCTGGTGATTGAAGCTCTGGCATTTATCCGTGGTCGTAGTTTGAGCGAAATGTATTGCATCATTGACGAAGCGCAGAATCTGACCCCAAATGAAATAAAGACAATCATCACCCGTGCAGGCGAAGGTACGAAGATGGTATTTACGGGAGATATCCAGCAGATTGACCAACCTTATCTGGACAGTCAGTCCAATGGTCTGGTATATATGATTGATCGTATGAAAGACCAGAATATCTTTGCACACGTTAATCTGCTGAAAGGTGAACGAAGTGAATTGAGTGAACTGGCAAGCAACCTGCTGTAGGAAATGAAGAATGAAGAATGAAGAATTTACTATGCAGCATAATAGCGCAGCTTATTCTTCATTCTTCATTCTTCATTTTTCATTTCCTTTATTCTTTCTTTCCGAAATATTTAAGGAACTGTGTACGTTCAAACGTATTGACGCCTTTAATATCTTTGATATTCAGTTTGCCTTTGAATTGAGCTATATTTTCGAATCCTTTGCGTTCCATCCATGCAGAGAGGAAGCGGTTGGCTTCTCCAATAAATGCGTTTGTATTCAGATAGACTGCGCTACATACTTCTACGGCTGAAGCACCAGCAAGGATCGCTTTCACTACTGATTCAGCATTGGCAACACCACCGGAAGCTGCATAGTCGATCTTATCTACTACTGCAGATGCAATTCCAATCCAGCGGAGCGGATTGGCGAGGTCGGAAGCATTACTGAATATTTCTCCTGAAATATGCTCCATCTTTTCGATGTTGATGTCCGGCTGATAGAAGCGGTTGAAGAGAACAACTGCGGCTGCACCGTTGGCATACAACTGATCGATCAATACCACAGGATTGGTCAGGTTATCGCCCAGCTTCATGATAACGGGAATATTAACCGTCTGCTTGATGCGGCGGAGAATGTCGATGTGGCGTTGTTCGAATGAACCGTATGTATATTGCAGTTCTGATTGCAAGGCGAGGATATTGATTTCCAATGCGTCGGCACCAGCCTCTTCAATCTTCTTTGCAAAATCGATCCATTCGGAATCAGTGTAACAGTTGATGCTGGCAATGATAGGAATGGGGCATACCTTTTTGCTTTCTTTTATTAAAGTCAGGTATTCAGATAACTTGTGCTCACGGATATATTCTTCCAGATAGTCACTAGCTTCGGGATAGAATGCCGGGTCTTTCAGTTGATCTGCTTCCAGCATGATCTGTTCCTCAAACAGTGATTTTAGAACGACAGCACCGGCACCATCTTCGGCCAATTTTTTGTTTTTGCCGACACTGTTGGTCAGCCCTGAGCTACTGATGATGATAGGGTTTCTAAGAGAAAGCCCTGCGAAAGTAGTTTTTAAATCGGTCATAGCAATATGTTTTTTAATACTTAATCAATAATTTCTTTCTCCGAAAATCTTGCTTCCTACTCGTACCAGCGTACTTCCTGCGGCAATGGCTTCGTGATAGTCATGTGACATTCCCATTGATAGTTCGCAGAAGGTATCAGAGTGGGTGAACCAAGTTGTTTTTATCTCGTTAAAGAGTCTATTTAGTGAACAAAATTCTCGGTTGATTTGTTCAATACAATCGGTGTTGCTGGCCATACCCATTAATCCGCGGATGCGTACATGAGTCAGCTCTTTCCATTCTCCGACATTCAGCATCTCTTTACATTCTTCGGGACTGAAACCAAATTTGGTTTCTTCCTGCGCAACGTGAATCTGCAACAGACAGTTCACAGTACGTCCGGCCTTGACAGCTTGTTTGTTGACTTCGGCCAGTAGTTTATAACTATCAATTCCATGAATCATCGCTACGTATGGTATCATGTATTTGATTTTATTCGTTTGCAGGTGCCCGATAAAATGCCATTCGATATCTTTCGGCAAACTTTCGTATTTAGCTGTCATTTCCTGCACTTTGCTTTCTCCAAAAATACGCTGTCCCGCCTGATATGCTTCTTCTATCGCTTCATTGGGATGGAATTTTGAGACAGCAACCAGCCGGACTCCTTGAGGGAGTTCGGCCAGCACTTGCTTTAAATTGTCAGCAATACTCATTGTTACTTATGCTTTTGACGGATCAAATTCCGGTTTGTCATTCGGTTCGGCGCTGTAAGGATATACATCCATGAGCGGAGTTTCGGATACCATACCGATCTGATAATCTGCCATGGTTCCTTTCATGCCCTCATCCAGCTTTTTCACTGCATCACGCAAGTCGGCAGCTTGTACCAATACTTGAGTGGAAGTCTTTTTTTCCGCACCGCTTTTTTCATCGAGCGTGATAAAAATAAGTTTGCATTTGAACCAGCGGTCGGCACTTTCTTCGTCACTGGGGAATAATTCGCTATAGTTGGCACGTTTGATGTCCGAAACGGTAAATTCTCCGGAGATAAACGGAGTCATTTCTTCGATAATCCGTGCTTCTGCTTCTGTAAAACTGAGTGCATCAACAAGATAAGGTTCAGTTACTTTCTTCTGCATTCCGTTTTCCATTACTTTCTCATAACGGATCTTGCACTCAAACCATGTATGCATTGCCATAATTTTCTTCCTTTTTAATTAATTGATTCATGTAAATTGCCTACAAAGATAAACAAAATACCAAAGTAAGTGCCGAAAGATTTTTATTTTCTTTTATGCAGATTTTTTAGTTCAAATGAAAGCATGACACGGAAAAGTCCGATGATGAGGAAAGTAAAAGAAATCATGTAGACTGCGTAGAGTGCTCCTATGGCGGGTTGCCATAATATTAAAAGGGAACACAGAATGGCAAGGATACCGAAAGCCATGTACCAGCCCCAGTCGCGGGTTCCGTAACGTTTCAAGTCGATGGAATAGCCGGTGGAGGAGAAGCCGCGGAACATAAGCCAGAAGGCTATGATAAAAGGAATGACTTCCATGCTGACCATTGGGTAGGCAATCAGGTAGATACCCAGAACAAGGTCGATCAGTCCGCCTACGATATACCATCCCCAGCTCGGGACACCTTTCCGGTTGCTAAAAGCGAAGATAATTTCCAAAATACCGCTTATCAACATCGATACGCTGAAAATGATACTTAAAGCTACATAGGTGCTCACGGGTGAGAACATGAGCCAAAGGGCTACAATGATATACACGATTCCCAAAAGAAGAGAAGTCCACCAATTTTTTACTGAATGTTGAATCTCATTGAATACAGTTTCCATACATTTTATATTTTAAATTGAATACTAGGGTGATTTCGTTGTGGAATAACAAATTCAATTTAGAAAAGGTTTTCCGTGAACATATTTGGGGGAATCGTTGTTTCCTATATAAAGTAAATTTTAAATATAGATGCATTATGGCAACAACAAATTTCAAAGGACAACCGGTGAAACTAATCGGTGAATTTATACAAGTAGGTAAGGTAGCTCCTGACTTCGAGCTGGTAAAAACAGATTTATCTTCTTTCTCTCTGAAAGATTTGAATGGTAAAAATGTGATTTTAAATATTTTCCCCAGTCTGGATACCAGCGTATGTGCAACCTCTGTACGTAAGTTTAATAAGATGGCTGCCGGACTGAAAGATACGGTAGTATTGGCTATCTCTAAGGACCTTCCTTTTGCGCACGGTCGTTTCTGTACAACGGAAGGTATTGAAAATGTAATTCCATTGTCTGATTTCCGCTTCTCTGATTTCGACGAAAGTTACGGAGTGCGTATGGCAGATGGTCCGTTAGCAGGACTTTTGGCCCGTGCGGTAGTTGTAATTGGCAAGGATGGCAAGATTGCTTATACGGAACTTGTTCCTGAAATTACCCAGGAGCCTGATTATGATAAAGCCTTAGCTGCTGTAAAGTAATATAGAATATGGAGTATTAAGTATTAGGTATTAACTATTAGTTGCAGCTAATAAACGAATACGGCTAATACTTAATACTGCTCTTATCTTAAAGATTTTGACCTAATGGGAACTGGTAAAAAGGCTTGGTAAACTGCCAAGGCTCCGTTCTTGTTAGGTTGTGTTTTTTCTACACTAAACCTCAACTATCATGAACAAGATGAAAACTCTATTCATCACCCTGCTATGTATGGGTGCTGGAACCCTGTCGGCTCAAACTGCCGATAGTACACAAACTTCTCCCTGGACAAAAGAAGGATTTGCCGGACTGAAACTGACACAGGTGAGCCTGACTAACTGGGCTGCCGGAGGTGATAACTCTGTTGCCTTTGACTTGCAGGGCACTTATCAGATTAATTATAAGAAAGGAAAACATCTGTGGAATAATCGTATCGAACTGGCTTATGGATTGAATAAGACTGGTGACGACGGAACCAGGAAGGCTAATGATAAGATTTATTTGAATACGAATTATGGCTATGCTATTGCCAAAAGTTGGTATGCCAGCGCATTCGCCACTTTCCAGACGCAGTTCTCTCCCGGATATGACTATTCCGTCAATAAGGATGTTGCTATCTCCGAATTTATGGCTCCCGCTTATTTGACTACCGGTTTGGGCTTTACCTATGATCCGGGTAAGATATTTACCGTTGTATTGTCTCCTGCTGCATGGCGCGGAACATTTGTTCTCAATGACCGTCTCTCGGACGAAGGAGCCTATGGAGTGGATCCGGGCAAACACCTGTTATCCAGTTTCGGTGCTAACTTGAAAGGGGAAGCCAAATATGAATTTTTGAAGAATATGACAGTATATTCGCGTTTGGATTTATATTCCGATTATCTGCACAAGCCATTGAACATAGATGTGAACTGGGAAGTGCAAATAAATATGATTATCAATAAATGGTTTTCAACCACGCTCACTACTAACCTGATGTATGACGATGATGTGAAGATTGTACAAAAGGATGGTACCAAAGGATCTCGTGTACAATTTAAAGAGATCTTGGGAGTGGGAGTCCAATTCAATTTCTAAGGATTGGTTTTTAAGTATTAGGTATTAAGTATTAGTCATGGTAATACTTAATACCTAATACTTAATACTTATTTTTTCTTCTTCTTCAGTCCCTTATAAGCTAGGAATCCGATGACCAATACCACCACTGCTATAATGACATAGCCGATTTCGTGGCTGTATGTGGTTGCCATTACATAGACGTCATTAGTGGTTTTGAGGTCTGTAAACCGGTAGATCAGGTATCCGAGTAGAGCCAATATACTGTTCCATATCGCAGCGCCGAGAGTGGTGTAAAGTAGGAAAGGTCCTAATTTCATGCCGGCTAATCCTGCGGGAATACTGATAAGTTGGCGTACAGCCGGAATGAGACGGCCAAAGAAAGTGGAGGCTGCACCGTGCTTTCTGAAATATTCTTCTGCATGGTGTACCTTTTCTTCATCAATAAGGCACATGTGCCCTAAACGGCTGTTAGCGAATTTATAGACAATAGGACGACCCAGCCAACGCGCCAGGTAATAATTTACTAATGCACCGATATCTGCTCCTATGGTGGCAAATAGGACCACGAGAAAGATATTCATACTGTCGTCTGCCATAGCTTTCCATGCGGCAGGTGGCACTACGGCTTCCGAGGGGAAGGGAATAAAAGAACTTTCGATAGCCATAAAAATGGTGACTACCCAATAGTTCAAATTTTCTAATACCCATTTAAGAAGTTCTGCTACTGATTCCATGTTTTTTGAGGATAGAATTTATTAATCTGATTTATTTTTTTCCTTTCTTCTTTTTCTTATTCTCCTTTTTCATGCGTTCCCACACTTCTTTGAGAGTTCTTTCATCTTCCTCTCTATGTTCGGGACTATTTAACAGATCCAGAATCATATCTTCTTCCAGTGGATGTTCACATTCTTTGTTGTATTTAAAGAAGTTGTCGATTTCACCGTGCATGAGGCAAAGCACACTCAATTTCTCCGTCACATCTTCGTATTTCGGATTCATCTGGTACGCTTTTTCAAAGTATTCTTTGGCTTCTATCAGATAGTCACTTTCCGAATAAGCAGAGGCGATCATATACCACATTTCTATGTTAGAGTTAATCTCTATCGCTTTTTCGAAAGACAAGGCTGCTTCGTCTTCCAGCTCCTCTGCCAGATATAGTTTTCCCTCTGTCAGATAAATCAATCCTTCATTCGGGTTTATCTCTTTGGCTTTCTCGCAGAGCTGATGTGCTTCTTCATATCTTTCCAGATGGGACAGGGCGAAGGCTTTGCTGGTATATGTGTCTATTAATAGGACAGACTGTCTGTCTCCGTCTTCTTCAAAACGTGCGATTACTTTGTCGTAATAGTCATCGGCTTTCTGCCATTCTTCTTTATTGCCGTAAGATATTCCCATGAACATATAACCCAGTTCGGGGGGGATGGATTTAAGCTCGATCGCTTTTTGGTAATTCTCGATGGCATTATCCGAATTGTTCAGATAGAAAAAACAATGCGCTTTATAAGCGTAGGCTTCTCCACACTGATCGTCGGCTGCCAACGCAAAATCACAGGCTTCGATGGCCTTGTCTATTTGTTCCTGAACAAAGTAACATTTCACCAGTCCCATCCAATAGGAAGGGTTGAAAGGGGATTTGTCGATGAGTTTGTTGTAATAGATGATGGCCGATTCTACTTGGTGGGTCGATGCCAGATAATCGGCTGTGAGGGCCATATATTCTTCATCTTCGGCATAACGCGATTTACCTCGGTCGAGCCATTCTTTGGCTGCGTCCGGGTATCCCATGTCCAGATAGAGAAATACGACATCAATGATTGTTTCCAGTTCGTCGGCATCCGCTATCGTACTTAATAACCATTGGGCTTCTTCCAGTTTTCCTCCATTCAGCAATAGTTCGGCTTTCAGCAGTTTCACTTCCGAGTCAAAATCTTCGGTGATGGAATCTGCTACTTTCTTTGCTTTTTGCAGTTTTTGGGTGTCCAGGTAGAGATAGGCTTGTTCGATGAGTAAAGCTGTATTTCCCGGATGTATCTTAAGTCCGTAGGTGATTACTTCTTGTGCTTCTTCAAATTTCCGTTCGGAGGCATACCAGTCGGCGATGTCGGCCAGTTGGTCAGCATCCAGATAAAGTTGTCGGTTTTCTGCTTTTGCTTTTTCGTAGTTTGTGATAAGTGTGGCTAGTTGCTTTTTGGCTGATGGTGAGTTCTTTCTACCCATTTTTATTAATTTTGTTCACCACAGATTACACGGATTAACACAGATTTTTATTCTTTATTTCTCTAATCTGTGTTAATCCGTGTAATCTGTGGTGAAAGGTTATTTATTAATCTTCCCCCACGTATCTTTCAACCCTACTGTGCGGTTGAAAATCAGTTTTTCCGGGGTTGATTCTTTGTCGATATTAAAGTAACCGATCCGTTGGAACTGCAGGTAGGAGAGTGTAGGCAGGGTAGCTGCGAACTTCTCTATGTAGCAGTTGGGCAGAACTTTCAATGAGTCCGGATTGATGATTTCTTTCATGGCTTCCAGTGCTTCGCAATTTTTAGCTTCGCGGATGGCAGCCAGTTCGTCGCGTGGGTTTTCCACTTTCCACAGGCGGTCGTACAAACGTACTTCTGCTTGCAGGCAGTGATTGCAGCTTACCCAATGGAGCGTGCCTTTCACCTTACGGTTTGCGTCCGGCATACCGCTACGGGTATTAGCGTCATATTCACAATATACCTCTGTTATTACGCCGTTTTCGTCTTTCTTGCAACCGGTGCATTTTACGATATAGGCATTTTTGAGGCGTACTTCCTGTCCCGGTGTCATGCGGAAATATTTCTTGGGAGCGTCTTCCATGAAGTCTTCGCGTTCCATCCACAGTTCACGGCTGAATTCGATCAGGTGGCTTCCTGCTTCCGGGTCTTCCGGGTTGTTGATTGCTTCCAGTTCTTCAACCTGTCCTTCCGGATAGTTGGTGATGATTAGTTTAACGGGGTTGATCACTGCCGATACACGGGTGGCACGGCTGTTCAGGTCGTCCCGAACGGAGCTTTCCAACAGGGCGATGTCGTTTAGGGCATCGTATGTGGTATATCCGATTTTATCAATAAATTTATGAATAGATTCCGGTGAATAACCGCGACGGCGGAAACCGCAGATAGTCGGCATACGGGGGTCGTCCCATCCGTTCACCAATCCTTCTTTTACCAGTGTGAGCAGGTTACGTTTGCTCATCAGGGTATAGCTTAGGTTCAGTTTGTTGAATTCAGTCTGACGAGGACGGTTGTCGTTCAGGTCTTTTCCTTCTTTCAGCCAGTCGATGAAGAGGTCGTAAAGAGGACGGTGTACCACAAATTCGAGTGTACACAGCGAGTGAGTTACTCCTTCGAAGAAGTCACTCTGTCCGTGAGCGAAGTCATACATCGGATAAGCCTTCCAGGTAGTACCTGTACGGTGGTGCGGGTGTTTCACTACACGATAAATAATCGGATCGCGGAAGTGCATATTCGGGTTAGCCATGTCAATCTTGGCACGGAGCACCATAGCACCTTCTTCGATCTCGCCGCTATTCATTTTCTTAAAAAGTTCGAGGCTTTCTTCGATAGGACGGTTGCGGTAAGGGCTTTCCACACCCGGTTGGGTAGGAGTACCTTTTTGCTGTGCGATCAGTTCGGAGCTTTGTTCGTCAATATATGCTTTTCCCTCCTGAATCAGGCGGATAGCGAAGTCCCATAATTGTTGGAAGTAGTCGGAAGCGTAGTATTCGTTTCCCCACTGGTAGCCCAACCATTGAATATCTTCTTTGATAGCTTCTACATATTCCACATCTTCCTTGGTCGGGTTTGTGTCGTCGAAACGAAGGTTACATACACCGCCGTGTTTTTCTGCGATGCCGAAATCAAGGCAAATAGCTTTGGCATGGCCGATGTGAAGGTAACCGTTAGGTTCGGGCGGGAAGCGTGTCTGCACTTTTCCACCATTTTTACCTTCTTTCAAGTCTTTCTCTACTGCCTGTTCAATAAAGTTCAAGCTTTTCTTTTCGCCTGCTTCTTCGTTTTTAATATCTGTCATAACGGTTAATGTTATCTGTATTTAGGCTACAAAAGTAGGACATTTTTTTTATTTAACCGGAATATAACCACTCTTTTTTATAATGTCCTGTCCGTCGGACGAGAGAATAAACTGAATCAGGGGTGAGACTTGTTCCTTATTTTTTACATTATAGTAGTAATAAAGCGGGCGCACGATGGGGTAGGTCTTATTGGTGGCGTTCTCTACCGTAGGCGTGGCATAGTGGGTGCCGTCGTATGATACGGAAAGCGTTTTGACACGGGGAGATACGTATGCCAGTCCGACATATCCGATGGCTCCTTTGGTCTGACTGACAGACTGGATGATGGCACCCGTTGCCGGCATAGAAAGGCTGCTTGCCATGTAGTTTTTATTTTTCAGTACGCTCTCTTTGAAAAATTCGTAAGTACCGGACGATGTTTCGCGCGAGTAAACCACTATTTTGCGATCGTCTCCGCCTACCTGTTTCCAGTTGTTTATCTTCCCCCGGAAAATGTCTTCCAGTTGTTGGCGGGTCAGCTGCTTTACCGGATTGGAGGGATGCACCACCACGGCAAGGGCATCGTAGGCTACAATCACTTCGTCTACTTCTTCTCCGGCTCCTTTTATTTTCATCTTTTCGCTGAACTTGATCGGGCGGGAAGCCATTGCGATGTCCGTTGTATGATCCATTAAAGCGGAGATACCTACACCGGTTCCGCCACCGGTCACTGTGACACGGGCATTCGGGTGCTGGTTCATAAACCGCTCTGCTGTCTGTTGTGCGACAGGCAGTACCGTATCGCTACCTTTAATACGTTGTGCGTTGGCACCGAGCGAGAGTAAGGAAAGGGCGATTAATAAGTTTCTTCTCACTTTCATATTTCTTCGTTTTATTAACGTTGCAAATTAAGCAATCGGATATTACATTTTCATTTCATCCGGAGTGGAAATGGTACTTGTAACACAAACGTAACATGATTGAAACATTTCCTTCAAACGTTAGTCACACCTCCTTAATAAAGAGATGCTTTCTTTGCATCAGAAATCATAGCAGGTATATGAAAAAGGTATTTGAAAAGATTATAGAAGGAATGTTGACTTGTAGCGGCTTTGTGACAAGTATTACTATTCTGCTGATTGTACTCTTCCTTTTCACTGAAGCTTTCGGGCTGTTCAAGAGTAAAGTGATTGAAGAGGGATATGTGTTGGCGCTGAATAAGAGCAACAAGGTCAGCGTGTTGAGCCCCGCACAGATAAAAAATGTTTTTGACGAAGAGATTACAAACTGGAAGGAACTCGGTGGGGAAGATCTCCCTATCCGGGTTTTTCGTTTGGAAGATATAACGCAGTATTATACGGAAGAGGAGTTGGGACCTGCTTATGAATATGCAGGCGATAAGATTACGGAGCTGGTGGAGAAAACACCCGGCATCGTAGCTTTTGTTCCGCAGAAGTTTATTGTTCATCCGGACGCGGTACATTTCATAGAGGATAACACTATTTCCGTAAAGGATGTATTTGCGGGTGCCGAATGGTTTCCTACGGCCACTCCGGCTGCTCAATTCGGCTTTCTGCCGTTGATTACCGGGACGTTGTGGGTGAGCCTGTTTGCCATCCTTTTTGCTTTGCCGTTCGGGCTGTCGGTTTCTATCTATATGTCTGAAGTGGCAAATCCGAAAGTGCGGAACTGGCTAAAACCGATTATCGAACTGTTGAGCGGTATTCCTTCCGTTGTTTATGGCTTTTTCGGATTGATTGTCATTGTTCCGTTGATTCAGAAATTGTTTGATCTTCCGGTGGGAGAGAGTGGCTTGGCGGGAAGTATCGTACTGGCTATTATGGCATTGCCTACTATTATAACGGTGACGGAAGACGCGATGCGCAACTGTCCGCGTGCGATGCGGGAAGCGAGTCTGGCATTGGGCGCTTCGCAATGGCAGACGATATATAAGGTAGTGATTCCTTATTCTATTTCAGGGATTACATCCGGTGTGGTACTCGGTATCGGACGTGCTATCGGGGAGACGATGGCAGTATTGATGGTGACGGGTAATGCGGCTGTGATTCCGACAACGATCCTTGAGCCTTTGCGTACCATTCCGGCTACGATTGCAGCCGAATTGGGAGAAGCTCCTGCGGGAGGACCTCACTATCAGGCGTTATTCCTGTTGGGTGTCGTACTGTTCTTCATCACATTGATTATCAACTTTAGTGTGGAATATATTTCCTCTAAAGGATTAAAACGTAGCAAATAAGATGGAAATACGGAGTAATAATAAAGCTAAACACCGTTCGCAGAAAGTTGCTTTCGGGATTTTCCGGCTGTTGAGCCTTTGCATTGTACTGATATTGTTTGCAATTCTGGGATTTATCGTCTATAAAGGAATCGGCGCTATCAGTTGGGATTTTATCACTTCGGCTCCTACGGACGGGATGACAGGTGGCGGTATATGGCCGGCCATTGTCGGTACTTTCTATCTGATGGTGGGGAGTGCGCTGTTCGCCTTTCCGATAGGGGTGATGAGCGGAATTTATATGAATGAGTATGCGCCGAAAGGTAAGTTGGTACGCTTTATCCGGGTGATGACCAATAACTTGAGCGGTATTCCTTCCATCGTATTCGGATTGTTCGGTATGGCGCTGTTTGTCAATTATATGGGATTTGGTGATAGTATTTTGGCCGGTTCTTTGACATTAGGTTTGCTTTGCGTACCTTTGGTCATTCGGACAACGGAGGAGGCTCTGAAAGCCATTCCCGACAGTATGCGTGAAGGCAGCCGGGCCTTGGGGGCAACGAAATTGCAGACGATCTGGCACGTCATTCTGCCGATGGGGATGCCGAACATTATCACAGGGTTGATTCTTGCCTTGGGACGTGTTTCGGGAGAGACGGCGCCGATTCTGTTTACTTGTGCCGCATACTTCCTGCCACAACTGCCAACGGGTATTTTCGATCAGTGTATGGCATTGCCTTACCATTTGTATGTGATTTCCACGAGTGGAACGGATATGGAGGCACAATTGCCGCTGGCTTATGGTACGGCATTGGTGTTGATTATGATTATCCTGTTCGTGAATCTGCTGGCCAATGCATTGAGAAAGTATTTTGAGAAAAGAGTAAAAACAAACTAGATTAGTATATGGATACAGTGAAAATAGATGCGCGTGATGTGAACTTTTGGTATGGAGATTTTCATGCATTGAAGGGTATCAGTATGCAGATTGAGGAAAAGTCGGTTGTCGCTTTTATCGGACCGTCCGGTTGCGGTAAGTCTACTTTCCTCCGGCTTTTCAACCGGATGAATGATTTGATTCCTGCTACCCGTCTGGAGGGAGAAATCCGTATCGACGGACATAATATATATGCGAAAGGGGTGGAAGTGGACGAACTCCGCAAGAATGTAGGAATGGTGTTCCAGCGTCCGAATCCTTTTCCGAAAAGTATATTCGAGAATGTAGCTTACGGACTTCGTGTTAATGGAATAAAAGACAATGCTTTCATTCGCCATCGTGTGGAGGAAACGTTGAAAGGAGCGGCTCTTTGGGATGAGGTGAAAGATAAGTTGAAGGAGTCGGCTTATGCATTGTCCGGCGGACAGCAACAGCGGCTTTGTATCGCCCGTGCGATGGCTGTCTCTCCTTCGGTATTGCTGATGGATGAGCCTGCGTCTGCACTCGACCCTATTTCTACGGCTAAGGTGGAGGAGTTGATCCATGAATTGAAGAAGGATTATACGATTGTAATCGTTACGCATAATATGCAGCAAGCAGCCCGTGTCAGTGATAAGACGGCGTTTTTCTATATGGGCGAAATGGTGGAATTCGATCAAACGAAAAAGATATTCACCAATCCGGAGAAAGAGGCTACCCAGAATTACATAACGGGACGCTTCGGGTAATTCGTGAAATCCGTGCCTGAAATTTATTTCTGAAATGTCATTAGCAGAATATTAATCATTTATATATAATAGACTATGGTAAAGTTTATAGAATCGGAACTTATCCTATTGAAGAAGGAAATTGATGAAATGTGGACCTTGGTGTACAACCAGCTTGACCGTGCCGGAGAGGCTGTGTTGACCCTCGACAAGGAGTTGGCTCAACAAGTGATGGTTCGCGAGCGTCGGGTGAATGCTTTTGAATTGAAGATAGATAGCGATGTGGAAGACATTATCGCATTATATAATCCGGTGGCGATTGACCTCCGTTTTGTATTGGCTATGCTGAAGATCAATACGAATCTGGAACGCTTGGGTGACTTTGCGGAAGGTATTGCCCGCTTTGTACTTCGTTGCAAAGAGCCGGTGTTGGATGCGGAATTATTGAACCGTCTTCGTCTGGCAGAGATGCAGGCAGAAGTGTTGTCGATGCTGGAACTGGCGAAGCGTGCCTTGAATGAAGAGAGTAATGACCTGGCAGCGGGAGTGTTTGCCAAGGATAATTTGCTGGATGAAATCAATGCGGATGCGACAGGTATTCTTTCTGACTATATCATCGAACATCCGGAAGCTGTACATACCTGCGTAGATTTGGTCAGTGTGTTCCGTAAACTGGAACGTTCGGGAGACCATATTACCAATATTGCCGAGGAGATTGTTTTCTTCATTGACGCCAAAGTGTTAAAACATCGTGGAAAAACGGACGAAAACTACCCGGAAAAGTAATTTTTTGCGGATTTTTAAACAGAAATTAGGGCTCCTTAAAAAATTATCCTATATTTGTCACCTATAACGGACAAGTTACAGGAGATTTTGCTTCAAATGATAATAAATCCAAAGAATTTTCAAAAAGATGTTATATGACATGTTTTATAATTTGGATAGTATCGGTAAAACCGCCTATATTTGCACCGTTATCCTGAAAACAATCTTTTTACCTTAAAAAAAAACTAATACCTATTGAAAACTGAAAAATGGAGCTTTGTGAAAAGCCCCATTTTTTTTTGCTCTTATTTTTTAAGCTCCTTTCTAATTCGTATCTTTGACCCTTGCATTAAGAGAGTATTCTCAATCTTAAAATAGTAAGTAGTAAATCGTAAAATAGTAAATGAAATTATGTTTTCTGGAATCGTAGAAGAATATGCTACTTTGGTAGCACTGGTGAAAGACCAGGAGAATATACACTTTACATTTAAGTGTTCGTTTGTGAATGAGTTGAAAATCGACCAGAGTATTTCTCACAATGGTGTGTGTCTGACAGTGGTGACTCTGACAGATGATACGTATACGGTGACTGCCATGAAAGAAACATTGGAACGCTCTAATCTTGGTCTGCTGAAAGTGGGGGATAAGGTGAATGTTGAACGTAGCATGATGATGAATGGCCGACTGGACGGACATATTGTTCAGGGACATGTAGACCAGACCGCTACTTGTATTGATATTAAGGATGCGGAAGGTAGTTGGTATTTTACCTTCCAATATGCGTTTGATAAGGAAATGGCGAAACGTGGATATATCACGGTGGATAAAGGTTCGGTAACTGTGAACGGTGTTAGTCTGACGGTATGTAATCCGACCGATGATACTTTCCAGGTAGCTATCATTCCTTATACGTATGAGCATACAAACTTCCATACGTTTGAGATTGGCAGTGTGGTAAATATTGAATTCGATATTATCGGTAAGTATATCAGCCGGATGATTCAGTATAAATAGTTGGCTGTCGCGAAAGCGAATTTCAATCGTAAATTGTAAATCATAAAATCGCAATCTTATGGATTTTCTTCAATTGGTACAGGCTCGTCAAAGCGACCGTTCGTATGATAAGGAGCGTCCGGTGGAACCGGAAAAGTTGGAACGGATACTTGAAGCTGCTCGTTTGGCGCCTTCGGCCTGTAATGCGCAGCCTTGGAGGTTTGTAGTCATCATGGATAAGGAACTGGCTCAAAAAGCGGGGAAAGCTGCTGCTGGTTTGGGGATGAATAAGTTTGCTAAAGATGCTCCTGTGCATATTCTGGTGGTAGAGGAATCTGCTAATATTACCTCTCTGCTTGGTGGAAAGGTGAAAGGCAAGCATTTTCCATTGATCGACATTGGAATAGTTGCTGCTCATATTGCTTTGGCGGCTGAAGCCGAAGGGCTGGGCTCTTGTATTCTGGGTTGGTTTGATGAAAAAGAAATGAAACAGCTTGCCGGTATTCCTGCCTCGAAACGTTTATTGTTGGATATTGTCATTGGCTATCCGGCAAAGGAAAAACGCAAAAAGATGAGGAAGCCGAAAGAAAAGGTGATTTCATACAACCGTTATTGATTGAAAAATAATTATATTCTTAGTTCTTTAGGATAAGCATATAACAGAAAGCATCGTTGGTTTAAAAGGAAGAGTACGTTCCTTTTAAACCAACGATGCTTTCCTTTTAAAGGAACGGACTGTTTGTTTAAAACCAGAAGTGTTTTATCTAAAGTATTGATATATAACTTATTATTAATGCCGCTGAATAAGCGGCATTAATAATATAGTATTTATTTCTTTTTTGACAAATCCTTCAGCAAATAGTCTACTGCCGCTTTCAGTTGGACGTCTTCTCCTTTCAGGCTGGCTTCGGACTTATTATAGATAAGAATATCAGGTTGTAAAGTCTGATTTTCGAGATCGTTGCACTGCTTGCTTCCTTTTCCTTATAAATCTTTCAGTAATACTTTACTTGCTTTTTTATAGTATTCTTCTCTGGATTCGGTCAGCACTTTCCATTCGTCGTTGAATTCTTCGTCTTTGTCAATTTTGAAATTCTCGGAACCGTATGTATCCAAACGATCCAATAAGATGGCTACATTCAATTGATTGATATCCATTGACGGTTGATAGCCGATCTCTTCGCTTTTTTCGTCGGTGACTACCTCGTGAATCAATTCTATTTCTTGCAACTGATAAAGTACCTGGTTGGTTAGCCGGATGGGAATCTGATGCTCTTCCGAGATTTCTGCAGCCGTATAGGGAGGCTCGTTCTTCTCAAACCGTTTGGCTATGAGCGACATAATCAGGATGGATATAAAGTCCCGGTATCGTCTGCTGATATTCCGGGTGTCCTGGTCAAAACTAAAACTGCGGATATTCTGCCCGGCATACGTCAATTCTGCTCCGAACAAACAGATTGTCCAAGATATTTGCAACCAAAGCAGAAATAAAGGAAGTGCGGCAAAACTACCGTAAATGGCGTTGTACTTTGATACCCACAACTGGCTGTTGATATACAGGAACTGAAAAGCCTGATAAGCAGACCCTGCCAGAATGCCTGCAATGAGCGCGTGTTTGAATTTTACTTTCGTATTCGGCATGAAGATATACAGCCCTGTGAACATCAGCCATGTCAGGACGAAAGGGATAAGCCGTATCATGAATTTCATTATAGGAGCAAGCAGGACGAAATCATCCATCTGTTTGAGAATGGTACTCATAAACAGAGAAAGTCCTCCGGACACTACGATTAGAATCGGCATCAATAGGAACATAGAGAAGTAATCCGTAATCTTGCGATACATGGACCGTGCTTTTTTCACTTCCCAAATACGGTTGAAGGTGATTTCAATATTGCTGACCAGATTGATAACCGTCCATAACAACATGACCAAACCAACTCCAATGAAAATACCTCCTTTGGTTTGTGAAAGATAGGAGTTGACAAATGAGAGAATGGCCTCTGTTGTTTCTATATTTCCTCCGAAACCATTGCGGAACTGATGTTCCATCAGGTTGTCGAATCCAAAACCGCGTGCCACGGCAAACAGGATGGCAAGTATCGGTACAATAGCGAGCAATGTGCTATATGTCAGTGCGGAAGCTTTATTAGCCATCCGGTCTTTGGTAAACCGGTTGATACAAAGATAGATGGTCTTTATAATATTGTAGAGTGAGAACTTGGTTCGGGTCACTTCATCTTCCGTAATGCGCCAGATGTCATACGTAAGAAACTTCCATATATCGGTGATTTTCTTCTTCATAGTTCAACGGATAATTAAAAGAAAAAGCAGTCAGCCTATAAGCCGAGTTCTGTACCTTATATAAAACAAGGTGTCTGTCATTTATCTGAGTGGCGTGTCACCACGACACTTTAGCGGTCTACCCTCCGACATGGAGCGAGCAACTCTCATAACGCCGGTTTACATGACCTTACAACTCCTAAGACGTACAGCCCGACATGTCACCATGCGGCTGGTGGGCTCTTACCCCACCTTCTCACCCTTACCTCTCCCCGAAAGGAGCGGCGGTTATTTTCTTCTACGTTACTCTACCCTCACGGACAGCTTTCTGTTAGGAAGTAGGATGCTCTATGTTGCCCGGACTTTCCTCCTGCACGAAACGTGCACGCGACAGACCGGCCAACTGCTTTAGACTGCAAAAATACGTCATTTATTTTGTTTTAGCCAAAGAAAGTACCACAAATAGAAATAATTTCTACCTTTGCTATTATTAAAATGAATTTTAATGAAGAAGAATATCCTCCTTTTCTCTTGTTTTCTGGTGATTGCGGCAGTCAGCCTGAAAGCACAGGAAATACGTCCCATGCCTGCCGATTCAGCTTATGGGGTAGTGCATATCTCTGTTTGCAATTTGCGCGAAGAAGGCAAATTTACTTCCGGCATGAGTACGCAGGCATTGTTGGGGATGCCGGTCAAAGTACTTCAATATACCGGTTGGTACGAGATACAAACGCCGGATGATTATACCGGATGGGTACACCGGATGGTGATTACCCCCATGTCGAAGGAACGTTATGATGAGTGGAACCGGGCGGAAAAGATAGTGGTTACTTCGCACTACGGATTTGCGTATGAAAAACCGGATGAAAGTTCTCAACCTGTGTCCGACGTGGTTGCAGGCAATCGTCTGAAGTGGGAGGGAAGCAAAGGGCATTTCTACAAAGTATCTTATCCCGACGGTCGGAAAGCATACATTTCTAAATCTATTTCTCAACCGGAAACAAAATGGAGGGCCTCATTGAAACAAGATGTTGAAAGTATCATTGCGACTGCTTATTCGATGATGGGAATTCCTTATCTGTGGGCAGGAACCTCTTCCAAAGGAGTAGATTGTAGCGGCTTGGTACGTACCGTGCTTTTTATGCATGATATTATTATTCCGAGAGATGCGTCTCAACAGGCTTATGTGGGCGAACATATTGAGATTGCTCCTGATTTTGCCAATGTACAACGGGGGGATTTAGTGTTTTTCGGCCGTAAAGCAACTGCGGAGCGTAAAGAAGGAATCTCTCACGTTGGTATTTACCTTGGTAATAAACAGTTTATCCACGCTTTGGGCGATGTACACATCAGTAGTATGAACCCTGCGGATAAGAACTATGACGAGTTCAACACGAAACGTCTACTTTTTGCCGTTCGCTTCCTACCTTATATTAATAAGGAGAAGGGAATGAATACTACGGATAATAATCCTTATTATAAATAGTCGATAAATGATGTTTGATAGTTATTGTGAGTATTTTGTATAAATATCTATCATCTATTATCTGTCACCTGTCATTTATCACCTATCATTTGTAATTTATCATCTATTAAAGCATGCAGAACAGAAGAGATTTTTTGAAAACAGCGACTTTGGCTGCTTTGGGTTCAGGGTTGGTTGTCCGTCGGACATTAGCCGGAGAATCATCGCTTTCTAACGTCTATATAAATAAGCTCGGTTTGGGAGGAAAGATGAAAATGAGCTTTTTCCCTTATGAATTGAAGTTGAAGCATGTGTTTACGGTTGCCACATATTCACGCACAACGACTCCTGATGTACAGGTGGAAATAGAATATGAAGGAATAACGGGGTACGGAGAGGCCTCTATGCCTCCTTATTTGGGAGAGACGGTAGAATCGGTTATGAGTTTTCTGGGGAAAGTGAATCTGGAACAGTTTAGTGATCCTTTTCAGCTAGATGACATTTTGTCATACGTTGACAGCCTCTCGCCAAAAGACACGGCGGCGAAAGCTGCGGTAGATATCGCCCTTCATGATTTGGTGGGAAAACTGTTGGATGCTCCCTGGTATAAAATATGGGGATTGAACAAAGAAAAGACGCCTTCTACCACCTTCACGATAGGTATTGATACACCTGATGT
Organism: Bacteroides sp. AM37-9; assembly: GCF_003603455.1. NCBI lineage: Bacteria > Pseudomonadati > Bacteroidota > Bacteroidia > Bacteroidales > Bacteroidaceae > Bacteroides > Bacteroides sp. AM37-9. Next base: position 6,870 of record NZ_QTNF01000040.1, on the reverse strand, counting down.
GGTAAGGGAGAAAACAAAAGAGTGCGCCGATCAGTTTAATATATTAAAGGTAAAGCTGGGACGGGACAATGATAAGGAGATGATTGAAACCATCCGCTCGGTAACGAATCTGCCGATAGCGATAGATGCCAACCAAGGCTGGAAAGACCGTCAATACGCGCTTGATATGATTCATTGGCTGAAAGAAAAAGGCATTGTGATGATAGAACAGCCTATGCCGAAGGAGAAGCTAGACGACATTGCCTGGATAACACAACAAAGTCCATTGCCGATATTTGCAGATGAATCGTTGCAGCGTTTGGGAGATGTAGCTGCTTTGAAAGACGCTTTCACGGGAATTAATATTAAGCTGATGAAATGTACCGGTATGCGTGAAGCATGGAAGATGGTAACGCTGGCTCATGCGCTCGGTATGCGTGTGATGGTGGGTTGTATGACAGAGACCTCGTGTGCTATTTCAGCAGCTTCACAGTTCTCGCCATTAGTCGATTTTGCCGATCTGGATGGTAACTTGCTTATTTCTAATGATCGCTTTAAAGGGGTAGAAGTAGTGAAAGGAAAGATCACCTTAAATGATTTGCCCGGAATCGGTGTCATGAAAATCTGACTTTACTGAATGAATGTCAGAGTGTTAAAGCCATCTGACATACAACGAATGTAAATTTGTCAGGTGCTGTCGTTAACCGCTGTTAAGCTCTAAATATTCTCTGTTAAAAGTGGACAAAAAAGAGTGACAAGTAGAATAAGTGAACGATATTTGTTATTATTTTAACGTCGTAAAAGTTAAAACAATGTCGAATATTAACAATTTAAAGAATTATAAATCATGAAACAGACAACAAAGAACATTCTGGGAGTAGGAGCAATCATTCTTCTTAGCTCAGGAGTTGCAGGATTGACAACTTACAAATTGTTGCAATCTAACGAAGCTGCTAAAGAGACATCTTTTAATGAGATGTTCAAGCAGAATCCCAATGTCAAATTGGCTGCTTTTGACGCTGTGAACGCTCAACCTGTTGACCTGACTCAGGCTGCGGAGAATTCGCTTCATGCTGTCGTACATATAAGGTCTACTCAAGAAGCTAAAACAAGAACTGTTCAGCAAGCGCCGGACATCTTCGATTTCTTTTTTGGTGATGGACGCGGACAGCAGCGTCAGGTACAGTCTCAACCTCGTGTAGGTTTTGGTTCGGGAGTAATCATCTCGAAAGATGGATATATCGTAACGAATAATCACGTGATTGAAGGTGCAGATGAAATCAGTGTGAAACTGAATGATAACCGTGAGTTTAAAGGACGCGTGATCGGTACTGACCCCAGCACCGACCTTGCATTGGTAAAAATAGAAGGTGATGATTTCCCGACTATTCCGGTAGGAGACTCCGAAGCGTTGAAAGTAGGAGAGTGGGTATTGGCGGTAGGTAACCCGTTCAATCTGAACTCTACTGTAACTGCCGGTATCGTAAGTGCGAAAGCCCGTTCTCTGGGTGTATATAATGGTGGTATAGAATCATTCATCCAAACGGATGCTGCTATCAATCAGGGGAATAGTGGCGGTGCGCTGGTAAATGCCAAAGGTGAACTGGTAGGTATCAATTCGGTGCTTTCTTCTCCGACAGGTGCTTATGCAGGATATGGTTTCGCTATCCCGACCAGCATTATGACGAAGGTAATTGCCGACCTGAAACAATACGGAACAGTACAACGTGCATTGCTCGGTATTCGTGGTGGTTCTATCGGTAGCAGTTTGATGGACGACCGTCAACCGATTGATAAATCCGGTAAGACACTGGCAGATAAAGCTAAAGAACTGGGTGTTGTAGAAGGAGTGTGGGTTTCTGAAATCGTAGAGAATGGTTCTGCTGCAGGAGCTGACATCAAAGTGGACGACGTAATTATCGGTGTGGATAATAAGAAAGTATCCAATATGGCCGACTTGCAGGAAGCTCTTGCGAAACATCGTCCGGGTGATAAGGTGAAAGTGAAACTGATGCGCGATAAGAAGGAAAAGACCGTTGAAGTAACGTTGAAGAACGAACAAGGTACTACCAAAATCGTGAAAGATGCAGGCATGGAAATCTTGGGAGCTGCTTTCAAAGAATTGCCGGATGATTTGAAGAAACAATTGAATCTGGGTTACGGTTTGCAAGTGACAGGGGTTTCTTCCGGTAAGATGTCAGATGCAGGAGTTCGTAAAGGTTTCATTATCCTAAAAGCTAATGACCAGCCGATGCGCAAAGTCAGCGATCTGGAAGAGGTGATGAAAGCTGCTGTTAAGTCTCCGAATCAGGTATTGTTCCTGACCGGTGTGTTCCCATCCGGTAAACGCGGATACTTCGCAGTCGATCTGACTCAAGAGTAATATATAAAATAAAGTAAGAAGATTGCAGGATAAGCTAATGAAATAGAAAAAGGATGCCGACAATCAACTTGTCGGCATCTCTTTTTGTTTTATTAGATGAAAAATATAGTGTAAAAGTTACTTAATTTTGTATGTTAACAAATTATTTGTCGTAACTTTGCACTCCAAATCTGTTTTTAAAGAATGAGACAACTAAAGATTACCAAAAGTATCACTAACAGAGAGAGCGCTTCTCTTGATAAGTATTTGCAGGAAATCGGCCGTGAAGACCTGATTACTGTCGAGGAAGAAGTGGAACTCGCTCAACGCATTCGTAAGGGTGACCGTGTAGCATTGGAAAAATTGACACGTGCCAATCTTCGTTTCGTCGTATCTGTGGCTAAACAGTACCAGAACCAGGGTTTGAGTTTGCCTGACTTGATTAATGAAGGCAATTTAGGACTGATTAAGGCTGCCGAGAAATTTGATGAGACACGTGGATTTAAGTTCATTAGCTACGCTGTATGGTGGATTCGCCAGTCTATTCTGCAAGCATTGGCAGAGCAGTCGCGTATTGTTCGTCTCCCGTTGAATCAGGTAGGTTCGCTGAATAAGATCAGCAAAGCCTTCTCGAAGTTTGAACAGGAAAACGAGCGGCGTCCGTCTCCCGAGGAGTTGGCAGACGAACTGGAAATTCCGGTTGATAAAATCTCTGATACGCTGAAGGTATCCGGCCGTCATATTTCGGTGGATGCACCTTTTGTGGAAGGAGAGGATAACAGCCTGTTGGATGTGTTGGTTAACGATGATTCGCCAATGGCGGACCGCTCTCTGGTTAATGAGTCTCTTGCGAGGGAAATTGATAGAGCTCTTTCTACGTTAACCGATAGAGAAAAAGAAATCATTCAGATGTTTTTCGGTATCGGACAACAAGAAATGACATTAGAAGAAATCGGCGATAAATTTGGCCTCACACGTGAGCGCGTTCGTCAGATTAAAGAAAAAGCAATTAGAAGACTTAGACAAAGTAATCGTAGTAAATTGCTCAAATCTTACTTGGGATAAGTAAGGAATATCAGTTTCTGAAAAAAGAATTTGAGTCGCATAAGTCGCACTTTTCATGTAGAAGAATGTACTTATGCGACTTTTTATATAAGTCCCATTCTATAATTTAATCTTGTGCTATGTGAGTTTTATGAAGAAATCTGTTTTAATATCATTTGTTCTGGTTGTTTTGGGAGCAGGGGTGATGGCATACGCAAGATATGCGACATTATCTTCTGACACGGTGCCTGTTAAAATAGAGCAACGTTTGCGTGAAAAAGCGCAGGTGGGAAAGGCTTATTGTGATAAGAACGGGTATAATACAAATTATTGCTTTCTGGTAGATTTCAGTATTCATTCCGGTAAAAGGCGTTTCTTTGTATGGGATTTCAAGGGAGATTCTGTGAAGTATGCAAGTCTTTGTGCGCATGGATACGGGAAAAACAGTACGCTGTCCAAGCCTGTATTTAGTAATGTGGAAGGTAGTTATTGCTCTTCTTTAGGAAAATATAAAGTAGGGATACGGTCGTATAGCAAGTGGGGGATTAATGTTCATTATAAATTGCATGGATTGGAAGCAACGAATAACAATGCTTTTAAACGGTATATCGTGTTACATTCTTATACTCCGATGCCGGAAACGGAGGTGTATCCTTTGCATCTTCCATTAGGAATCAGTCAAGGGTGCCCTGTGATATCTGATGAGGTGATGAGGAAGGTTGACAGGCTGCTCAAGGCAGAAAAGAAACCTGTATTGTTATGGATTTATGATTAAGAAATGCTATTTATTTGAGATAAATCGAGGTAGTCTCTTCTTTTTTGTTACCTTTGCGAAGTTAAAAATTATATGATATGAAATACGTAAAAATACTATTTGCAATTGCACTTGTGTTTACCATGTGCTCCGCTTTTTCTCTGAAAAAAGACCATTCTAAACCGGTTTATGCTTTTGGAATTTCTGCTTCATTTACGGATACGGTAGTCTATTTCACGGATATTCAGATATTAGATAGTGCGAAGGTTAGCAAAGAAGGGTTCTTGGCTCATCGTGAATTATATAGTTATCAGTTGAAAAATTATCTGGAGGATAACCAACTGCAGCAGAATAGTACATGTATGATTTACTTCTCGGAAAACAGAAAGAAGTTGGAAAAAGAAGCAACGAAGATTCTGAATAAATATAAGAAGAATAATAGAATGACGGTATCGCGGATTGATTCAGATAAATTCCGCTTTACGAAACCGGAAGAGTAATAAACAATAACTTTATTGTTAATATAATAAGAGATGCAGGTTTGCATCTCTTATTTTTTTATCTTTGTCCCTGTTATAAATGAGGAATATTATGGAAAAGATTAAAATATTATCGCTTTTGTTCTGTGTTGTAATGTTGGTGGCAGCTTGTCACGATGATGAAGAAGGTCCTATTATACCTCAACCGCGTGAACAAGTTGGGCGCACTGTGTTGGTATATATTGTAGGTGATAATGGCGTTAATGAATTATCTGATCTCTTTAAAACCAATTTTGAAGATATGAAAGAGGGTATGAAAGAGGTAGATTATTCAAAATGTAATTTAGTTGTTTATAGTGAAATGGTTAATGATGTTCCTCGTCTTGTTTCATTAAAAAAACAGAACGGAAAAGTGGTAGCAGACACTCTTTTTACCTATTCGGAACAGAACCCTTTGGCTAAAGAGGTTATGTCTTCTGTTATTTCTCAAACGGTAAGTTATTTCCCGGCAGATAGTTATGGCTTTGTGTTTTTATCTCATAGTTCTTCATGGGTGCCGGCTACCAATGATGCGAATTCTCGTTCAATCGGGTACTATCGTAGAACTCAAATGAATATTCCGGATTTTCATGATGTATTGTTATCTTCTTTTCCTAGACCTTTGAAATTTATTCTGTTTGATTCATGTTCGATGCAGGCTGTGGAAGTAGCTTATGAACTACGTGATTGTGCTGAATATTTTATTGGTTCACCAACTGAAATTCCTGGTCCTGGGGCTCCTTATAGTGTAGTTGTGCCGGAGATGTTTACAGAGAATAATTTGGCTATAAATATAGCTAGTGCTTATTTCAATTATTATGAAAAGTTTTATACTGGCAAGGTACCATCGGTTAATACAAATTGGACGGGAGGAGTTGCAACATCTGTAATTAATAGTGCTGCTTTGGATAACTTAGCTATGGTTGTTAAAACTATTATTCCTAAATATATTCAAGATGCGGGAGTGGTGCAGCGTGATGATATACAGCTTTATGATTTTAGCAGTGATAAAGCAAATTATGATTTTGATAATTTGATTCAAAATTTAACAGGAGGAAAAGATAATGCTGATTATCAGTCATGGCGTCAAGCTTTTGATGAGGCTGTAATTTATAGGAAAACTACACCGAAAAATTATTCGGGAATTACTTATAGTATGTTTTCTATGGAAAAGGCGGAAGGGCTGTCCACTTATATACCTCGTGGAAGCTTTGATTCAAAAATAAATAATTTTTATCGAACATTACAATGGTATTCTGCTGCCGGATGGGATGAGACTGGTTGGTAATTAAAAGTCTGTAATGTACTTGCATAAAGAGGGTATAGATGAACCGAACAAAGAACATGTATGGGCTGCCAATGCTATAACAACTCTTGATTTCAAGGCGGTGAAAGGAGCAATTGTACTTCTGTCTCGCTGAAACTGCAGGCGTTCCCTTATGCAAAAAAACAAAGTTATGAACAGTGAGGCAGGGACAAAGGGTACAGTAGGGACACCCTAATAATTTCTCACACACGTGCGCGCGTATAAATAAGGTGGAAAATGATGAAACGTGGGGAGAAGAAGGAGAGTACGGCGAAGAAGATGCTTCTACTATGACGATGAAGAAGTGCTGCCAGAATATAATCATTCTTTCGCCGACTTTAAGACTGCACTTCAACTTGTGAATCTCTCTACTGCCAAGCCACGCATGTCCTGTTGTTCCTTCCCCTTACAGAAATTAGCCATCTGATGAATGTTGATGATGATGAGAATTTCTTCTTTGGCAAATTGAGAGCAGGTTTCACCCGCGCATAGGTATGGCAGTCGGCATGGGATAAAGGAAAATACTGCACTCACCTGACTGAAACGCCTGACCCAATGCATAGTGTTTATCAATGTAGATGATGAAGAGACTATTTTAGTACGCGCGCGGGTGTGTGTGAAGGGGCTCCCTGAAAAGTGTCCCTTCTGTACCCGCCCGTTATAAACAATGCAGTGATTTGTCAATGCTAAAGCGGTGCTTTACGAGTGCTAAAGCATAGCTTTACGTTCTCTAAAGCTATGCTTTTCTAAGCGCCTCTCTCAATGCTCTACTATTACCCTCACTTCCTTATCTGTTCCTAAACTTTCCTAATCCTATCAAAAATATGTTCTACAACACACTTCTGAATCAGCGTTTTAGCATATTCTTTCAAAAAAACTTCGAAAAAAGAGTTTAATATATTTGGAT